>DCSN01000044.1:4553-26938 GCA_002325645.1 Pseudanabaena sp. UBA1465
TTTGATTGCGCCTAGCTACTTATTGGTTGTTATTGTAGTTTTTTTCGGGACGCGACGATCTAGGATAAGCCATGAGATCAATCTCATGGCTTAAAGCTAAAACCCGTTGAAACAGGTTAAGAATAATTTTAAGAAATATTTCAGTCAGTTTTAACTGACTTTAGCTTTGAGCCAAGAACTTTAGTTCTTGATTTTACGGATGAATCACTTTTGCATTGAGAGAATTAATTGATTTATCTATGCCTGTGTGGAGAGCTAGTTGAGAGCAAGGAATCGTATCGGCATGAACTAAGCCAGACATAATACTTTCATACACTTCTAATAGGGCATTTACTGATGTAGAAAAGCGAATATATTGATTCGGCAAAACTGATCTTTCCAGAAAATCACTATTAGGCTGAGATATTCGCACAATTTGAATCATTGTGCTTTCGTTACGATAAATACAAGTTAATTGTTCGGCTTGATTTCGCAGGTTATTTGGATTAGTTTTGTGTGCTTGAATACTTAACATTGTTTTTACCTACAAATAATTACGATCTTTGTCAATTCATGATCTCAGAGTATGGGATCGTCTCATGGGTAGCGGTGACATAGCGCACATATTCCAAGTTTCTTAAGGTTTGGGATCGCAGTTTGAGATAAAGGTAAAAACGAAGTTTTTGCCTTTATCTCGTTACTTTTTGCGATCGCTTAACCATATATTTAGTGAGATCAACAAAAGTATCACGGCGCAAATAGGGATAATCACCAACCCAAAGATTGTATTGCGGAATATAAGCATCCGAGGTTTGACGGCTAACACGACCAAAGCGGCGATCGTTAGAAAATAGCAACATATATACAGTCTGCTCTGGACGAATCCTCTTGAGTTCCCGCTTCATCGGTAAGCGTAAAGTCGTCACAAACTCCGTCTCATCCCCAAGCTCAATATTTAAGAAGCTTTCAGCATCATAGCTAACATCCATTCTCCCCCGTGAATTTACCTTTTCTTCCCTTGCCAAAACTTCCTGAGAGACATACACATCCAACACTTCCGCTTGCCAAAATCCACAATAGGCAAAGCGGCGCAACTTTGCATTGCGAATACTCGCTAAAGCCACAGGTTCGAGCATCCAATAAAGTCCCCCCAATGCCGCACAGACAAACATTGCCAAGGCGGCAAAACTACTAGGATTATTTTCATGCACACGGTTATAGAGAATCGTGAAAATAATCACACTGGCGATCGAAATGGCAACGCGCCGAAATACATTCTGCCCGTTGCCCGAATAGTATTGATACTGCTCAGAGGTGGGAACAGCAGGAATCAGTTCATCAAAATTTTTGCGCTTGAGTGGGGTAATCATAGGGATATTTTAGCTAATAACGCAGCACCATACGCCGCTTCAGTTTGTACGGATTTTTGTATAAGAATTTGTTCTGATGTTTTGCTTAATGTTTTTAAGTGCCGATCGCGGATTTTTGTCCAGACTTGATTTTGCGCCCCACCCCCTGCGGTATAAATTTGTTGAATTGGTGAAGCCCCTAATTCTTGCAAAATTTGATAGCCTCGCGCCTCAATTCTTGCCATGCTTTCCAATAAGCCATGCAAAAATTTGACGGGATCATCGGGACGCGGTTCTAAGCGTGGCTGTAAATTAGGATCATTAATCGGAAAGCGATCGCCGATTTTTGGTAAAGGATAATAATCAAGGGGACTGGGAAGATCAGGATTAAGGCGATCGCTGAGTTCCCGCAATTCCCGATCGCTAAAAAATTGTCGCAACACTGCCCCACCCACATTCGAGGCTCCACCCACTAGCCACAAACAGCCCAATTCTGGATGCTCAAAGCGATGGCTGTAAATACCATATTGGGAATTATTGACGGGGCGATCGCTTAAAACCTTTAACACCATCGTTGATCCGAGGGATGTTACGGCTGTACCAACTTTTGGGGAAGTAGTACCGATACAAGCGAGAAAAGCCGCATTACTATCCGTCGTACCAGCACCGATTTCGCAATCTAGGGGTAAACCTAGTTTTATGGCTATATTTACTTGAATTTTGCCCACCGTTGTACTTGGTGCAAAGACCTCTGGCAAAACTAAATTAGGATATTGTAAATTCCAATTCTTGAGCCAATCAGGATAAGTCAAAGCTTGGGGATCGTAACCCAACTTGAGAGCATTGTGATAATCGCTAATACCGAGATTGCCGTGCAGCAAATAACCTAACCAATCAGCTTGATGTAGGAAATATAGGGACTGATTCCCCGCCTTTGGCGGGGAATCAGTCTTATTTGATGGAAAAGCCCTGTAGCTTGTAAATGAAGGATTTTGTTCTTCATTTGCAAGCAAAGACATTAATTTGGCAAAGCTCGAAGTAGCACTACAAACTGAATGCTGAATTGAATGCTGAAGCGATGCAATTTTTTTTACTTGCTCTAAAACTTCGGCTTGACAAGCATCGCTATAAATCATTGGTGGAGTAATTACTTTCCCCATGCGATCGCAAATTAAAACCGTTGCTGAAGTCCCATTAATGATAATTTTGCGGATATTTTGTTTAATGTGATGGGGCAAATTATCAATTACTGCATACAGCGTATTTTGCCATGATTGACAATCCCGAATTTCATAGTCAGATCTGGATATAGCCACAATCTCATTGTTTACATTAACTGCGATCGCCCTTACGCCCGAAGTCCCAAAATCAATTCCTAAAAAATAATTCATCCCAGCCTATCAATGCTTTCAGTAGTACGGAGAGATTTTTAAAAGCGCCGCTTTTAAAAATCTCTCTAATGGCTTGTAGAAGAACAAGGGGCTTAAGCTCCTTGCCTACTTAAATAATTAATCTTTCTTGAGAGAAATATATTTTTCCAAACAAGTTCTTAGTCCATTTACATCAAATAAAATAGGCAAGAAATGAATACTCTTGACTTCTTTGAAATAAAACAAAACTGGAAAACCAAACCAAAATACCTTCCAATCTTGCCATTCATGATAAGGAAAAGTACGGAATTTTTGTTGCGATCGATAAACCTCTAAATCTGTCGCAGTAAATACTAAACGAATCGTAGCTGCTTGATAAACTAGAAACAATCCCAAAATTGAAACTATACCCGCAGCAATCGGTTGTACCCAGATAAGCGGTATACTTGCCAGCACTAGTACAACAGGTATGGCATAACTTGGATTTAGTTCTGTAGCCTGCGATGCAACTTTGGGATCAATAAAAGGATTTGAAGTAGTCATTATGATTTGGATAATTGATTTCTATCTATAGATATACATTTAATTCTAAATCTATGTCTCCTTTATTGAAGTGATAAAATCCATATTAATAAGTCAATAATCTTTTTTAGTTAATTCATTAGTTAATTTATAGTTGATTTATTTTTAAACTAAATCCCTTAACTAAAAATATATTTCAGCAAATCTTTGTACCCCCTACACAAGCTTAGGAAATCTCTATGAACTCATCCTCAACAGTGAATGACTTGGCTCTACCCTTGCGCGAGGCTGCCGAAGATCCTAAAATCTGGAGCGAGCTTAAACGGGCGATCGCCACAAGTTCAGGATTCGACAAGTGGCAGCGATCTCGTCATGGTGAACCTAAAGAAATTTTAGTAGCCCAAGAAGGCGTTCTTGATGATCTCGTGCGTAGCTACTTACGTGAGACACTAGAAACGTTAGCGTATTAATTGCGAGATTTTCTTGTGAGCGAAACCTTTGAAACCTTAAGAGAGCAACTAGCTACGGATGATATCGGTCTAAGGATGAGAACCATCCATGCTAGTCGCTCTCTTCCCATGTCCGAGCGATTTATCCTATTAGCGATCGCCGCGATCGACTCCAATGCCCGTATCCGCTACGATGCCGTGAGTCAAATCGGTACAGTTGGCACTGTTGATTTAGAAACATCCTTAGAAATTTTAAGCGATCGCCTGCGGGTTGACTCGGAAATGGATGTCCGCGCCGCCGCCGCCGCTTCCCTTGGTTCTCTACAACTTACCCAAGCTTTTGATCTGCTAGAAACTGCCTACGAGTCCACCAATGACTGGATGCTGCAATTTAGTATCGTCGCCGCGATCGGTGAGCTAGGCGCACCCCAAGGGTTTGATTTCCTCGCCCAAGCCTTACAAAGCTCTAACGATTTGGTTAAAATTGCGGCGATCGGCTCCCTCGGAGACCTCGGTAATCCTGAAGCAGTCCCTCTTTTAATTGCCTTGGCTGATGATCCTGACTGGCAAGTGCGACATCGTGTATCTCAATCCCTTGCCCATCTCGGTGGTGCTGACGCAAAGGCAGCCTTAGAAAAGCTGGCTAATGATCCAATACCTCAAGTAGCTGAATCAACGCGATCTTTACTATGAGTGGATATGACAATACCTGTAAATTCTTAGCCGAGACATTTCCTTCAGATTTTGCTAGTTGGTTGTTGGGTAGACCAATCTCATTAACTAAACTAGAAGCATCGGAACTTACTCTAGAACCAATTCGCGCCGACTCAGTAATATTTCTAGAATCATCAGAAGTTATTCTGCACTTAGAATTTCAGACTAGAACTGATGAGACAATGGCTTATCGGATGGCAAATTATTGGTTAAGACTTTACGGTAAATATCCAAACAGAGAAATTCATCAAACTGTAATTTACTTAAAATCGACTAGTTCACCTTTGGTTTACCAAACTAGTTTTAGTTCTCAGAAATTAAACCACGAATTTAATGTGATTCGTCTATGGGAACAACCAACTGATATTTTACAGAATTATCTAGGATTACTGCCCTTATCAGTCTTAAGTAAAACAGAAGATCCCATCGAAACTCTCAGAAAAGCAGCAAAAATAATTGACAATATCGAAGATAGACAAATAAAAAATAATGTCAGCGCTGCAACTGCAATTATTTCTGGGTTAGCATTAAATAAGGACGTGATTCAGCATTTATTAAGGAGCGAAATCATGAAAGAGTCAGTGATTTACCAAGATATTTTACTTGAGGGTAAAGTTAAAGGCAAGGCTGAAGGCAAGGCTGAAGAAAGAAATCAAATTGCGCTAAAAATGCTGCTTTCTAATGTGTCTGTCGATTTAGTCTCTCAATTTACGGGATTGAGTATCAAACAAATTGAAAAATTACAAAAATCTGCTACAGAGTCCGCAAAAAACACAAAGTCTTCAAGATCTAGGCGATCGCTAAAACCATCGCCGCAACTCTAACCAGACTGGCGATAGCTATAAAAAAGGAGAGCCGCTTAGCGGCTCTCCTTTTTTAATGAGGTAACACTAAATCCTAGAAGGAGAAGGTGGTACGGATTACACCAACAGTAGCAGTACCGTTGAGGGTGTTGCTACCTTGATTGAATACGAAGAATACACCAGGAGTGATGCTGATGTTCTTAGAAACACGGAAGCGATAGAAAGCTTCGAGTTGGTAAGGGGTGCTAGGGCTATTAGCGACAAAATTACTAGCACTGGTTATATAGAGAGGCTGACCAAAGGAAATAGCCGCCAAGTCACCTTCGCTGAACAAGTCCTTACCAGAAATTGATGCCAACCAGCTCGTGTAGGTTGCCGAACCATTACCAGCAGAGTTGATGAAGTCAGCAAAAGTCCAAGATCCCCAAGTGTTAAAAGTAAACTTCTTGGTGATGTCCCAAATCAAGCTGCCAACAACAGTATTACTCTTAATCCCGCTAAGTGTACCCACAAGACCAGCAGCATTCTCTGAATTTAGACCAGAACCAAGGCTAGCCGCATTAGCGCTTGCTGCGTTGTAAGCATTAGCATAGCCAACACCAAAGGTTAGATTTTCAGAAGGCTTAAGTACAAACTGAGCCGCAATCTTTGTGTCACCACCAGTTACACCACCATTACCAATTGCAGCAGCAGCATTAGATGCGCTGTAGGCAGCTTGGAAATTAACCTTATCAGAAAGCTTCCAGTCAAAACCTGCAACCGCTAGACCAGTAGTTCCACTACCAGAGGCGATGCGGATCAAAGGACTGAAACGACCAAAGCGAGAGATTGTAGCTTGACTATCGCTTTCGAGAGGGTTCAAAGGATTGATAATGTCCTCTGTTTGACCAATGGGAGCAATGTAAGCAGTAAAGGCATTGCCAACTGGGAACTTGTAGTACAAGCGGTTGATTTCAAAGTTGTTAGCTGCTGAACCACTTTCATAGGATAAGCGAGTAGCGTTAGCAACACCAAGAGCAGGGGCGATACTACCAACACCATTGGTGTTGGAAGCCTGTAAACGAGTTCTCAACAAGTCCTTACCAGTGAAGCTGGTATCTAGGTTAAGACGAGCACGATATTGAAAAACAACATTTGTATTCGTTGGAGGTATACCACTGCTATCAGAAGCACCAGCCAGACCGAAAATTGCTTCGCCGCGTAGTTTGGTGGTGGTGGAGAACTGTTGAGCTTCGAGCTTAGCGGTCTTAGCATCAAGAGCATCGACACGACCACGAAGGGTGGCGAGTTCAGCAGCGAACTCTTCTTGTAGCTTTTGTAAAGTTGCGAGGTCTTCTTTGCTAACCTTGTCAGCGAGACCTGCGGAAATAATTTCGTTGATCTTGTCCATACAAGCATTCAAACCAGCAGCAAACTCGTAGCGGCTAGTTGCTTGTTTGCCACGGAAGGTGCGATCGGGGTAGCCAGCGATACAACCGTAGCGCTCTACCAAGGATTGCAATGCGGTGAAAGCCCAATCAGTAGGCTTAACATCACTGAGTTGAGATACTGATGTAACGTTTTGAGCAATAGGGTTAGCACTCAGCCCAGTCGAAGAAGCTTGTGCATTAGCAGCACCACTAATGAGCGCAGATGCAGCAACCGCAGCAGAGATTACGGCTGGGGCGACTAGACTATAATTCTTTTTGGAAAACTTAGACATTTTATTTACCATTCCTCACAATGTGACTATTCTAATCTATATAGCCGTTCTAAATATAGCAACACTAGCGACTAAAAGTTAAGTGCTGCTCGATACATCTAGTTTTGCATTTACGATATATGTAGTAAACCAGTAAAGCATTACTTGCAGCATATGCACAAAGGTAGAGATAGCGATCGCGCCATCAAAGCAGTTTTAGTAGTCCTGCTCTCTAGCCTTGATTTAGCCAAACTCATGTTTTTTGATTTAAAGAAAATTGCTCTGTGACGATATTTGCTGGAGTAATTGGGCTAAAATATTATGAGTAGGGGAAACCTATATAAGCTAACTCTGCAAATTCGTAAGCCATCTAAGTCTCGTAAACACTACAAGGAACCATTGCTAGACAACCTAAATACATACCCATAGACATATATCTTTAGAAAGCTCTTCAGTATGTCTTACAGAGATATGTGTTTCACTCCCCATATATAGGTATATATAGGTATCGAAATATAGGTATAGAATCCTTACTTGTAATGATTTGCGGTGGTGGTCGGTGTTTCTAAATTTGTGTTTGTAGTCTGTTACTTGGTATCCCCTCTCTTGCTCTAATTTGCTCACCCTAAACAATCGCTCGACCTTCGCCTCATGGAATTCTCGATTACTCAACTGTTAGATAACTTCTCTGATGACAAGCTAGTTACGCCCAAAGCGATCGAAAAGAAACTTGGGATTAGTGACGATAATAAAAGTGTTCGTAAGCTCCAAGTAGCCCTTGACGCTCTCGAAAAGATCGGCATTCTCGAAAAAGACAAAGGACGTTACCGCCGTATTCAGGAAGAAGGTTTAGTGGAAGGGCGTTTGCGCTGTTCCAGTAAAGGTTTTTGCTTTGCAATCCAAGATGTGGAGGGTACTGAGGATATTTATGTGCGCGAAAGTCGTTTAAGTAATGCTTGGAATGGCGATCGCGTGTTGGTGCGGGTCACTAAAGATGGGGTAAGGCGGCGATCGCCTGAGGGGGAAGTCCGCTTAATTCTGGAGCGATCGAATCCAACTTTACTGTCAACCGTAAAATATACCGATGGTAGTTATCGCGCCGTTCCCCTTGATGATCGGCTTTTGTTTGAAGTTGAATTAGTACCAGATGATGAAACCCCTGATCTGAGTGTTGCCGATGGAAAATTAGTGCATTTGGAAATGGTGAGATTTTCCTTAGGTAATCATCTGCCCTTGGGTCGGATTTTGCAGGTTTTGGGAGACGACGCGGAATCGACCAATGATATTGATTTGGTATGTTGCAAGCATAATTTACCAAGACGTTTTAGTGCCAAGGCTTTAACGGCAGCAGCAAGCTTGCCTAGGGGCGTGAGAAAAGCCGACTTAAAACATCGCCTAGATCTGCGTAAAACCTTGACCGTCAGAATCGGCAACGCCGCCGCGATTTCCATTACCCAAAATGAAACTGGATGGGATTTGGGTGTGCATATTCCTGATGTGGCTACCTATGTGACGGCGGGTTCACCTTTAGATCTAGAAGCCCACAAGCGTCTGCGATCGTTTTTCTTGGGTGATACGGTTTTGCCGATGTTACCTGAGATGAATGTGTTTAATCAGCCTGAATATCTCGCAATGTCGGTGCTGATGAAATTAGATCATGAAGGAAATATGCTTTCCTTCGAGATTCAGCCTTCAGCGATTTTGGTGCGGGCTAATCTCAGTTATCAGAGAGCGCAGCAGATTCTTGATGGCAAGGTGGCGGTTGACGAGGATGCACCTAGCCAAGAAATTGATACAGAAGTAGAAGAGTTGGTGCATCTAATTGCAAAGGTAGGCAGTTTGCTCCAAGAGCGTTCCAATGCCATTAGATTGGTGTTGCCCCAGATTCCTTCTCAAGAAGCCGATGAAGGCGTACGCGGATTAACGATCATTCCATTAACTTTGGCGATTTCTGGCACTGTGACGGAAGTAATGATCTTGGCAAACAAAGCGATCGCTTCACATCTCCAATTCTTAGCAATTCCTGCCATTTATGTACGTCAAGTTCCACCAGACCAAGGCAAAGTGGATGATTGGATCAAGCTACTAGAAAGTATGGGTATTTCATCTCAATTAGAAACGCCCGAACAAATTCAGGTGGCTGATCTGCATGGAATTTTGCAACAGATCAATCAGCTTGAGCAGGAAGCAACCCGCGATATTCTCAAATATCTGTTGCTGTCAATGTTTAAACCCAATGAATATGTAATGGCAGCTTCTTTACATTTTGGGTTAGGTCTGCTCGAACATCCCTATGTGCATGGAATATTTCCCCAGCACCACTATGGAGATTTGTTGATTCAACGCACTTTACATACAGTCTTTGAAGAAGGACGCGATCGCCGCAGCATTCGGATTAAAGATGGTGTGAATTTACGCAGTTCTAGCGCTCATGGACAGGTGAATTGGAGTGTATTGCCTCCTGAAACAGAACGCCAGTTAATTGAAGATTTAGAAGCAGTTTTACCAAAGCTGAATCAGTCGGATGCTTTGTATCATCGCGCTATTTCCGATCTTGATGGTTTGCGTAAAGCCGAATTTATGCGATCGCATACAGGCGGAAACTTCTACGGCATTATTACCAGTGTGCAATCCTACGGATTCTTTGTCGAGATCGAGTCACTTTTAGTGGAAGGTTTGGTGCATGTCAGTTCTCTCAAAGATGACTGGTATGAGTTCCCATTGATTAATGGCAAAGGAAGGGCAAGAGCCTCCACGCTGTTGGTAGGTCGCCGTAGTGGTCGTCAATATTGTTTGGGCGATCGCGTAGAGGTGCAGGTTAAGGGTGTAGATTATTATCGTCAGCAAATTGATTTGGTGGCAGTTGTCACACCGTCAGATGGCGATCGTAACGGATCTACCGCAGAGTTAGACTCAACTTCAGAGTTAGAACCCGATTCTGATTTAGATTCTGATTTAGATTCTGATTTAGAGATCTCTGAAGAAATCGAAGCAGCAAATATAGAATAAATTTTTGAGAGTTTATTTAAAATAAACCCATAAATAAACTCCCAAGAATTGTCCCCAAATTCATCTCATCGAGTTCTCCACCATGTCGCTTTCCCGCTTATTGGTGAATGTCTTAAACCGTCTTCAGCCATCTGCGGAGACGGTTATGCTCGTATCGGCGATCGCCGTCGGCTTGATTAGCGGCACTGGTGTTACACTTTTCCGCAAGCTAATTTTATTTGCCCAAGAAATCTACTGGCATGAGTTGGCAGTGACTCTTAGTAAAAACCTACCTTGGATAATTATATTTATCCCGATGTTAGGGGCGCTAGTTGTTAGCCTTGTCCGCTTTAAACTAGAGCAGTTAGAGACTAAATCTATAGACAAAGCGCAAGTTGTCCGTGATGTGGGGCAGTTACCCTATGCACAGGCTTCTTTAAAAACAGTTGCAGCAGCACTTTCTTTAGGCGCAGGTGCTTCCCTAGGACCTGAAGGGCCCAGCGTAGAACTAGGTAGCAACATTGGCTCTATATTGGGGCAAATGTTGCAATTTTCTAGCGAAAGGATTCGGCTACTAATTGGTGCAGGGGGAGCCGCAGGTTTAGCCGCAGGATTTAACGCGCCGATCGCAGGGGTATTTTTTGCCCTTGAAGTACTGCTACGCGATTCATACCGCACTAGTAAATCTAGCCCCAATTCCGATGTTAGCGTCGTCGTTATTGCTTCTGTAATTTCCGCCCTAGTTTCACAAATTAGCCTCGGTGAACGCCCCGCCTTTAGCTTGCCTGTGTATGAAGTGCGGAGTTATTGGGAATTACCGCTATATCTAGGTCTAGGGGTTTTGGCTAGTGTCGTAGCACTATTGTTTACGAGCGCGATTAAACAGGCGAAGAAATTCTTTGCAGGGGAATGGGCGATCGCGCCCTTTATGCAAAATGTCGCCATGCCAGTCAAATTATTAATGGGTGGACTATGTGTGGGTCTGATCGCTTTAACTTTTCCTGAAGCGATCGGCATTGGCTATGAAACCGTCGAATCAATCCTGCAAGATACGCCTTTCACAATTCCTCTACTGGCGATCTTATTAGTTATCAAGCTTTTATTAACTGCCATTAGTTCCGCAAGCGGTTTTGTCGGCGGAATTTTTGCCCCTTCAATTTTTCTAGGCGCGGTGCTGGGTAGCCTATATGGACAGGCGATCGCGCACTTACTGCCCGACTCCATCCCGATCGCGGCTTCTCCCGCCTATGCCCTAGTCGGCATGGCGGCCGTATTGGCAGGGACAGTTCGCGCCCCCTTAACATCAGTATTATTACTGTTTGAAATGACCCGCGACTATCGGATCGTGCTGCCCCTCATGGCAGCCGTAGGGCTATGTGCATGGGTGCTTGATCAGAGCGATACATCAAAAACCGATCGCATGATCATGCAATGGTCAGATTTACCCGCCGATATCGAAGTCCTCGAAAAAATCAAAATCGCGGAAGTCATGACCCTCAACCCTGCCTCGGTCAAATATTCGATGCCTTTATTGCAAGCCGCGCAGTTCATCACCAGTGGCTATCATCACAGCGCTTTAGTATTAGATGATGTCAATCATTTAGAGGGTATTCTCACGACGCAAGACCTGAAGCGAATTTTGTCTGCTCCCACCAGTGATCAGCTTTTTGAAGAAATGACCGTGCAGAATATTTGTACACGCGAAGTGCTATGCACCTTTGCCGATGAGTCCCTTGCTGAAGCTCTCAAACGTATGGCAACTAGAGATTTACGGCAGATGCCCGTAGTCGATCGCAATCAGCCTAAACGAGTAATTGGCATGGTTGATCGGTTGGCTATTACAACTGCTTACAATACAGCACTAACAAAACGAGCGATCGCTGCTAGAATTACAGCGACTAAAAACCATGCAAGTGTCTTAAACAGTACAACAACAGTTGTAACGAATGCGCTAAATGTCACTAATACCAGTGTTAATGCTAATGCAAGTAATGGCAACAGTCGCCATAATAACGACCATCAACAGGAAGAAATTTCTGGAGACAATAGCTCTAACAATAATGGGAACGATAATAGTGATGAGCAGAGCATTGATAAAGACAATAGTTTAAGCAAGGCTCTAAAATAATTCTGTAACTACCCATTTTTTGTGGCGTGGCGAAGTCGCGTCACAAAAACACTGGTTCTTTATTAAATAGCAGAACCCTAATCTAGTAACTAGCCCAAACAAGGATGTCATGAATAGCGAAGAAATACTAATTGAATTTGTGGCAAATGGCGATCGCAGCCATGGTGAATCGATCAAATCGATCAGCACCAGCAAGGTGAAAGATAGTATTCAGCGAGTTGCTAACCTAGTGCAACAACTTGCTAATGAAAGTACGGTCAGTCAACCGAATGGGCTAACTCTAGATGAAGTCGAAATAGCAATCAAGCTTACGGCTTCAGGCGAAGCAGTTTTGCTTGGTGATGGACAAAGTAATGGCGCAATTACCTTAAGATTCCGTCGTTCTAGTAATTTCGCACCAGCCGCGATCGCTACGCCAACCGCCTCTAGCATAGGAGCTAACTACAATAACCTACAAACTTTACTAGCCAATGGTCAGTGGCAAGAAGCTAATCAAGAAACATGGAATGTGATCTGTAAAGCGGCTAACAAAAATGTTGGCTCCGTATTATCCGCAGAGGATATCAAGCAAATTCCTTGTGAAGTCTTGCAAGTTATCGATAGTCTTTGGAAACAACATAGCCAAGGACATTATGGATTTAGTTCCCAAAATCAAATCTATATGTCATCCATTCTAGGCTAATTCAAAATTAGCCACACTTTGTACTACGAGTTCTTAATCATATTCACTTCAAGATAACTTCGAGATTATAGGGGTCATTGTCATGGATCAAGATAAGCAAAAGCAGATTACGATGTACTTCATCGAAGAAGCTAAGGAGCATCTGCAAACCATCGAATCGGGATTACTTGATTTGCAATCGATCATGGGGAATCAGGAGGCGGTAAATGAGATATTTCGCGCCGCCCACTCCATTAAGGGTGGAGCCGCGATGTTGGGCTTTAGTAGCATTCAACATGTTGCCCACAACTTTGAAGACTATTTCAAGGTGATGCGCGAGAATAATAATTTTCAAGTTGATCAACATCTCCAAACACTCTTTTTACAAGCATTTGATAAATTACAAGAGTTAGTAGAACTTTTGCAAAGCCCCTATGGATTGACTAAGGATGCAGTGGATGGAATTATGTCGGGTTCCGATCAAATCTTTGCAAATTTAAAAGAGCATTTGCAAAACTTGGTGTCAGGGAAAGACAGTACTCCAAAATTTGCGGTTACGGCATCAGAGCCTAAAATTGACACCAGAGCCATGTTGGGATTATTCCAGTCTGAAGTTCCGATAAAACTACGGAATATGCTGGAATTATTCAAGCAGCCCGATAGTCCTAAAAGTCGTCAAAATCTTGGCAATATTTGTACTCAGTTGCAGGAAATGGGCGATCGCTTTGGTCTAGTACCTTGGTCAGTGATGATTCAATCAGTACGCGCCGCCGTGATTAGTCCTAACAATCAATTTCGGACGCTTGCACCAATTTTGATCAAGGAAATTAAACAGGCTCAAGAACAGGTTTTAGCGCAGAAAGCTAATCAAATTAAAGCTTCTCAACAGCTATTGCAATTAGTTCCTGCGGAGATATCCACACAGTCTTTGGAAACGAGCTTTTCTACTGGTGTTTCTAGAAATACGTCAGCCGATGAAGTCAGTAATATTTTTGGCGCAGTAATTGAAGAAGATAAAGCGCTAAAAGCTTGGCAAGCCTTTAGCGATCGCGTCGGTTGGCGTAAAAATGCTACTTGGATTGCGTCTAATCAGCCCCATTCTCAGAATCCGCCCGATGGTCATTTTCCTACACCGATGTGGCTTGCCTCTTGGCATCAATCTAAAGATAGTAAAGCTCAAGAGTTCCAGTCGCAGTATTTAACATTTCTCGCTAAGCTTTCTGGCTGCAATTTACCATAAGCTTTAAAAACCACACAAAATCCTTTAAAAACTTTGCTTTGCAAAGTTTTTAAAGGATTTTGTAGTTAGGGTTTAAGAACAAAGCATTATAGTACATATAATCTATCTTCAAGAAGGTGTTCCGTGAGGAGTTTGTTTGCCACAATTTTAGCGGTTACGACAAGTGTATCGGCAGTACCCGCGATCGCTACTTCTATGGGTAAGGTGTCTACATCTAACCCTATTGTTATCAGTCAAGCCTCAACGAATCCGAGTACGTTACCGACTTCTCAAAATGTAAGAGCGAGTACTTTTGTTCAACGTTCTCTAAATCTTGCCAAACAGGTTCCTCAAGATGTGATTGGCTTGCTAGTTGTAGATATAGACCAAGGTTCTTGGGATGTTCTTGAACAGTTTCAAGTCCCTTCCCAAAGCCCCATTGTGGCTATAGATAAATTGCTGGCTTTTGTGGGTAAATCTTCGCAAATATCCTTAACTAAGGATATGCAACCTTGGTTAGGAACAGAACTAGCGATCGCTGTTTTCGGTAGCAACGATAAGGAAGCAGTATTTAACTTTGCGTCTCTATCTGTGATTAAGGATAATCAGCAATTTGAGAACTTCATCAACAAGTTAAATGGTCTAGATTTGCCCAAACCCACTAAAACTCTATATCAAAATATAGAAGTTTTGGGATGGCAATTACAGGAAGATGAGAATGAAACTGAGGAAACTACCGACTCTCAACTACCAGATTTCGGATTTAAGCGCGTTTTTATCGCCAAGTTGCCCAGTGGCTTTGCCGCAATTGCTTCCGATCTCCCAGCCATGCAAAAGCTGATCGATCATGCTGTTGTTAACCCTGAAGCTCCGTCACCATCCCTTGCGGATAATCAACTTTTTCGGCGATCGCTAAATAACCCATTGTGGAACCGTTCTCTGATTGCAGGCTATGGCAGTAGTCAAGGGCTAGAACAAGTCTATGAACTCCTTGCTGCGGACATACCTGAGACTTCTGATATTCCAGGGTTTAATCGTGCGGAATATCTTCAAGGTTTGAAGTATACCTTGGGACAGTACAGTAGTTTTGATCTGTTTACATGGGTCACGCCCAAAGGTTTGCGGAGTCAGAGCAATAGTTATTTCTCGGCAGTGCGATCGCCACAGCCCAAGGATACCGAAAATCGCGATCGGCTTCTATCATTTTTACCTCTCAATGTGTATGGAGCGATTACGAGCCGCAATCTCAATCATCAGTGGCAATGGCTTGTGGAAGAGTCAAAACTCCAACCCAGTTACAAGATCTTTGTGGAAGGGTTGCGAATGTTAGCACCTCTGATTGTCGGTTCAGGATTAGATCTAGATATTGAGAAGGATGTTATCCCTTGGATCGATGGCGAATATGCATTAGTGGTATTTCCCAGCGATCGCGCTCCTTTTAAAGAAATGGGTGTGGATCTAACCGTAGGAGCTTTAATCCGCACCTCAAAACCTGACGCTGCGAATGCTGCCCTCACTAAATTAACTAAATATTTGGCTAATTTTGACAAAGACTTCATTCAAGTGAAAAAGCGTCAAGTGGGTAATATTTTATTGACAAGTTTTGAATTTTCTGATCCTAGTGAGCGCGGCAAAACTCAAAGTGTGTTTGCCTATGGATGGCGCGATCGGCAGACTTTGTTACTCACTTTAGGGGCAAATACTGCATCAGCTTTTATTCCAGTTCCTAAGCCTGCCCTTATTGAGTCCGATGATTTTCGCGATGCGATCGCAGATATGCCTCAACCAAATTTTGGCTATTTTTATCTGAATGCTAATGCCATTGCCAAACAAGTGGCTCAGCTTATCTTTGTAACGGATTTGATGCCGAACCCTGAGCAATCTTCAAATGATGACAAAAAGACAGAAAAGCCAAAAGTTCCTGAACCAATTCTAAAAGCGATCAATAAATTGGGTGGTGCGGTTTTTGTCTACTCTGAAACTAGCGATCGCCTCCAATCGGATTTCTTTTTGGGACTTAAACCATAAGTCTTTAACCACAAACCAAATCTTGTGACTTTAAATTCAAATCTTAAAAACATCCTTAAATCTGGATGAACATTAGGCTAGACTCATGATGATTGCTTTAGCCTAATATCACTGCACAAAATTCAATTACTTCATTAAGCATTGAAAAACCACTAAAAACATCTATGCTGGAATACCTTCCGCCCTTAAATGACCATAACTTACCTTATCCCGATACAATTCATCCGATTGTGGTGCATTTTGTAATTGCAATGGTGTTATTTGCTGTAGTATGCGATGCGATCGGCTATTTCACCCGCAATCCACGTTTATATGAAGTTAGTTGGTGGAATTTCTTCTTTGCTACCATTTCCATATTTATTGCCATTATTTTCGGACAAATTGAAGCAGGACTCGCTGAACCTTATAGTTCAGTAGAATCGACTTTAAATCTGCATACGATCATTGGCTGGTCGCTTTCGGGAATTATTGCCGCGATTACAGGATGGCGCTATGTCTTACGGGTGCGTGATCCAAAGACTTTACCTATATCTTTTTTAGGAGTCGGCGTACTATTAACAGGAATTGTTCTATTTCAAGTTTATTTAGGTGACTTATTGGTGTGGGTTTATGGACTGCATACTGTTCCAGTAGTCGAAGCTTTAAAGGAGGCTAGTTTAAAATGATGGCAACTTTAATCGATCAATTACATGGTCAATTGGGATTGAATGGTTTACCCTACAGCATTCCCATCCATCCGAATCTTGTTCATTTGACCCTCGGCTTATTTATTGTAGCGATCGGATTTGATTTTGTGGGCGTATTTTTCGTTTTAGAAAAGCCCTTATTCAAATTTATGGCGATCCCTGCGGCAAGATCCAATTTCTTTGATGTCGGCTGGTATAACATGATCGCCGCATCAATTGTCACGTTCTTTACCGTCGGCGCTGGCTTTTATGAAATATTACTTGCTACTCCCGATGAGAACATCAAAAGTGCTTGGGGTTTTCAGGCAATGGAAACGATGATCTGGCATGGCGTGGGCGGAGTCCTTTTATTAGCTCTGATTGTGGGAATGACTGTCTGGAGAGGCTTTCAGCGCTTCCTATGGCGCAAGGATATGGGACAACAGGTGCAGTGGAGCTATTTGTTAACAGGATTGGTAATCTTCGCGATCATGTTTGTGCATGGAACTTTGGGCGCACAGCTTGCCTCAGAGTTTGGGGTGCATATCACCGCCGATCGCCTGTTACGCATGGGTCAAGATCTTAATTCACTATAGGGATAACCATGAAACTTCGCACGATTTTAACTTTAGGTGGGATTGCGATCGCGATCGCCCTGATCAGTCTCTGGATGGGGCAGGCCGCCTATACATGGTTTCCGCCCCAAGCTTCGGCTGAATCAGTATTAGTTGATAACCTATTTAGCTTTTTGGTGACATTGGGAACCTTTATTTTCCTCGGTGTAGTTGGCACTTTGACCTATTCAATCTTATTTCAACGCGCCGAGAAATACGATTTTAGTGATGGTCCCCACATTGAGGGCAATGTCAAATTAGAAATCATTTGGACGGCAATTCCCTTTGCTTTAGTGATTTGGATTGCGGCCTATAGCTATCAAATCTATGACCAGATGTCGATCTTAGGACCAATGGAACATTCGCATCACGGAGCGATGGTCGCAGAGGCGGCTGAAGTTAGCGGTTCCCAACCTGAAGAAATCGAACAAATCCAAGTCCTAGCGCGGCAATGGTCATGGGAATTTCGCTATGGCAATGGCACAGGCAATGTCAGCAGTACAGAATTACATTTACCCAATAATCGCCGAATTAAGCTCGTTCTCCATTCCGAAGATGTACTGCATGGCTTGTTTATTCCTGCTTTTCGAGTGAAGCAAGATGTGATCCCTGGGCATGATATTGATTTTGAATTTACGCCCATTCGTGAAGGGAAATACCGATTGCGAGATTCGCAATATAGCGGTACTTATTTCGCAGCGATGCAAACCGATGTGGTAGTGGAATCAACCGAAGCCTATCAAAAATGGTTAGCGGATGCTGCCATTTCCGAGCCTACAGTAGCTTACAACCGCGCATCCAATGAGTATGCAAAACGCACCAACGCGAATAATTGGGCAACGGTTATCCCTGCGGCTCCGCCTGTGGTGAATTATTCTAATTGAGTATGGAGGTAAAATTTATGGAAACCAAAGAAATTAAAATCTGTGTTGATGCAGAATCGGCAAGGATTTATGAGTCAGCTATCTTTGCTGATCGTCAAAAGCTTGACGCTCTTCTTAGCTTGAGGCTGAAAGAATTTGCCAGAAAGCGCCGATCGCTAGAGGCTGTTATGAGTGATATCAGTCGTAAAGCACAGGCTAGAGGATTAACTCCAGAAGTTTTGAGTGATTTGTTAAATGAGTAAAGTGAGATACGTTTTTGATACCAACGTGATTATTAGCTCCTTGCTATTTGAGGGCAGTAAGCCCGATTTGGCAATTAGGTATGCACTTCAAAACGGTAACATTTTATTTTCATTAGAACTAATAGAAGAAATTGACGAAGTTCTCAGTCGTGCAAAATTCAGAAAATATATCACGGACGAGGAGCGAGAAGAGTTTTTGGATAGCTTCATAGATAGAGGAATATTGATTGAAGTAATCGATGTTGTTAAAGAATGCCGTGATCCCAAGGATGACAAGATTTTAGAGTTATCGCTTAGCGGTAAAGCTGATTTGATTATTAGTGGAGATAAGGATCTATTGGTTCTCAGTCCATTTCGCTCAACACAAATACAATCTGTTGAACAGTTTCTAAAAAGTGTCGATTACTATCCGCCATAACACGAGGCGGAGCAAATCACTGCACCAGACTATAAAACTAGACTGAATCTTACGTCTAGATTCAACAAAAGCAGGGAAATTCAACCGTTAAACTTTTTAATTGATAAATCATGACAAACATTTCTATTGAGGCGATCGCCGATCTTCCCCCCCAGTCTGAGCAACCCGAAGACTGGCGCAGGTTCTTTGGATTTAGTACCGATCATAAAGTGATTGGGATTCAGTATATTGTTACTTCTTTCTTTTTCTTCTTGATCGGCGGCGTGTTGGCAATGGTGATCAGGGGTGAACTGATTACCCCTGACTCGGATCTCGTCGATCGCACCGTTTACAATTCCATGTTCACGATGCACGGCACGATCATGCTGTTTCTCTGGACATTTCCTGTGTTGCTAGGATTAGGAAATTACCTCGTGCCATTGATGATCGGCGCTCGTGATATGGCTTTTCCTAAGTTAAATGCGATCGCCTTTTGGATGGTTCCTGTATTTGGCGTGATCCTGATGGCAAGCTTCTTTGTGCCTGGAGGATCTTCGCAATCAGGATGGTGGGCTTATCCGCCAGTGAGTTTGCAAAATCCTACGGGTAATATTGTTAATGGTCAGTTCCTTTGGTTAGTTGCTGTCGCCATTTCGGGAGTTTCTTCGATTATGGGCGCGATTAACTTTGTAACCACCATTTTCCGAATGCGAACTACGGGCATGACTTGGTTCAAAATGCCTGTGTTTGTGTGGACAGTCCTCGCCGCGCAAATCATCCAGTTAGTTGGCTTGCCAGCCCTGACCGCAGGCGCAGTCATGCTGCTATCGGATTTAACTTTTGGTACGAGTTTCTTTGATCCCGCTAAGGGTGGCGACCCCATTCTCTTTCAACATTTTTTCTGGTTCTATTCCCATCCTGCCGTCTATGTAATCGCTTTGCCAGTGTTTGGGATTTTCTCAGAGATTTTCCCTGTCTATGCGCGTAAGCCTCTCTTTGGTTACAAGGTCGTGGCGGTGTCTTCCTTAATTATTACGGGATTAAGTGTGATTGTGTGGGTGCATCATATGTTTGCCAGTGGTACTCCTGATTGGATGCGGATGCTATTTATGGCAACGACAATGTTGATTTCTGTGCCGACGGGGATCAAGGTTTTCGCATGGGTGGCGACGATCTGGGGCGGCAAGATTAAGCTAAATACAGCGATGCTATTTGGATTAGGCGCGATGGTGATGTTTGTATTCGCAGGAATTACAGGCATCATGCTTGCTTCGGTTCCCGTTGATATTCATGTGAACAATACTTACTTCGTGGTTGGACATTTCCATTATGTGATTTATGGCGCAGTGGTCATGGGCATCTATGCAGCGCTCTATCACTGGTTCCCAAAAATGACAGGGAGAATGTATTCCGAAGGTTTAGGGAAGTTGCATTTTGTCCTCACCTTTATTGGTACAAATGCCTGTTTCTTTCCGATGCATCCCCTCGGTTTGCAGGGAATGCCTCGCCGTGTTGCCTCCTACGATCCAGAGTTTGCCTTCTGGAATGTGATCGCCAGTTTAGGCGGTTTCCTGTTGGGTGTATCGACAATTCCTTTCATTCTAAATATGGTTAGCTCTTGGGTACAGGGCGAGAAAGCTCCTAAAAATCCTTGGCGAGCGATCGGTTTGGAATGGCTGATTTCTTCGCCACCATCCCATGAGAACTTTGAGGAGTTACCGATTGTAATCTCGGAACCCTACGGCTATGGCAAAGATGAACCCTTAGTTTCTAATCCTGATAAATTGGAGAGCGTCCATGCAACCAACTGATACTTCTATAGACAGTTCTAATCCGATTTTAGAAGTTGCCCACGCAGCCACCCATCACGATCATCCCGATAATCGAATGTTTGGGTTTGTGGTCTTCCTACTTTCAGAAAGCGTCATCTTCATTAGCTTTTTCATTGCCTATATTGTCTATAAAACTACTGCCCTCAATTGGCTGCCCGTAGGCGTAACAGGCTTAGAAATTCGAGAGCCTGCGATTAATACCGTAGTTCTAGTTTCCAGCAGTTTTACGATCTATCTCGCCGAAAAGTTTCTCCATAAAAATAATCTTTGGGGATTCCGCGCCTTTTGGCTGCTAACGATCGCGATGGGAAGTTATTTCCTGTACGGTCAAGCAGTGGAATGGAGTGGTTTAGCCTTTGGCTTTGGTGATGGCGTGTTTGGCGGTAGTTTCTATTTGCTAACAGGTTTTCACGGCTTGCACGTTTTCACAGGTGTGCTGTTGCAGCTAATCATGTTAGTGCGATCGTTTCTTCCCAAAGAATATGATAAGGGTTTGTATGGCATTGAGGCAACTTCGCTATTCTGGCATTTTGTCGATGTGATTTGGATTGCGTTGTTTACGTTGATTTACGTTTGGCAATAAAAGAACCGCGAATCGTAAATTATAAAACTGTAGGGGCATAGCATTCCCACCCCAATCTATAAATTCTTAGATCCCCTTTATTTGGGAATGCTTTGCCCAAAACCTCGCAACGCAGACAGAAAATTCAAAACCGTGCAATGTGAAGACAATTTTCAAAACATCAGACGTAGGGACAATTTATCGGTGAAAGCGAAGAGGGCAGAGCATTTGCGGATTGAGATTTTTGTGGAGAGTTTGGAAATTGTGGCGCAAATGCTCTGCCCCTACAGTTTTTTATGTTTGTTTTTCTATTTTTAAATTATTTATTCAAAGGAGAAACCAATGATTATTGATGACCATTATTACGATGTGATTATTGTGGGAACTGGTGCGGGGGGCGGAACCCTTGCCTATAAATTGGCTTCCACAGGTAAGAAAATTCTGATTCTGGAACGTGGTGACTTTATGCCCCTCGAAGAACAGAATCGCAGTAATATCGATATCTTTCAACGCGATCGCTACCATGCTCCTGAACAATGGTATGACCACACAGGCGAACCATTTTCACCACAAACTAACTATGCGATCGGTGGGAATACCAAAATTTATGGTTCGGCTCTCTTGCGGCGGCGCGAGCAGGACTTTGAATCTGTCACCCATCAAGCGGGAATTTCGCCAGAATGGTGCGTGAAGTATGACGAATTTGAGTCTTATTACACCGAAGCGGAAAATCTCTATAAGGTGCATGGTAGTCCACAAACTGACAGCACCGAACCAACTCACAGCGCTGATTATCCATATCCTGCGGTCAGCCATGAGCCTGAGATGCAGAAGATCTATGAGGCGATCGCCAATCAAGGTTTGCATCCATCGACAATTCCCCTCGGCTTAACCCGTCAAGAGGATGACCCCACTAGCGACTCTGAAGAAAGCTGCCTCGTCCCTGCCTTAGAGTCAGCAAATGTCACCTTGAAAACCCAAGCCAAAGTAATCAGTTTACATACCAATCCATCGGGGCGATCGGTGAAGGGAATAGAAGCGGAAGTGGGCGGACAGTCCTATCTCTTTTTAGGCGATATCGTTGTGCTTGCCTGTGGCGCGATCAATTCGGCGGCATTGCTATTGCGATCGGCAAATGATTCTCATCCCAAAGGGCTTGCCAATAGCTCTGATCAAGTGGGACGGAATTTGATGAAAAGCCTGTTGTCATCAGTAGTCCAACTTAGCACCAAGCCCAATAATGGCTCCTTCCAAAAGTCTATTTATGTGAATGATTTCTATTGGGGTGATGCGGATTT
>DCSN01000045.1 GCA_002325645.1 Pseudanabaena sp. UBA1465
GTAACTGAAGAACCTGTAACTGAGAGCCTATCACCCCCAAATCAGGCACGAATACAGGAAGTAATTGCGATTATGTCTCAGAAATTAATCGACAGTTTGCCAGAGACGATCGCGATGTTTCGACAGGCTGCGATCGCTTTGGAGCAGGATAAATTGGATAAGGATCTGCGCGATCAAGGATATATGCAAGCGCATCGATTGACTGGCTCTTTGGCTCCTTTGGAGTTTCCCGAAGGAACGGCGATCGCCCGTCAGATTGAAGAAATGTTAAATAGTGATTTCCCTTTAGTTAGTTTTAACGCGGAGTTGCTAGGACAATTAATTACAGAACTTGAACAAATTACTCTCAACCCATCGCCGAAATCTCCTGAGATGCCGTTACTTGCATCTCCTCATTCGCCATTGCCTCTGTTACTAATTATCGATGATAATGCTTTTTTAACACAGGTGATTCAGCTAGAAGCGGAAATTCGGGGAATGCGGGTACAAACTGCCTTAGATCTAACAACTGCTAGGGAAAAAATTGCGAAGGAAGCACCTGATGTAATTCTGCTAGATATGATGTTCCCTAATTCTACGGAGAATGGGCTGGGCTTGTTGGATGAACTGATTCAAAGAGAGAAGAAAATTCCGACGGTGATGATGACGGCGACGAGTGGGTTGAGCGCTCGTGTGATGGCGGCGCGTAAGGGTAGTTGCTCATTTATTGAGAAGCCTGCTTCTACGGGAGAAATTCTGAATACGGTGTCGCAGGTCTTGTATCAACGCTGTAGCGATCCCTCTAAGGTGATGATTGTCGATGATGATCCGCATATACTCAAAACCCTGCGGCGATCGCTGGAAAATTGGGATATTGAAGTGGTTACTTTACAGAATCCCCACCAGTTTTGGCAGGTATTGGAATCAACTGATCCCGATCTCTTAATTTTAGATTTAATGATGCCAGACTATAGTGGTATTGACTTGTGTAAGGCAGTGCGGACGGATTTTCTCTGGAATAATTTACCGATTGTGTTTTTATCGACGCATAGCGATCGCGAAACAATTCGGCAATTATTTATTGCAGGTGCTGATGATTATCTGATTAAGCCAGTTACGGAGAGTGATTTGTACACGCGCATTCTCAGCCGTTTAGATCTCAGCCGCCTATCGAGAAGGAATTATTCGGCAGTAGAGAGCTAGATTGCCCTCATCCCCCAACCCCTTCTCCCAGAACGGGAGAAGGGGAGTAAGAGATCTTTCTTGTTCCCCTCTCCCTTTTTGGGAGAGGGGCTAGGGGTGAGGGTCTTAGCAACTTATGCGTAAATCAACAATATGAGTCAATAACGTGAATCAATTTTTGCGACAGGTCGATCATGATTTCCATGAATTTGCATCGGTTAATCTGACTAATTGCGATCGCGAACCGATTCATATTCCTAGTTTGATTCAGCCCCATGGACTATTGATTGTACTCACCGAGCCAGATTTGCGGATTGCTCAGGTGAGTGCTAACTGCTTTGAGTTTTTAGGAATTGCGATCGCGGATTTACTCGATCACCCCTTAGCCGAATTTACAGGGAAAGAACTGATTAAATCGATTCAAGGTTGTCTTGATCGCAATTTTGAATATCCTAATCCTCTGCGCGTGGGTTTTTATGGATCAGATGATCATTTGCCGAGGGCTTTTAATACGATTGTCCATCGCGCCCCCACGGGTGAAATTGTGCTGGAACTGGAATCTTGGGAATCTTTGGGAGGAATTGATTTCTTTCAGTTCTATCAGCAAATCAAACATAATCTTGCCAAAATCCAGACAGCCCAAAACTTAGTAGCCCTATGTGACTTAGTGGTGCAGGAAGTGCAAACATTAACAGGATTTGATCGCGTGATGGTCTACCGCTTCAATGAGTATGGGGATGGAACCGTGATTGCGGAAACCAAACAGCCTCACCTAGAATCATTGCTAGGACTCCATTACCCTGACTCAGACATTCCCAAACAGGCCAAACATCTCTATACCCTCAACTGGTTGCGCCTAATTCCCGATGTCAATTATCAACCAACGGCGCTAGTCAGTCATCAACAATCCCCGAAATCATCCCTCAAAAAAGTACCTCTCGACATGAGCTACTGTGCTTTGCGATCGGTTTCACCGATCCATATTGAATATCTGCAAAATATGGGTGTGACCGCTTCGATGTCTGTTTCCCTGATTCAAAATAAAAAGCTATGGGGATTGATCGCCTGTCACCATCACACCCCCAAATTTATTCCCTATGAAACTCGGACAATCTGCGAGTTTTTGGGACAGTTAATGTCTACGGAGTTAGCCAATAAAGAAGCTAACAAAGATCTAGATTACAAACTTTATCTAAAAACAATTCAACGTGGTTTTTTAGAACGTCTGACCAAAGCAATGGGATTTGTAGAAGAACTCGACCACGATCACGGTGCTTTGTTAGCACTAACAGGCGCTCAGGGCGCGGCTATTTGTGATGGCGATCGCCTGATTTTGGTCGGCACAACTCCCGAAATAGCGATCGTGCAATCTTTGCTGACTTGGCTAGAAAATCGCTTTGATCAGGATTTCTTTGTTACTGATAAATTATCTAGTCTCTATCCTGAAATGACTGCATATCAGGCGATCGCCAGTGGCTTGATGGCAATGGCAATTTCTAAAGTTCAAAACCGTTATGTGCTATGGTTTCGCCCTGAGCAAGAGCAAACCGTAACTTGGGCGGGCGATCGCGATAAAGCCACCCAGATTGCGGAGGATGGTAGTGTGATGCTGCTTCCCCGTCAGTCTTTTGCTGCTTGGAAAGAAATCGTGCGCGGTAAGTCTAGCCCTTGGTTGCCCTGCGAAGTCGATAGCGCGATCGAACTGCGACAGGCGATCGTCGATATCGTCTTACGTCTAGCCCATGAACTTGCCCTGATCAACTCCGATCTAGAACGTACTAATAGCGAACTTGATTCCTTTGCTTACATCGCCTCCCACGATTTGAAAGAACCTTTGCGCGGTATTCATAACTATGCCACTTTTTTATTAGAAGACTATGGCGAAATCCTCCAGGGCGATGGCACAGAAAAGCTAAATACATTGGTGAAACTGACTAAACGGATGGAATCATTAATCGAATCTTTGCTGAAGTTCTCGCGCTTAGGTCGTCAGGAATTGCAAATGGAACCCCTCGATCTCAACAAATTATTGAGGAATGTGATGGAAATATTTTCAATGAATCCGCAATGGCAAAACTGCAAAATTCAAATCCCCCGATCGCTACCGATGGTAAGAGGCGATCGGCTTTTGATTGAAGAAATTTTTATTAATTTAATTACCAATGCCTTTAAATACAATGAAAATCCTGAGAAATTAGCAGAAATCGGCTGGCTTGAGAATAAGTCAACCCCAGACTTAGTGACGCTCTATGTGCGCGATAATGGTATTGGTGTCCGCGAGAAGCATTTGGAATCAATCTTTCAGATCTTTAAACGGTTAAATGCACCGAGTAAGTATGGTGGCGGCACAGGGGCGGGGCTAACGATTGTCCGCAAGATTGTCGAACAGCACAAAGGCAGCATTCAAGTGCAATCCACCTACGGACAAGGAACCACGATGTCTTTTACCTTGCCTGCGAATGCTCTAAGTTTGCATGAACTTTAATGAAAGATCTTTTAACTTCTGCTTGGGACGATCTCACCCATCCGATTATTCTCATCGTTGAAGATAGCGATGAAGACTTTTATATGTTTATGAGAGCTACGCAAAATCTGGATTTATTAGAGCGATCGCTTTATCGTTTTTTACGGTTCGACAATGGTGATGAGGTTCTCGATTATCTATTTCGACGCGGCGAATATCAAAGCCTGAATGCACCTCTGCCCGTGGCGATGCTGCTCGATCTCAACTTGCCAGGAACCGATGGCAGAGACATCATCAGGCAAGTAAAGCAAACCCCCCATTTGCAACCTTTACCAACTATCGTCTTGACCACATCCAACAATCAACGCGACATTCAAACCTGTTATGGGAATGGCGCAAATAGCTACATCCTCAAACCTATGGGCGTTACTGCTATGCAAGAAACTATTCAAACCCTGTTTCGGCATTGGTTCCAACTTGCAGTTCTGCCTAGCTACGGACAATTTACCGCCTGAAATCACGCCTGAAATCACGTCTAAAATCACGCCTGAAATCTATGACGACATCATCACCCCTAGACTCTAATATCACAATTTTGATTGTCGATGATTCGGCAGAAGATCGGGCGACTTACCTGCGCTATCTGCGATCGGATATCTCCCGTTCCTATCGGTTTTTGGAAGCGGAAACCCTCTCAGAGAGCCTAGATCTATGGCGATCGCACCATCCCGATATTGTCCTCGTTGACTATTTTCTTCCCGATGGTGAAGGCTGGGAATTATTAGCGGCTATGGGTGAAGGTGATCTTGTGCCGAAATTAGAGGCGATCGTTTTAACTGGGCATGATGGCAATGAGCAGCTTATCTTGCAAACAATGCGCTTGGGAGCCGCCGACTATCTGGTTAAAGGTGAGGTGACATCGGTATCCCTCTGTAACCGTGTGGGGCAGGTATGCGATCACCTAATTCTTACCCGCAAATTGCAGCGATCGCAGGAACAGGAACTTTTAACGGCTCAAATTTCGCTACATATTCGGCAATACATTGGTTTAGAAGAGATTCTCAAGGCGATCGTCCAAGAAATCCGCAACTTTTTAAAGGCCGATCGCACCGTTGTTTATCAGTTCAATCCTGATTTTAGTGGTCTGATTGTGGCGGAGGCAGTCTTGCCACCTTGGAAAACCTGTTTAAATCAGCGTATTGACGAGTTCTGCTTTCAAGGTAATCTCGGAGAGAGATATGTAGAAGGTCGCGTTTTTGCAACTCCTGATATTTATAAGGCAAACTTAACTGAATGCCATTTACAACTAATGGAACAATTTCAGGTTAGGGCAAATCTAGTATTACCGATCTCGATCATCAACGACAAAACTCCGAAGTTATGGGGATTGTTGATTGTTCACCAATGTTCTGAGCCACGCATTTGGGAACAGAGCGACATTAGCTTACTTGAGCAATTATCGGTACAGTTAGCGATCGCCATTCAACAAGCAGAACTCTATCACAATCTCCAAATTAGCAATGCTGAATTAGAAAATCGGGTTGCTCAGCGTACTGTCGAACTTTTTAAACGTCAAAACGCTCTCCAAGAAGCCAATCGCCGTTGGCAATCATTACTCGATAATGTGCATCTAATCGTGGTGGAATGGAACTGTGAGGGCATAGTGGAATATGTCAATCCCTTTTTTCTCGACTCCACAGGCTATCAATTAGATGAAGTGATCGGCAAAGAGTGGTTCTCGCATTTCCTGCCCAAGAGCATCCAAGAAGAACTCAGAGAACTTTTTTCTGGTTTATTGAATAGCTTTCAGGATCACTATCAAAATCAAATTTTGACCAAGACAGGCGAAGAAAGAATGATTGCATGGAACAATACAATCCTTCGCAATCAAGGTCAGCAAATTATTGGCGCAGTGGGTATTGGTGAAGATATTACGGAAAAGCTGAAGGTTGAACAGGTCAAAAATGAATTTATCTCCATTGTTAGCCATGAACTTCGCACCCCCCTATCCTCGATTCGGGGCGCGTTGGGGCTGCTTGCCTCTGGCGTATTAGACAATAAGCCCGAAGTTGCCAAGAATATGCTCGATATTGCGGCGATCGACGTTGAGCGATTAGTCCGCTTAGTTAATGATATTTTGGATTTAGAACGCTTAGAATCCAATAACGTCACCCTCGATCACCAGTGGTATGACACATCCAACCTATGCCGCCAAGCCGTCGAAATCATGCAAGCGATCGCCGATGAAAGCCAGATTCAAATCTTAGCTGAATGTGAATCCTGCCAAATTTTTGCCGATCGCGATCGGCTTGTGCAAACCCTAGTCAATTTACTTAGTAATGCGATTAAGTTCTCATTACCACAAAACCAAGTAGAAATCAGGGTAGAATCTGCTGCTGAGGAGATCATTTTTCATGTCAGCGATCGCGGTCGAGGCATTCCCGAAAACCATCTAGAAAGTATTTTTGGACGTTTTAATCAAGTCGATGCTTCTGATTCTCGACAGATGGGAGGCACAGGGCTGGGTTTAGCGATCTGCCAAAGTATTGTCCAACAGCACGGCGGCAAAATATGGACTGAAAGTAAATTATCAGAAGGAAGTACATTTTCATTCACAATTCCCCACTATAGGAAACGAGAATGATCCCCCTCAATCCCCCTTAAAAAGGGGGAAGAAGAAAATCCCCCCCCTTTTTAAGGGGGGCTGGGGGGATCTAAACCCTCAAACGTAGACAGAGGGAATTCGTAACATTATTCAGGAATTTACAATTATGACAAAATCGATTTTACTGATTGATGACGAACCAAATCTGGCTCAAGTCATAGCCGTTTGCTTAGAAAGCTTTAAGGGCTGGCAAGTGCGCGTAGTCAACTCTGGCAAAGAAGGATTGAAAATAGTTGAAGCACTTGCGCCCGATGCGATTCTTCTTGATGTGATGATGCCTGAAATGGACGGAATCACTGTCTTTCAACATCTTCAACAAAATTCAGTAACTCAAAATATTCCTGTAATTTTATTAACTGCCAAAGTCCAAGCCAGCGATCGCGCCCGATTTGCTCAACTAGATATTGCAGGGGCGATCGCCAAACCCTTTGAGCCACTGCAAATCGCCAATCAAATTGCGTGTATTTTGGGATGGTAAACTTAAAAGCAGAACTTTTAAGTTTACTTATACTTTCAAATATATGCCTGACAATTGGATTGAAAGCCTTAAATATGACGATAAAGGATTGATTCCTGCGATCGCGCAGGATGCTGAAGATGGCACAATTCTGATGATGGCATGGATGAATCGTCAAGCCCTTGAGTTAACCATCAGTACGGGTGAGGTACATTATTGGAGCCGATCGCGTCAGGAGCTATGGCATAAGGGCGCAACCTCTGGACATATCCAAAAGCTAAAAAAACTATATTACGACTGCGATCGCGATGTGATTTTAGTGAAAATTGAGCAAGTTGGGGATATTGCCTGTCACACAGGGGCGCGAAGTTGTTTCTTTACCGAAGTTGCTTTACAAGAAAATGGCTCACGCACAGCGTGAGCTATTTTTTAGACAAAGAGAATTACGGGGCGATCGCGATAAAATTTAAAAAGGTAAGGATAGGTGGCGCGATGCGCCACCTATCCTTATAACCTTTATAGTTTTTAAAAATAAACGTGAACCCTGCTAGAACAATCTGTATTGGCTTTTTGGCTGTCATATCCCTTGGCACATTTTTATTAATGATGCCCCTATCATCTAGTAGTGGTACATGGACAGATCCGATCACGGCTTTATTTACATCAACCTCCGCCGTATGTGTGACGGGCTTATCTGTGGTTGATGTTGGTAAATTCTATTCCTTCTGGGGACAACTGTTTTTAACATTGTTAGTCCAAATAGGAGGATTAGGCTATATGACCGCCACCTCTACGCTTCTGTTAATAATTGGGCGCAAATTTAGCCTCAGAGACAAAGTAACTTTGCAACAGTCCTTAGATACGCAAGGAATACGCGGCGGATTGCAATTGGTGAAGTCGATCATTGCGGTGACATTACTATTTGAATTAACGGGAATATTTGCTCTGATCCCCATCTTTAGCCAACAAATGAGCTTTGCCGATAGTATTTGGCAAGCAATTTTTCATAGCGTCAATGCCTTTAATAATGCTGGATTTAGCTTGTTTACCGATAACTTGATGGGCTATGTCCACCAGCCCATGGTGAGCATCATTGTTGGCTTGCTGATTATTTTTGGAGGCATCGGCTATCAGGTGATTTTGGAAGGCTATCTCTGGCTACGGACAAAATTTTCGCGTAGTCGCGATTACATATCCTTTAGCCTGACCTTTTGCGTGGTCACAAGTACCACGATCACCTTGTTATTATTCGGGACAGTTGCCTTCTGGTTTACCGAATTTTATAATAATGACACCCTCGCTAAACTCTCATGGTTTGAGCAACTTGTAGCCGCATGGTTCCAGTCGGTCAGTACGCGCACCGCAGGTTTTAACACCATTGACAATGGCAAAATGCTTGTAACGAGCCAATTTATCACGATCGCCTTGATGTTTATTGGTGCAAGCCCTGGCAGTACTGGCGGCGGTATCAAAACTACTACGGCTAGAATTTTGGCGAGTTGCACAGGTGCAGCTTTGCAGGGCAGAGATCAGGTTAATTTATATCGGTTGCAAGTCCCCAATGGACTAATTTTAAAAGCAGTGGGTGTGGCGGTTGGCTCCCTGTTTACGGTAATTTGTTCTACGGGTTTGCTGTCCATAACCGATCACAAGATCGGCTTTATCAATATTCTATTTGAGGCAACCTCAGCCTTTGCAACAGTGGGCTTATCCACAGGAATCACCGCATCCCTATCCGATGCAGGTAGACTGGTGATCATTGCCACAATGTATATCGGACGGGTTGGCGTATTGCTGTTGATGGCAACAATTTTTACGGATACTAAACCGAGCTTGATTAAATACCCTCAAGAATCGATGCTGGTTGGCTAGATTTTTTGTGGCACGGCTTTGTCCTGCCACAAACATTCGGTTCGTTGTCAGATCTTCTTAAGAAATGCAATTAAAAAATACAGGAAATTTTTGTGGATATATCTTCTTTAAGCTTCTTTCGTAGCCTACGCCCAGAAAACAAACAATTTGCCGTAATTGGCTTAGGTCGTTTTGGTCGTGCCGTCTGCTTTACCCTCGATCGCTTAGGACATGAAGTATTGGCGGCAGATAACAATGAGCAACGGGTCAGCCAGCTCCGCGCCGAAAATCTTGCCGCCCATTGTATCCAACTGGATTCCACCGATCCTTTAGCCTTAAAGGAATCGGGCATTCTCGAAATTGATACGGTAATTGTGGCGATCGGCAATTTCTTAGAAGAAAGTATCGTCACTACGCTGAATGTCAAGGAGGCAGGCGTTAAGCATGTCGTGGCAAAGGCTTCTTCGGAAGTGCATGGGACTTTGCTCAAAAAAGTGGGCGCAGATTTAGTGGTCTATCCCGAAGCAGAAATGGGCTGTGCCTTAGCGCGATCGCTGACTCAACGCGGCATTCTCGAACGTTTTGAGCTAGATCCCGACCATAGTATTGTGGAAGTGATGGTTCCTGAAGAGTTTGATGGCAAAACAATTTTGGAACTGAAATTGCGTGGTCATTACGGAGTCAATGTAATTGCAGTAAGCGAGAATCAAAAATTTAAAATTAATCCTGATCCCAATCAAAAATTGATTAAAGGCTCAGCGATCGTGGTAATCGGTAGCAATAAAAATATTAATCGTCTGCCTATTTCCTGTGATTTATTTAATCCTGATGGCAGTTCTGTCACTACCCAACTACCGTTGCATCGCTCATCGGAAGTAAAACTCAAATAGATAGGACTTACGCAAAATGATTTGAAACCCGCACTGCATTCGTAAGGGCAATTCATGAATTGCCTTTACAATGCGTTGCTTTGCGTAAGTCCTAATAGAATTATGGGACGGTGCAAAGCACCGCCCTATAATTCTATTGTCAACCCCAAAACTAGGAACCATGTTTCAACCCCAAGCCGAAGTTATTGCCGATAGTATTAATGCCACAGGCGATCGCTTAACCACCTTTGTGCTGACTTACCACCGCATGATTCATTCGGAATTTATGACCCATCGTATGTTGAGCAAAAACAGCAGCAGCAGTCGCGCCATTCCTGTGGAACGCATGATTAAACTAGTGGAAAGTCAAGAGGTTTATCCATTGCATTGGGGTAAAAACCAAAAGGGAATGTCTGCTCAAATGGAAGTCACCGCAGAGGAGGCACAGGCAGCATCGGCGATTTGGCAAGAGGCGAGAATGGATGCAATTCGTCATGCTAAGCAACTGATCGAAATTGGCATTCATAAACAGGTGGTAAATCGTCTTTTAGAGCCATTTTCCACAATTACAGTAATTTGTTCAGGCACGGAATATCAAAACTTTTTTGAGCAACGCTGCCATCCTGACGCTCAACCTGAGATCCAAGCTTTAGCTAATAAAATGAAGGCTGCCTATGATGCTAGTCAACCCAAGCAACTAGCCGCAGGTGCATGGCATATGCCCTTAGTTAATCAAGATGACCTGCATGAGATTAGTGATATAAATGAATTAATTAAGGTTGCGGTTGGTCGCTGTGCGCGAGTTAGCTATCTTAACCATGATGGTGTGCGAAATCTCGCAGATGATGTAAAATTACACGATCGCCTCCTGACTTCAAAACCTGCTCACTTGTCACCCTTTGAGCATATTGCCTCGGCTTTATCTAATTCTGAAAAGAGAGCTAATTTTACGGGTTTCCAATCCTATCGTTTTGATGTAGAACGCAATCGCTTCTGAGAACAAGGGGCTTAAGCCCCTTGTCTATGGCTTACTCAATCTAATAAATGCTGTCACTTTCATGGCTCGCCCTAAAACCACTAAATCTCATCGTAAAGGATTTGCAAAGGGTAAATCTGCGATCCTGTTAAGTGCTTGCTTAATCGTTAAAAATGAGGAGCAACGCTTAGCGCAATGTTTAGAGAGTTTACGATCGCTTGTCGATGAGATTATTCTTGTTGATACAGGATCAAGCGATCGCACCCTTGCCATTGCCGAGGAATATCAAGCAAAAATATTCCATTTTGAGTGGTGTGATGATTTTTCGCAGGCGCGGAACTATGCGATCGCACAGGCTAAGGGCAAATGGATTTTGGTGATTGATGCCGATGAATTGGTGGAACCAAAGGCGATCGCGGCTTTGCAAATGGTGATGCAGCGTGATGATTGCCTAGCCGTAAATATTTTGCGATCGGAAATTGGTGCAGCACAGGCTCCCTATTCCCTAGTTTTACGGCTATTTCGCCATCATCCCGCGATCGCCTTTACGGGCATCTATCATGAATCCATCGATCAAAGTGTAGTAGCCTTGCAAGCCCAAGAACCGCATTGGCAAGTCGTGAATGTGGAGATTCCCGTTTTACTGCACTATGGCTATACATCTAGCGAAATTCAACTTAAACATAAGTATGATTTCGCAAAACGATTGATGCATAAGCACTTACAAGTATTTCCCGATGATAGTTATATGCTCAATAAATTGGGCGCTTTATACATTAGTTGTCCTGATATTCGCGATCGCTATCTAGGCATTGAGCTATTAAAAAAAGGATTAACGCTAATTGATCAGCAAATCGATCAAATGGAACAGGATCAACTAGATCAACAAAACTTAATTCGCTGCGAGTTGTACTACCATTTGGGGCTTGCCTACCAAAAAAATGATGATCGGGAACTAGCTCAAAATGCCTATGAACAGGTAATTGCTTTAGATGTCCCCAATCTCGTTAAACTTTCCGCCTATCTCAATTTAGGGAATATTTATCAAGAACTCCAGCAACCCGACGCGATCGCCTATTTTGAAAAGGTGACTAAAATTGCTCCCAATTTTGCCCAAGGATATTTTAATTTAGGGATTGCTCTGAAAACATCAGGGCATTTTACCGACGCGATCGCCGCTTATCAAAAAGCAATTACCCTCGATCCTAATTATGCCGATGCCCAGCAAAATTTAGGTGTTGTCCTCATGAAGGTTGGCTATTTTTCAGAAGCGATCGCTGCTTTTAGCAAAGCAATTCAACTCCATGAGCAACAACATAATTACGAAACTGCGGAAATATTGCGATCGGTCTTGCAAAGCCTATAGCTCAAACCGCTCTATAAAACCTATGT
>DCSN01000050.1:0-10684 GCA_002325645.1 Pseudanabaena sp. UBA1465
AAAAGGGAGACTAATAAAGTCTCCCTTTTTGGTTTTTGGTTGCTATACTGCTTACTAAAAACGATACCTGTGTGTCTATGTCTCAATCTACATCAGCAAATACACCAGACTTGCCAGCGATCGCCGCGATTAAGGCCATTAATCCAGACATAGGGCTTAGTGACGCTGAAGTCTCAGACAGAAAGCGGCGCGGTGATATTAACGTCGTAGTTATGCGATCGAGTCGCACCTATAAGGACATTTTCAAGGAAAACGTTTTTACATTATTTAACGTTACCTTTGGTGTGGTTTTAGTCCTGATGATGGCGTTGGGGCAGTTTACCGACGCAATTTTTTCAGGCTTCTCGGTATTTATGAATATTCTGGTGGGAGTTGCCCAAGAAATTCAGGCCAAGTTGACATTGGATAAGCTCGCTTTACTATCGGTACAAAAAGTAAAGGTGCGGCGCGATGGTGAATCGCTGGAGATTCCTGTCGGTGAGGTGGTGCGCGATGATTTGATTGAGCTAAACCCTGGCGATCGCGCTCCTGTCGATGGTGCAGTCTTAGTTTCCCAAAATGTGGAAATGGATGAATCTTTACTCACAGGAGAATCCGATCCCGTTGCTAAACAGATTGATGACATTGTGTTATCGGGTTCCTTTTGTTTAGCTGGAAGTTGCGTATTTCGTGCTGATAAAATTGGCAATGAAAGCTATGCAGTAAAGCTATCACAGTCATCACGCGTATATAAGCGTGTATTTACGCCTTTGCAGAAAAAGATTGATGTTCTCGTTGAAATTTTCATTCTTGTTCTAATTGTGGCGGCGTTTTTACATATTGCCTCCAGCCTTAATTCGGGGCGGACAATGGTAGATACGATTCGCTATGCTTCGGTAATTATCAATAGTTTTGTGCCAGCAGGTTTAATTCTCTCCATTAGTGTGGCCTTTGCGATCGGTGCGGTGGAAATCAGTAAACGACGCACTTTAATCCAGAAAATTAATGCCGTTGATTCGATGAATAGTGTACGGATTCTCTGTACTGACAAAACGGGAACGCTGACCCAAAACAAGCTGGTGGTCAAAGAGATCGTGCCTTTAGGTGATACCGATGAGGATTCACTGCGCGAGCTAATTGCCCTCTATACAAATCTGATGGGATCGCAAAATAGTAGTGCCAAGGCGATGGCGATATTTACGGATAAGCCCCGATCGCAGTCGCAACTGGTCAGCGAAGTTCCCTTTAGTTCTAGTCGCAAATGGGGCGCGATCGCCATTGATATCGGCACAACGATCATGGTCGGTGCGCCTGAAGTTCTATTCACCAGTCCTGAGACACAGGAACAAGCTAAGCAATATGGTAGGCAGGGTTTAAGGGCGATCGCCGTTGTCACCAGCGAAGATAGTTTTGATACGTCCGAAAAAAATCCTGCATTACCAAACAATCGCCGCGATCGCGGCCTTGTGCTACTCGAAGATAGTCTGCGTCCTGATGTGATTGAAACGATCGCCGAATTGCAAAACAAGAATATTCGCCTCAAGGTAATTTCAGGAGATAGCGTCGAAACCGTTACCTCCATTGCCCGTCAAGCAGGTATTGCGGTTCCCGATGATGCGGTGTTTACCCAAAAAATTCTCGAAGAAATGGACTCGTCTACCTTTATCCGTGCGGCAACATCTGGCGCAGTCTTTGGTCGAATTACCCCCGACATGAAGCGGCGCTTAATTTCGGCAATGGTGAAGCGGGGCGGATATGTGGGCATGGTTGGCGATGGCGTAAATGATGTGCCTGCCTTTAAGGAAGCGCAATTGGCGATCGCCATGAATGACGGTGCACAGATCAGTAAAGATGTCGCGGATATTGTTTTGTTAGATAACAATCTCTCAGCGCTGCCCCAAGCCTTCACCGCAGGCGATGAGATTAAGCAAAAGATTCTCTCTTCAGCATTGCTCTATCTCACTAAAAATATCATGGTGATTCTCACAATTTCCTTTGCAGGATTTGTGCAGCTTCCATTTCCAATCGAGCCACGTCACATGACAGTACTGACGATGGCGGTGGTTGGCTTACCGACGATTTGGATCGCCTTTGGTTGGCTTAAGCCTAGACGCTTAGAGAACTTCCTGCGCGATGTCTTAGGTTACAGCGCGATCGCTGGGATCTTTGGCGCGATCGCGATGACCACTGGTTATGTATTTTCCTACTACATCAGTGGTTGGGCGCTCCTGAGAATTCCCAACAGTCTTACTATGCTCAATTCCGATACCTTCCAAAGTATTGCTAAGGGGCAAGCTCAAGGTGTGAGTACGATCATTGGCTGTATTTTTTGCCTATTTGTATTTTGGACATTGACAAATATTTCGGTATGGAAAGTGCAAACCTTTGCCAAAAATTCTATAGCCGCAATTCTTGGCGTTGTTTCTGTAGCTTTATCGATTGTTTCGATGTTAGTATTCCCAACATTTTTTCAAATGGAAGTTCCCGACCAATTTGGTTGGGCGATGATTATCTTTTTACCAACTTCCAGTTATTACCTATTGCGGATGCTGCAATCTAGCAAGCTATTTCGCCATTTGCCTCGTTATCTCAGTCAGCCTTAGCGCCAATTACTACCCGAAATTTATTCTACAGAAACCATGAAACATAAAATTAAACGCCCGATCTCGATTACTATTTTGGCAACGACAATGGTTAGTACGAGTCTATTGCTAATCATCGATCGCGTCCAAAATTTTTATATCTATCGCTTATTAGAATCAGATGTACCTTTAGTAGAGGCGAGTTCCACCAATTTACAGGTGGTCTCAGGCATTGCCTTCTTAGGTTTTGGCTTAGTACCTATTTTTTTAGCGATCGGGCTATGGCATTTAAAATCTTGGGCAAGGTTTCTCAGTATTTTTCTATTTAGCTCAGTCATGTTTCCTGCGATCGCCACTTGTTTCGGTTGGGTGTCACCTCCTTCTGCTACTAAACTGTTAGCTATTCCGACGGTTTTCGATGATGCCCTCAGTGTGAATGTAAAGGAGCCTGTATCGCGCCTGATGATTCTCAATCCCTACATTGCGATCGGCAGTGCGATCGCCCTTGCCGTTTTGCTTACTCCTGCGATCGGTAAAGCTTTTCGCACTCATTATCATGCAAAAAATCCATAAAATTAGAATTTAAAAATGGCTTCGCCATTTTTAAATTCTAATACTATTACAAAATCGTTAGTGGATCGACATCGATCGCCACTTTCACAGCTTTGGATTTAACCAACATTCGCAATTTTTCTAAACTAGGGACACTGGGTAAAAATTCGGGCATGAATTTTAGCAAAATCTGCCACCGATAACGATTAGCAACTTTAGCGATCGTGGCAGGGGTTGCCCCTAAAACATCCCAATTATCTTCCAATTGCCGTAGATATTCCGCTAACTCATTGGCGGCATTTTCCACAGTTTGAGCGCTCTCACTACTCAGATGAATCAATACTATTTGTCCTTTAGGTGGATAATGCAACGCCTCGCGCATTTCCAATTCTGTTTCCATAAACTCTTCCAATTGATAACTTTGCACCGCTTGCATCGCAGGATGTTCGGGCGTATAGGTCTGCATAATCACCTTGCCCTCTTCTTCACCCCGTCCTGCCCGTCCTGCCACTTGCAGCAATGTTTGTGCCGCTCTTTCCCCTGCCCGATAATCTGAAAAATTTAATAATCCATCCGCCGAAACTACACCCACTAAAGTTACTTGCGGAATGTCTAAACCCTTAGTTAACATTTGCGTACCCACTAATAAATCTGCACCTCCAGAACGGAACTGATCGATGAGTAGACGATGCTGATCCTTGTTGCGCGTGGTATCACTATCAAAGCGAATTAGCCGAATCTGGGGAAATAGTTTCGCGAGTTCCTGCTCGACTTTTTGCGTACCGCTACCAAAATGTTTGAAATAGGGTGAATTGCATTGAGGACAGACTTTTGGCTGAATTTGGGTGTAATTGCAATAGTGACAGCGTAAATGTGCGGATTTGGGCTGATGGGCGGTTGGCACGATCGGATCGTGATAGGAGAGAGACACATCGCAATGGGGGCATTCCGCAACATAGCCACAGGAACGGCAGGAAACAAAAGTACTATAGCCGCGTCGATGGATAAATAAAATCCCTTGCTGCTTAGCCTCTAGCATTTCTGAAATTGCTCCCTGCAATTTGCGGCTCAAAATCGAATAATTGCCCGCCTTAAATTCATCACGCATATCTACCACTTCAATCGGTGGCATCGATCGATTACCAATCCGATTTGGAAGTTCTAAATAAATTAGTTCATTCTCTTTATGAGCATAAATCATTTCTGCGGAAGGAGTCGCTGAACCCATCACTAAAGGAACCTGCTCTAACAGCGATCGCCACTGAGCGATCGTCCTTGCATGGTAACAGGGCTGCGGTTGATCCTGCTTAAAGCTATTGTCATGTTCTTCATCCATCACAATTAAGCCCAAATTCCCAAGGGGCGCAAACACTGCCGATCGCGTACCAATTACCACCTGAGATTCCCCTGTGAGCATCAGCCGCCATGTATCAAACCGTTCGCCCTCCGACAATTGACTATGATAAACATTTACCCGCGCATCACCAAATCTTGCCCGAAAGCGATCGGTCAATTGCGGGGTTAAGCCAATCTCTGGCACTAAGACCAGGGCTGACTTTCCCGCTTCAAGGACGGGCGCGATCGCTTGCAAATATACTTCTGTTTTCCCTGAACCCGTAACTCCATGCAGGAGAAAATGCGATGGGGTATGATTGGCGATCGCTTCGAGAATCTGGGCTAATGCCGATGCTTGATCGTCAGTAAGATCTTTATGGCGATCGCGTATAACCGCATGGCTCTTACCCCCTAACCGCAAAAATTCTCGTTTGGATATCACCACATATCCCTTATTCGCTAAGCTCTGAATGACTGAAGCTGATGTCTGAGCAAGTTTATATAGCTGCGTTTTCAGACATTCCCCGCCTTGATGTTGCAAAATTGTCAGCACTTCAGCTTGTTTTAATGTCACTTCAGGATCGGGACTCTTCAACAAAACGACCATATCTTCATACTTAGGCTGTGGTCGTTTGGGAAGTTCTAACGTGGTTTCAATCCATTCGAGCTTATGTAATTCCTTTAAGCCTGAACTTGTATATCTACCAAGCTTTTGATGAATATAACGACGGCTTAACCCCTTTGTATTATTTTTTGGACTATCCTTAGTACTATTTTGATGCTCTTGCAGAAACTCCCAAACCATCTGGGCGGCTTTGGGTAAATTTACTACCTGTGCAGGTAGAACTTGCTCTTGCTTAACCCGAATCCGATAATGGGATTGATCTAATAGCTTCGGCGGTAATGCAGTTTTCACAGTCTGCATCAGTGGCGTTCTGTAATAATCAGCAGTACGGGTCAACATTTCCCAATAGCTTTTTGGGAAAATCCCTGAACTAACTACCGAGCTAATTAATTTAATTTCTGTTTCGGGATCATCAATTTGAGAAGTATCAGAAACTTGTAAAGCGATCGCCCCCACCTGTCGATTACCCAAAGGAACACTGAGAATATCACCAATCTGGACGGGCGTATCTTCAGGGATGCGATAGGTTAGCAAATCATCAATGCCAATGCAATCAACGATGACACGCACAAAGCGATCGCTAGAAATGCTTGTTAAATCAAATAGTTCCATATTAATTAGGATAGCGCCAAACAAGGGGCTTAAGCCCCTTGTTTAGCAAATAGACCTATTTTTTTTAGGCATTACCCATGCGACGTAACCAATAGAAATGGGAAAGACAACCTGTCCAGAAAGAATTGTGGTAGTTATATTTCACCCCAAATTCTTGGCAAGTTTGCTCTACAACCTTGGAAATCGCAGGATAGTTAATATGACAAATATTCGGAAATAGATGATGCTCCACTTGAAAATTTAAGCCGCCCAACAACCAAGTCACTAAGGGATTATTTCGAGAAAAGTTCACCGTTGTTTCGATTTGATGAATTGCCCAATCATTTTCAATAATGCCCGTCTCGGCGATCGGCACGGGAAAACCTGCTTCTTCCACTACATGGGCTAGTTGAAATACCACACTTAACACGATTCCCAAAACGAAAGCAACTAAACCATAGCTGGCTAAAACTAACCAGATAGAATGAAACAGTGAGGGAATCACAAAAGCAATAACTAGAAATACTAATTTACCGCCCAAAAATACACCTAAATTACCGCGCTTAGGTCTGGGATAGGTGCGATCGGCAATCTTACCAGTGATCAAGCTATTAAAATCATCGTAAAAATGCCACTTAACCGCCAGAAAACCGTACAACAGCCACAGATAATAATGCTGCCAACGGTGAAAGGACAGTCTTGGTTGATCGGGCGCAAGTCTACCAAAAATGCCGATTTCTAGATCCGTGTCATAGCCAATGATATTGGTATAGGTATGATGAAAAACATCATGCTTCCAGTGCCAGATATAGGAACTTCCCCCAATCATATCTAAACTCATCGCCATGAGTTGATTCACCCACGGAGAACGGGAGTAGGCGTGATGAGCGCCATCATGCTGAATTCCAAATCCAATCCCTGCGGTGATTGTGCCTAAAAGGATGCCTAGAGGTAAAACTTGCCACCATGTCTGAGCTAAGAAAACTAACGCCGCATAAGTCCCCCAAAAAACAAGCAATAGGATCGCTGTTTTGGCATACATTTGTGGACAATCACGCTCTTTAAAATCGCTGTTTTGAAAAAGTTCGTCAACTCTTCGTCTTAGTTCCACCTGAAATCCGCTATTTTTCGCAAATTTCAACTTTTTTGTTGGCTCTTTTTCCAGAACCATAGAATGCTGGGATTCATCTCGATCTTGCATCTGTTACCATGTCTAATAAATATCGTACTCATAATTCTTTCACTACTCAAATTTGTGATGCTCTGGGCAAAAAATTTAGTTTTTATTTGGTACAAAGACCTGTAGTAGCGATCGCAATACATTTCTGATGTTACATGATTCGCTAGAAAATTCCCGAATCGAATCATAAAAAACAATAAAGAAAAGATTTTTATCTTTGCATGACAAAATAAATGAGGTCAGTATAAGGTAACGATCTCATTTATTTTGTTATATTCGCTAAATCACCATTTTTTGCGTATACTTTTACTGATAAGCGTACATAATTCATGTATTTATAATTTAAATTAATAATTTGCTTGGAGAAAATCACATGCCACGAGGAGGAAAACGCGCAGGTGCAGGTCGCCCCCAAGGAACGGGAAAATATGGAGAACCGACAAAAGCTGTACGGATACCCATCAGAATTGCGGACGAAATTCTGGCAGTTTTGGCAGGTGGAAAACAAAAAATAGAATCAGGAACTACCGTTCAATCAATTTTCAAGCCTGAGCAAAAGACTAAGATTGAAATACCGCTATATCTCAATCCCGTTGCGGCGGGGTTTCCTGCGGTCACTGAAGACTACCTCGATGAAAATATTGATCTGAATCGACATCTTATCAAGCATCCCGAAACAACATTTTTGGTGCGGGTTGCGGGGGAATCCATGAAAGATGCAGGAATTCATCCCAATGACATGTTAGTTGTCGATCGCTCGATTGAAGTTAACAATGGTCAAGTGGTTATTGCTGTGGTGAATGGAGAATTAACTGTTAAAAGAATTCGTAAGAATCAAGATCAATTGTGGCTGATGCCTGAAAACAAAGATTTTGAGCCTATTGAAATTGATGAACACACAGATCTACATATCTGGGGTGTAGTGACCAATGTAATTCATGCTCTGTAGCATTCTCGCGAGAATGCACCGAGTAAAGCACGGTGCATTAGAAAATATCTTGATTTTGGATTAAAATTTAGATTCATTTAGTGAATGAATTATGCGCTATCGTCGTTTTGGCAAAACTGAGATGCTTCTGTCTGTATTCTCCCTAGGAGCAATGCGCTATTTAGAATCTGCGGCAAATGTAGAAAAAACGATCTGGCACGCCTTAGAAGTGGGGATTAATCACATTGAGACGGCTCAGGGCTATGGCAAGAGCGAAGAATTTATCGGTCAAGCGATGCGTAATGGACTCAGTAAACAACGCGATCGCTTTTATTTAACGACTAAAATATCGCCCACTAAAGATGCTGATTCTATGCGCCGCGAAATCGAGCAGTCCCTCAAAAAGCTCAATGTAGACTATATTGATAACTTCGATATTCATGGAATTAATCTCTATGAACATCTTGATCTTGTCAAAGATGCCAATGGATGTATGAAAGCCGTTAGGGAAGCTGTCGATCAAAAATTAATTAGACATGTGGGCTTCTCGACCCATGCACCCCTTGAAGTAATTTTGGACACAATTCGCACCGATTTGTTTGAATCCATTAACTTACATTACTACTACTTCAATCAACGTAATGCCCCTGCGGTGCAACTTGCCCATGAACATGATATGGGCGTATTCATCATTTCTCCCTCGGACAAAGGCGGAATGCTCTACAACCCTTCAGAAGAATTAGCGGGGGTTAGCTATCCATTTACAGCTTTGTATATGTGCGATCGCTTCTTATTGAGTGATCCGCGTGTGCATACCCTCAGTCTTGGTGCGGCTAATCCCGCCCAAGTGGACTCCCATCAAGACGCATGGGACAACGATGAGCCAATGTCAGAATTAGAATCAGCCGTTCTCGATTGTATAAATCGTCGCTATACGCTTCTAGGTGATGATCTCTGCTCTCAGTGCTATCAATGTCTGCCCTGCCCCGAAGATATTAATATTCCCGAAGTATTGCGCCTGAGAAATTTAGCGATCGGCTTTGATATGCAGGAATTTGGCAAATATCGCTACAAAATGTTTGAGAATGCAGGACATTGGTTCCCAGGCAGTAAAGCAATTCGCTGCACAGATTGCGGGGATTGCTTGCCAAGATGTCCAGAAAATCTCGATATACCAAAACTTTTGCGTGACACTCACGATCGCTTGCATGGTCAAGACGGTAAGCGTTTATGGGAGTAGCAAAAATCTCTGGCGTTGTTTTTTGGTAAAGGACTTACAGTAAAATAGAGAGCCAGATTTTTAGTGGTGTGGCTTTGCCACACCACTAAAAATTAAACCGTAATAAAATCTCAGATAAATCTAGATAAATCTATGGCTTCCAGTTATTCCTTCGATATTGTTAGCGATTTTGATCATCAAGAACTTGTCAATGCGATCGATCAAACTCGCCGTGAAATTGTTAGTCGCTATGACCTAAAAAGTAGCAACACCGAAATTGAACTTGATAAGGAACTAATTACGATCAAGACTAATAGCGACATGACCCTAACATCCGTAGTTGATGTCATGCAATCTAAAGCTATTAAACGGAACCTATCTCTAAAAATCTTTGACTATGGCGAAATTGAATCCGCTAGTGGCAATCGGGTGATCCAAAAGATCAAACTCAAGCGTGGTATTGAGCAAGATCAAGCTAAAAAACTTTCTAAAACCATCCGCGATAATTTCCCTAAATCTCAAGCTTCAATTCAAGGCGATGTTTTACGGGTTACTTCCAAATCAAAGGATGAACTTCAAGAAATCATTCAACTTGTAAAAGCCGAAGATTTTCCCCTCGCTCTCCAATTTACTAATTATCGCTAATAAAAAACATAGCGAATATAGCACCGTAACTCACTTATTGCATTCCTAGTAAAAAATTAGAGGTGCGCGGCAAAGCCGCGCACCTCTAATTTTTTAATTTTTAGGGTATAACTTCATCAATGCTTGTACTTGTTCCGCATGATAAGAACTGCGCGTAAGCGGCGAAGACACTACCTGCAAAAATCCCATCTCTTCACCAGCCATACGCCATTTCTCAAACTGCTCAGGGGTGACAAAATCATGGAGAGTTAGGTGTTTGGCTGAAGGTTGTAGATATTGACCAATAGTAATAATGTCGCAATCCACAGCGCGTAAGTCTTGCATGACTTCTAAAACCTCGGCATGGGTTTCGCTCATGCCCACCATAATTCCTGACTTAGTGTAGACCCAAGGCGCGATCGCACGGGCGCGGCGCAAAAGCTCTAAACTACGCTGATAATCTCCCTGTGGACGCACACGACGATACAGCCTTGGTACAGTTTCCGTATTGTGATTGAGAACATGGGGACGTGCGGATAGAATCGTTTCTAAGGCTTCCCAATTACCACAGAGATCGGGAATGAGCAGTTCAATCGTCGTCTGAGGCATTAGTTTACGGATTTCTTCGATGCAGCGCACAAATTGCGAAGCGCCACCATCGGCTAAGTCATCGCGATTAACAGAAGTGACGACTACATGCTTCAGATTCAGGCGGCGCACCGCTTCTCCCAAATTAACTGGCTCCATCGGATCGAGATCTTGGGGCTTTTTCTCAAAGTCAATATCGCAGTAGGGACAAGCACGGGTGCAAGCAGGGCCCATGATCAAAAATGTGGCAGTACCTTGGTTGAAGCATTCGCCAATATTCGGGCAGGATGCTTCTTCGCACACAGTGTTCAGCCCTAAGTCGCGCAGGACTTCTTTGACATTACCAACGCGCTCCCACTGAGGGGCTTTTACTCGCAACCAATCTGGTTTGACTGCCATAAATTTATCTAGTTATGCTGTTTATGCAATTTCTTGTAACGTTTTGTATTTTAACACTTAGAGATAGATCATAGAAAAACGT
>DCSN01000050.1:10736-25366 GCA_002325645.1 Pseudanabaena sp. UBA1465
ACGTTTTTCTATGATCTATCTCTCACATCTTGGCAATATTTTTGGACTGCTTCTGTGATGGTCTCTTGCAAATTTGTATATTTTTTGGCAAAGGGGGGCTGCCAATCGGACAAGCCTAAAACATCATGGGTTACTAAAATTTGTCCATCACATTCCTTGCCAGCACCAATACCAATTGTTGGTATTGGTATTAAATTTGTGATTTTGGCAGCTAATGCCGCAGGGATATTTTCTAATATCAAGGCAAAAATACCTGCTTCAACTAGTGCCTGAGATTGATCCAAAATTTCTGTGGCGGCTTCGGGGGCGACACCTTGAACTCGATAGCCGATTTGATGTACTGATTGGGGTGTGAGTCCCACATGACCCATCACAGGAATTCCTGCCTGTACTAATTTGCGAATTGTTTCCACCATGTCAGGATAGCCGCCTTCAAGTTTGACACCCTGTGCATTGGTTTGTTTTAAAATGCGTCCTGCCGATCGCAGGGCTTCTTCGGCGCTAACTTGATAGCTCAAAAAAGGTAAATCGACGATGATCAGCGCATTTTCCACACCGCGACTAACGGCTTGAGCATGGTGAATCATGTCATCAAGGGTGACAGGAAGTGTCGTTTTATGTCCAAGAGCCACCATTGCCAAGGAATCGCCCACCAAAATCAGGTCGATACCAGCCTTGTCCAAAAGTTTGGCGATCGCATAGTCGGTTCCCGTCAGAGCCGCAATTGGCTTTTGCTGCTGTTTCCACTTTTGTAACTGGGCGATTGTCACTGACATCTTAGGACTATCCATCAAAAAATTAATAGGGCTAATATCTAATGTAAACTTTTTAAAGCAAACGCAAAAGGTTAATTGAGTTCGGTACGAGAATTAAACATTATGCAAGTTGGACAAAGAGTTCGTGTTCGTAGTTTTAAAGACGGTAGTGGCAAAGCGATCGCTAGCAAAGTTGGCGCAATCGGCGTAATCAAGGAAGAAAAGATTATGGATGGCGGCAAATGGGGCTACATCGTCAAATTTGACGATAGCAGCAAGTCTTGGTTCTTTGCTGATGAGCTAGAGTCAGCCTAAATGAGTTATGATGTCGCTCCTGACTGAAGTATAGGATTGTTTTCCGCGACGCAGGCGGGGAAAACAATCCTATATAACTCGCTTGCTTGAAAAGAGCTATATTGGCGACATCATAATTACACCTAAGCCCTATGGCAGATATTAACCGTCAAGATATCATTCGGGGCATGATGGCAGAGGTGGATGGATTGAGCTATAGTATGGCTTCAGCCAGTCTGGAGGCAGTTATTACCTGTCTTACCCAAGCTCTCGCGAACCATCAATCGATTATGTTGAGTGATTTTGGCAAGTTTGGGATAAGCCATCGTCGCGCTCGTTCGGGAAGTCATCCTCGCACCCATCAGCCCATCACGATTCCCGAAGTTACAGTTCCCCATTTCACCCCCAGCCCTCATTTAAAAAAGCTGGTGCAGAAGTCCAGTGAGAAAGATCAATGAGTTTAATTCTGACATTTCTCGGTAAAGGTGGTGTTGGCAAAACGACAACCGCGATCGCGGTTGCTCGCTCTTTTGCCGCCCAAAATAAGCAAGTTTTATATGTTGGTCAACAAGCGGGCGATAGTCTGAGCATGAGGCTTGGTGTTGATCTCCACAGCGATCCGCAATTAATCGCGCCAAATTTTACGGCTGTCCATTTAAAGTCAACGGTTTTACTCGAAAGATATTGGGACAAGATGAAAGGCTTGGAAACCCAGTATCTGCGTTCTCCCTTTTTTAAGGAAGTATATGGTCAGGAGCTAGGCATTTTACCGGGGATGGATGCAGCTTTAGGCTTAAGCTTTTTGCGTGAACGTGATGCCGAAGGTAAGTATGACGTAATTATTTACGATGGTGTTGGCGATCTCGAAACCTTGAGAATGCTGGGAATGCCAGAAATTCTTGGTTGGTATTTGCGCCGATTTAGACAGGTATTAACGGGTTCAGCGATCGGTCAGGCGATCTCACCTTTTGTAGAACCAATTTTAAGAAGTATTTTGCAAGTCTCTAGTACCGATGATATTTCGCAACAGGCTGGCGAAATGTCATCGGTGTTAACTCGCGGTCAAAAAGCCGTTAATGATCCTAATCGGGTGGCGGCTTATCTTGTCACCACTGGCGATCCCTATGCGATCGCTACGGCAAAATATTTATGGGGCAGCGCTCAACAGGTGGGCGTGACCATTGGTGGTGTATTTGCGCGGGAGGCGATCGCTGAGGAAGACTTCGAGCCGCTTTCCATTTTTCGCATTCCCGATCAGGTCAGTGAATTAAATATTCCTGATCATCTAAATGCGAATTTTGTACCTAAACCAATTGAAATCAATACTGTTACTAAGCAGGTCAAGCTATTTTTACCAAGTTTTAATAAAAAGCAAGTCAAGTTAATTCAGCTAGGGCCTGAAGTGACAATCGAGGCAGGCGATCAACGGCGCAATATTTTCTTGCCCACAGAATTAGCTGGAAAACAAGCTACAGGCGCAAAATTTCAGGATTCCTATCTGATCATTTCCTTTGGTTAGCGATCCCAAACATGAGGGTTGGCGCGATGCGCCAACCCTCATAAACCCGAAAGATCTGAGGCGCACGCGCAGCGTGCGCCTCAGATCTTTCGGGTTCATAGCAAAAGGTTGGGGAATATGTCATAGTTTTTTAATTGCGTTAGGTAAGTGACCATGCACAGGGGACTCTTAGGGACAACCAAAATTTTAGGGGTGATGGGTTTTCCCGTTAGTCATAGTCTTTCGCCTTTGATGCACAATGCCGCGATCGCGGAGATGGGTCTGGACTATGTATATGTACCCTTGTCAGTTCCTGTCCAGAATTTACCTGCGGCGATCGCGGGTATTAGAGCCATTGAATCGGTACGGGGTTTTAATTTGACAATTCCCCATAAGGTGGAAGTGATCCCTTTGCTAGATGAAGTGCTGCCGATCGCTTGGGCTGTCGGTGCTGTGAATACGGTGAAGCGGGTTGACGATCGCTTGGTTGGCACAAATACAGATATTGCGGGTTTTCTGGAACCACTCAAACAACTGCAATTGGATTGGCAAAATATGCCTGCGGTGATTCTTGGTGGTGGTGGGGCGGCTAAGGCGGTAGTGGCGGCTTGTTTAGAGTTAGGTTGTCCCATGATTCATGTGGTGGGGCGCGATCCTAAAAAACTTAAAAAATTTCATGGGGCGATGACTAGCCAACTGCGTGACTACAATTTGCGCGTCCATCCTTGGTCGTCAATTCCCCATTTATTGGAAATAGCGGGAATCGTCATTAATGCCACACCGATTGGTATGGGTAGCGATCCCCACACACCAATCACTGAAGAAGAGATGGCTTTGCTGCCGAGCCAAGCGATCGCCTATGACTTAATTTATACGCCCCGTCCCACCAAATTTTTACAAATGGCATCCGCAAGGGGACTCAAGTCGATCGATGGTTTAGAAATGTTAATTAATCAGGGGGCGATCGCCCTCGAATTTTGGTTAGATCATCCCGTTCCAATTGATGTGATGCGTCAAGCCTTAATTCATCATTTCGCTAAAAGCGCCATCAAAAATTGAATAAGAGCGCAAAGCGCTCTTATTCAGCAATCCCCTGTGCGGCAATCCATGCCGTAGTCCAAGCATTTTGAAAATTAAAACCACCCGTTACGCCATCAATATCTAACACTTCTCCCGCAAAAAATAAACCAGAACAAATCTTGCTTTCCATTGTCTGAAAATTCACATCCTGCAAGCGAATCCCGCCACAGGTGACAAATTCCTCCTTAAATACACCTTTGCCCGCGATCGCATATTCACTCGCGTTTAACACATTCACAATTTGCTGAAGGGCCTTATTAGAAATATCCGCCCAGCGTTTTTCTAGTTCCACTTCCGCTTTATCGAGTAAATATTCCCAAAGACGTAGGGAAATCTCCAAGGGACAATAGTTAGAAATAAACTTTTTGGGTTGATCGATTTTCGCAGTGAGGAGAATTTGTTTGATCGCTTCTACTTTCAAAGATGGAATCCAATTGACGGCTAATTTGGCTTGATAGTTGCATTCATGGAGTTCTCGCGCCGCCCATGCAGATAACTTCAGGACGGCGGGGCCACTTAAACCCCAATGGGTGATTAATAAAGCTCCCGATTGTTCTAAGGGATTACGGCTCGATTTTTTCTTTTCAGGACTAGCGGCACTAATTAATTTAACAGTGGCAGGATTGACGCTGACCCCTGCGAGTTCATGCAGTTTAGAATCTTTGATATTAAAGGTAAATAGGGAAGGAACAGGCGGCTCAAGGTCATGACCTAGCGATCGCGCGATCGCATAGCCCGATAGACTGCTACCTGTGGCAAGTAAGAGGCGATCGCAGATTATATTCTCGCCATTTTTCTCACTATTTTTAAGAATCACATCAAATTTGCGATCGCCCAAAAGTTCAATTTTGGGCTCAATTTTTTGGACTACAACATTAGTGCGAAGATGAACACCCGCCTTTTTTGCCGCAAACATTAAAGCTTCCACAATCGTTTCCGAATCATCGGTAACAGGAAACATCCTGCCATCGGCTTCAGTTTTTAGCTTCACTCCTTCCTGATTAAACCAGCGCACGACATCCAAGGGTTGAAACTTTGAGAAAGCTCCTCGTAAGGCTTTACCACCTCTAGGATAGTTTTGGACTAATTGTGAAGGTTCAAAACAATGATGGGTCACATTACACCGACCTCCCCCTGACACTCTGACTTTTGCGAGAGGCTGCCGTCCTGCCTCCAAGAGAGTAACGCGAGTATGAGGAGCTTGCGCCGCATGGATTGCGCCAAAAAATCCTGCTGCTCCACCACCAATTACTACAACTTCTATACTTGCCATATTATTCTCTTTACAATTACCTCAAAAAAGTGGCGCGAAGCGCCACTTTTTTAATCTTTCTTGGGACGACAGGACTGAAAAATATTGATTACTTCTTTGGGAACTTGCTTCGTTTCTCTAGCCGCCGTATCGATTTTGAGAAATTCGGCAAAAGTATATTGCGATCGCAATTTATCTAAACTACAAGTACAGAACTCCTTACTATTCGTAAACCCACAACCCTTCATAAAGGTTTTTGTTACCTCTTGAGGATATTCATACTTTTCTGGTTTAGGAGTTTGAGTCTCTTGGGAATTTACCGCCGCAGAAATACTACTACTAACTAGTAAAAATGTACTCAAGGAGAGAAATAAACGATGGCGCATATTTAAGTAAGAGATTGCTTAATCCGTAAGTCATTATATAGCGTTTCCAAATAAATAAAGGCGGCGCGATGCGCCGCCTTTACTGTAATTTCTATCATCAGGATGACTGCATAGATCGCAATTTCATGACAACATCTATATAGCCATCCTGTTTTGCCTGAGCGTTTGAATGAAATCTCCTGACCGTTTACTAATTGTTGATGATGTGCCAGACAATCTATTTCTTGTTCGCACAATTCTCGAAGAAGAGGGATACGAGATCATCTCAGCATCTAATGGTTATGAGGCATTAAAAATCGTTGAATCGGAGCCAATTGACTTGGTATTGCTGGATGTGATGATGCCTCTGATGGATGGCTATGAGGTGACGCGCCGCATCAGGGCGATGAAGGAGTTACCATTTATTCCAATTTTGTTGATTACCGCCTACGATCGCGCTAATGCTGTCAAAGGCTTAGACCTCGGCGCAGATGAATTTATTCGGAAACCCATTGAAGCGGATGAACTTTTGGCAAGGGTGCGATCGCTGCTGCGGTTAAAACATAGTATTGCGGAGCGCGATCGCATCGATCGCCAGCGACAGGATTTTGTATCCCGCTTAACCCATGATTTACGGACTCCCCTTGTGGCGGCGGATCGGATGTTGGGGCTATTACAAGATGGCGTATTGGGGGAGATTTCGCCGCAAATTGGGGAAGCTCTGACGATTATGGGGCGCAGCAATCGCAATTTGCTGGAAATGGTGAATAAGCTCCTTGATGTTTATCGCTACGAGTCGGGCAGTAAAACTATTAATTTACAGCCACTAAATTTGCAGGAACTACTCGAACAGGTGGTGCAAGAACTTAAGCCGATCGCCATTTCTAAAAATCTAGAACTTAGCGCCGAACTAGATCAATCAGCTACAGTAAAAGGCGATCGCCTCGAACTATTACGAGTCTTTAATAATTTGATTGGTAATGCCCTCAAGTTCACCGAAGCAGGCAGCGTCCATGTTAGCTTAAACTTAGCTCCATCTGAGGCGAATAAATCTGAGGCGAATAAATCTGAGGCGAATAAATCTGAGGCGATTATTGCGATCGCTGATACTGGTGCGGGGATTCCAACGGAAGAGCAAGCATTCTTGTTTCAAAGATTTCGCCAAGGCAACCATCAAAAACAAGGTAGCGGCTTAGGGTTATATCTATCGCACTATATTATTAGCGCCCATGATGGCAAAATTTTGGTCAAGTCGCCTAATTTGGGTTCTTCACACGGTTCTACTTTCTTTGTGCATTTACCCATTATCTAAAATTTATAGATCAATATAGATCAATTATGAGTACCCATCAAATTCATTACGACACCCTCCTTAGCCATTACAGCAACTCACTTGAGTCGATTACCCTTTTACGACAATATCGCCCCTATTTTGAGCTTATTCCGAGTCTGCGTCGTCCCAGTGATAGCTTAATTTCAGTTCCATTACCAGTAGTTCAAATTACTAGACCTAATTTGACGCAAAAGCATATTCAATTGGAATGTGATCTGGCTTTGATTATGTGTGATCCTGACTGGAAAGTAAAAACTGGTCAAGAGATTTTCATATTTATCCATCGCCCCAATGAAGACTTCTCCTCGCTCTTACAACGTTGGCGACAAGTGGAAGTAATGCTGGGTGAAGAATATTATTGGCTTTTACCTTGGAAACATCGCGATATTATCAGCGATCGCGGTGAGTCTCATTATCCATTATTTGTGACCCTTGACTATTCCCCAAAGCGGATTAGCAAAGGATTAGAAGGCGCAGACCTGCCCCATGTCAGGGTGTCTAATCCAGTGATCGAGCTACCACCCGACACCGAAGAAAATCAAGAAACTCCGATTTGCGACCCAACCGAATAAGAAATGGAGCGCTCTGCGCTCCATTCTCTTGATTCCTATAATTTGATTACTTTAAGTTGATTGCGGGAGTTTTGCAAAGATCAATCGGATCTAGAATAGTGATTGCCCCATCACCATATTCAACCCCAACGTCAAACACACATCCAGCATCAACGCCTTTATAGTCAGAGCGCTTCCATTCAAAATCAGCTTTTTCGCGATCCGCAAGTGGCTCAGCAAGCTCATTTTGTCCCCACTCTTTTTTGCTGGGAGCAGACATATAAACCCCTGTTAAGCTCTTGCCACTGTTGTTAATAATTGCAACTCTTACTAAGTCAGGAGCCTGATCGCCTTTAGGTTCTGCGGGTTTAGAAGAAGATTCCGTTGGCTTAGCCGAGGGTGTTTCAGGTGGCTTCGCCGCAGTAGTGGGGCTACTGATAGGTGAAGCACTAGGTGAAGCACTAGGTGAAGGAGATGGCTTTGCTGTAGACGGGGCAGACGCACTAGGGCTTGCTGTTGTTGTCGTTGTGGTAGGGGTACAAGCTACAGAGGCAACAGATAAAGTTGTTGCTACTGCCAAGCTGTATAACAGCGATCTTTTCATGAATGTTTCTAAATCCTAAACTGATACAGCATTGTAGCAGCAATTTAGCAGCAATAGTTCCAATCATGGACAAGAATTAATTCTTGTCTAGCAACAATACGCGCTGTGAATTTGCCCAGCCACATTAGACTTTTAGTTGGATGAATTCTAGGGGAGTGACTCTTGGTTGGCTTTTATGGTGGTCGCAATAAACTGAAAGCCAAATCATCGTAGGATGTTATAACGAATAGTGCTTTGCACTACTTAATTTATTCAAATACTACAACAAATTCATGGCTTCTCAACTGCGCGTATATGTTCCCCCCCATCCCATTATTCGCCACTGGATCACCATTGCAAGGGAGAAACATACACCTGTTCCACTATTTCGCACAGCTATGAGCGAACTTGGAAAATGGCTGACCTATGAGGCCATGCGCGAATTTGTGCCAGTACAGGAAGTAAATATTGAAACTCCATTGGGAAGTACTTCAGGTCACTTAATTGATGCTTCTATCCCTTTAGCCCTTGTGCCAATTTTACGAGCGGGACTAGCCATGCTTGAAGGTAGTCAAACGCTATTGCCAACAGCTAGTGTTTACCATTTGGGACTAGTGCGGAATGAAGAGACTCTTGAGGCTAACTGCTATCTCAATCGTTTGCCAGAAAGATTTGAACCTCAAACTCGTATTTTTATCGTTGAACCGATGATGGCGACGGGTGGATCGATTATGACAACGCTCAAATTACTCATGGAAAGAGGAGCCGATCCCGCGTTTATTCGGATTATTAATGCTCTCTGTGCGCCACCCGCTTTACAGCTAATTAATCAACAGTTTCCATCAGTACAAATCTATTCTGCCTGTATCGATGAGGTTGTTAATGAAAAAGGGTGGATTGTCCCTGGCTTGGGCGATGCTGGCGATCGCTCCTTCGGCACATAAAAATATAGCTAAAGAGCCAATGTTTTGTAGCGCAGCTTTGCTGCACATAAAAACATTGGCTCTTTGAAATTATCTTTTTCTAGGACGACGAGCCGATCGCTTAACTGGTGGTTCATCTTCGTAGGGCTTGTCATAACTCTTAGGGCGATCGCCAAGATCATCACGGTAATCATCATCGCCTTTATAAGTATTTCTGGGCGGATCTAAAGGTTCAGCATAGGGATCGGTGTAATTGCCTTGATAAGAGCGATCGAAGTCACTATCTCGATCAAAGTTGCGATCAAAATTAAAATCTTGGGGTGGACGGGATTTTGTGCGGGGGCGGCGCTTAGGTTTGGGACGAGGAGCGCTATATTCATCCTCATATAAATCACGGTCTTGACGGCTTTGATAGAGCTTTGTCGCTTGCTGCCCTGCTCGGTTAAAGAGTTTGCCTAATTTTTCATCGATCGCAAAGCCTTTGCGGGTTTGAATGGAAATCGTGCCACTAATGCGATCGTGGAAAGCCTGGCGCTTTTCGTTATCAACGATCGCAAAAGCCGCATCGGCAACAAAGGGAATCCACGCAAAGACGATCAGGGTGGAGGTGATCGTTCTAATCACAAAAATGGCACAGATAAAGACAAAAATCTCTCGCTTCATAAATGCACCGAGTCCAGCCGTTTTGCCATATTCCGCATCAATCACGCGAATACTGATCAGCCATCTGCCAAAGCTCTGTCCCTGTGCGCGGGCGGCGATAAACACACGAAAGACAAACCATGTCGAAATGAATATAAACAAATGCAGAGGATTTTCTGGGGCGATCGATAATATCGATACGGTTAATTCGGAAATAAACCAACAACTTAAAAAGTCTACGATGAGCGCTCCGAGTCGTTGATTCACTGTAGCAAGGGGATAGCGGCTGTAGGCTGGCTCGAAGTCCATTATGATTGCTTGTGGTGATTACTTGATTCGTGATGAAGGCACAGAGTTATCGGAAAAATGGGTTTAAAACCCCGTCCTTCTAGGACGGCTTTATATTAGAATACATTAAGTACCGTAGGGCATACGGGAATTCACGCTTGAGAAGCTAGTTGCAAGACTAGGTATCACTGAGTAAGACCATGCTAGGACAAGTCCTACAGGCATTCTTTGAGTCCAATAATCCTCATGCCTTTAGGCTGAGAAGTGTCAAGTTCTATGCCTTTATAATTGCACTTATAGCGTTTTGCGCTGAATGAAAACCCAAAGAAATTTTGAAAAGTGCCGCTTCGCGGCACTTTTCAAAATTTCTTCGCCCTACTTAAAGCTTCAATAGGCTTTTATGGCATATGCCTCAAGAGTTTAATGGCTGGGAACGGACGATTAGAAATCAACGAACTGATCTTGAGTTAGCGCTGAGGGATTCCCCTAGTTTAAAAACTATATGGATTGATGCTTTTGATATTGCTTTTCGACTTGCTTTTCGCGATGTTAAGGATGAGTATGAGAAAAAAGGCGATCGCATCCCTGAGCAATGGCAGTTTAGCCGTGACATTGACGCAATGTTGAGTGTTAAGTTTTGGGATGAATAATTATTTAAATCATCATCTTGCGATCGCCATTGGTAACACCAGAATTAAGGCGGTTATTTGGGGCAGCGATCGCCAAATTCTTGAGGAATATGCCTATACCCATGTCCAATTACCAGTTTTAGAAGCAAAGCTTGCAGATCGAGATTTTGCGGATATTGCGATCGCCTCTGTAGTTCCTGAATTACTCACTAGTTGGCATGAGTTACCACAAACCAAAATCCTGAAAACTGCTGATGTGCCTTTGCGTAGTTTGTACGCAACGATGGGATGCGATCGCGCTTTGGCGGCGTATGGCGCAGGGGAAATCTATGGCTACCCAGTCTTGGTGATTGATGCGGGGACAGCGATTACTTTAACGGGAATTGATGCGGATAAGGCTTTAGTTGGTGGCGCAATTGTGGCGGGGCTGCGATCGCAGTTTGCGGTTCTGCACAAAAATACGGCGATTTTACCAGATTTACTAATTCCTAAAACACTGCCAGAGCGATGGGCGACGGATACGAATAGCGCGATTCAAGGTGGTGTAGCTCACATATTAATATCAGGTTTGCAAGCTTATATAAATGATTGGCGATCGCAATTCCCCAATAGCAAGGTGATAATTACTGGAGGAGATGGAGAACATTTAGGGAAATGGGGACTAAAAGTAGATATAATTGATGAAAATCTAATTTTTCGGGGGATTAGGGCGCTGTATGAGTTTCGATCCAAAGCTTTGTCGCAATGAGAGCGAAGTGGAAAGTAAATTAATTGTCCAGTATCTTTTGCCTACCCTTGGCTATGACGCTAGTAAATGGCATCAAGAAGTCGCGTTAGGCAGTATTCGTTTAGATTTTTTAGCCCTGACTTCTCAAGTATTTCCGAGCATTACTGATTCTGCGCCCAAAGTGTGTGTGGTCGTAGAAGCAAAGCACCCGAAGCAAAATCTGAATCTGCATGTGCGGAGGATGAGACGGTATTTGAGTAAATTGCAAGTAATGTATGGAGTTTTGACCAATGGTAAGGATTTTCGGATTTATCAGCTAATTGATCATCAAGGCGATCGCATCGATCTAATTTTTCAATGTCAAGGCTCAGAAATTGCTGCCAAAATCCAGAAAATTAGCGATATTATTGGCAGGGATAAATTAGCGGGTATAGAAACACCTAAATCCATTACCGAAACAAAATTTTCTGAACAGGTTAAACTCCAACCTATTGAGACGTACTTACTCCCCATTCCCGAATCTAAAATAGCAAGAACTATGAAAACGATCGCGATCTATCACAATAAAGGCGGTGTGGGCAAAACCACTACTACCATCAATCTTGCTGCTGCCATTAGTCGCAAGGGTCTAAAGGTTTTAATCATTGATCTTGATAGTCAGGCAAATACTACCTATGCCGCAGGTTTAATGAAGTTTGAGACTGAAGAAGAAGACACGCTCAAAGATAGCAATATTTACAATGTTGTCTTCTATCCCAAATCCAACTATATCCCTGAAGTTGCCCTCAAGAGTACCTTTACTTATCCCTCAGTCGATGTCATTCCCGCGCATATTAATTTGATTTGGCAGGAAGCAAGATTGGTTGATAAAGATAGTTCTAAAACCCATTTGGTCAAGAAATTGGAATTGGTAAAAGATGACTATGATGTGGTGCTGATCGATACGCCGCCATCTTTAAATCTTTATGCCAAAATTGCGCTGATCGCCTGCGATTATTTGATTATTCCCTCCGACCTCAAACCTTTTGCTAATGAAGGTTTACGCAATGTCAAAAACTTTATCGAAGAAATTGATGAGTTTCGCTCTTTTATCAACAAATCGCCGATCGCGGTTTTAGGTGTATTACCTTCTAAGATCTTGACTAATGCCAATTACATCAAGGCAACTTTGCCCAAACAGGAGAAAGTAGTCACAGAGCGCTATGGTTTTCCTGTGTTAGAAACCAGAATTTTTCAGCGTGAAGATTTATCAAGGGCAATTGATAATTTTATATTTGAAGGCGATCGCCAAATTCCTGATCCCAAGTCGATTTTTGACTTTAAGCCCGACTCGATATCTGCGGCTGAGTTTGAGGAATTAGCTAATGAAGTTCTTGAAAAAGTAGGATTAAGTGCATGAGCTTATTAACCTCTTCCATCGATCTTGATACAATCACACCGCCAGCAATATCTAGTTCTCAATTCTCAGCCCATCAAATTGAGAATCTTGCTAATTTATTTTTAAAAGCGGGTGATACCATCAGTCCCATTCTTGTCCGCAAAATTTCACCGATCGCTTTTGAAGTTTTAGAAGGTCATTTTGAATATTACGCGGCAATTAAAGCTCAGGAAATTGATGAGCAATTCACGGCAATTCGCGCCTATGTTGTGCCACCTAATTTAGAATCAACAATTATTGAGCAATATAACTTTTTGCGATCGCCTTCTGCGCCAACAGTTATTACCACTCCTCCCCAAGTGACTAATACCAACCCTCCAGATTTAGATAAGATCGAAGAGGCGATCGCCAATCGATTAGAACAAAAACTAACTGCGGCGATCGAGCGCACTATTGAAGAACGTATCAGCGCCAGTTTACAAGTAATTGTGGGGCAAGTTAGCAAACAACTGGATGCCCATTTAACTGATTTCCGTCAGTCTTTGTCCCTTGTTCCCGTTCACCAAATACTTGAAGTTAAAACTCAACCTAATCAATCTATTCCAGAGGTAGTAACTAAAAAAACTACTAAAACTGTTAAGGCTCAAACTACTTCTAAAGATACTCTTAAAGCCACAACAAAACCTAAGACTGAGCGTGCCAAAACTACAGCTAAAGATAAAAGTATTGATAACAATGACCCCAAAATTTTACAGGTGCTTAATGACTTAAATACATTAAATATTACCGATCTAGAAAATAAATTAAAACAGTCTGCTAAAGCAAATATCAAGTTTGCACGCCTAATTCATGAACAGCGATCGCAACAGCTATTTACATCAGTTGATGATGTAGTCGCAAGAGTTGATAAACTTGGTGTTACGACAATCAAAAGAATTATTGCTGCTTGGCTAGATTGATATTTATCTCTTCACATTAGGAATGTTTTGATTTCATAGGGTTGAAATATAGCTTTAAAAGAGTTGTCTGTCCTGTAGATTAATGAGATCAAACTATTTTTGTTTTCCATGAGATCACATTCCCATACATTTTCTAATTGCAATAAATGTGATGAAATCTCGATATCTGTTTCTGTTAGCTCACCATGTGCTTCATATAAACGAATAATCCAACCTGATTGATCTTGCGATCGCTTAAATGCAGAAAGAACAATATTAGGTGCAGAGATATTTATAAAACTTTGTAAAGTTTCTTGAATTGGCGAGCTTTTTAAAACAATTGGATTATTTAACTCTTGCGCTAATCGGACAATATTTGCCTCGCGCCAATCACCTCGATGGGGAACTAAGCGATAGGTAAACTGATGATGTCCGCGATCGCTATTTGGACTTGGCCAGTTGGGACTACGCAGCAAAGTTAAACGCAAACAATCGGGCTTAGCGTCATAGCCATACTTACTATCATTGAGAACGGCTAAACCTAGGGCATGATGCTCTGAAGATATATCTGCCCAATATTGCGCGGGAACTTCCCATTTGGCTTTAGCTTCAGGGGTTTGACCTAAAGTACTACGCTGAATTGTTCCCATCGGAATCTCATAGGTGGCATAGGATGCTTGCCAATTTATAGGAAAAGCAACTTTAACTAAAGCATATTCTTCTTGCCAATTTACTGAATTATTTATAGTAATAAATGGCTCAAAAGCTGTTAGTTGAATTTCTTGGATAAAAGTAGAATTACGGAATTTTTGAGCAATACGAATTGCTACTAACAAGCTACAATTTTCTGAGATTTCAATTGATGCTAATGTTGCAGATTCTAGCTTTTTACTCTCATAATTAGGGTCAATATTCCAAGCATCCCAATATTGACCTTTATCTTCAAAAAATTCTAATTTGCTAGAAGATTGTAATATATTTTTTTGCGATCGCTTATCAAATATTTGAGATATAACTCCAGTTTTCGCATCAATCTCAACCCGCAGATAAATGTTTTCCAGATAAAATTTATCGTTTTCAGATGTAAAGCTTAAGGGTTGATTAGTCTCTCTAATTGTGATCGTTTCTAATGCTGCAAAACCAAAACTAGGGATATTTTCTAACCAACATAAGGAATTATCGGTAAGTCTAATTAATTGCGATCGCTGCCAATTTAAAAAATTCCAAGCTTGTAAACATGATGTCTGTTGGTGAGAAGCGCTAACAGGTTCTAAAATGCGATCGCAAATTTCTCGCGCCTCAGCCCATATGCGATCGGCATCGGTAAACACTTCAGGAATCGAGGTTCCTGTTAAAATATCGTGAAATTGATTGAGCAGTAATCCTTGCCATGC
>DCSN01000070.1:0-179 GCA_002325645.1 Pseudanabaena sp. UBA1465
TGCTGATTTATTCGTTAATCATTTCGGCTGTTATCAAATATCTTGCGCCTAACTGGTCATTATTAATGGGGCTTACCAGTGAAGCGATAAATGCGATCGCCTTTTCTGCGATCACATTTCCTGTGGCAATGTTCGCGTTTGTTTTATGGCTAAAGCGCTAAATTCCCAAAAAGCGGCGC
>DCSN01000070.1:263-4859 GCA_002325645.1 Pseudanabaena sp. UBA1465
AATTTAGCAAAGCTTTTGGTCATAGCGAAGCAATTTCGCCCATCAGCATCATTCTCGTATCGGATATCATCGGCGATCGTCTTAGCGATGATTAACCCTCTTCCACCTGTGGGAATGTCATCAATATTTTCAAAATCTTTATTCTTTTGCGCTTCTTTAGCAAGTCTCTCAATTTCGGATTGCAAGTCAAAGGGTTGACCATAATCCCAAATTTTTAACTCTAAGGATTTTTTGGTGTCATCTATCGATAATTCAATATCAATGGGAGTTTCTTCGGACAGCCCTTCATGGGCGTAGGAAACTACGTTGGTAAATACCTCAACCAAGACTAGATTGCATTGCATCCAAAATACATTGGGCAGTAAATTTTTAAATTGCTGAAACCACCCTTGCAATTCGGCAAGAGCGTAAATATCACTGTTAACTCGGATCTGGTAATGCTTTAACACTGATGATTTTATCTGACAGTTTAAGCTGGGATTCTCTAAATTCTAAGGGGGAAAACTCAAAATTACTGACGGTTATACCAACGCATTAGTACTCCCGCAAGTTTATCTGAGTCATGGCATACGGTTCCATTATCTTTTTCTCGCATGATATTGGCGATTAAAATTGGACAACGCATTGCTGCAAGATTTTCGCGATCTAGATAGGTCAAATGAGACCCGACAGAGGCATATTTTTGTAGCGATCGCTCAGAAGGTGGGTTCTTTTGAACTAAAACTACATCAAATAATCTGACCCCTGCCAATTCATCTAAAACTCGCACATAATCAGATACAGCATAGCCATCGGTTTCGCCTACCTGACTCATAATATTACAAAGATAGATGGATGGCACATTGCGATCGATCAATGCTTTAAGAATCTCAGGAACAAGCAGATTAGGAATAATACTGGTATATAAACTGCCAGGACCGATCACAATTAAATCCGCTTCACTAATATCTTCGATGGCTTGGGGTAAACCTTTGGGATCACTAGGTTTACAGCCAATATGTTTGATTTTCCCCTTTGCTTCAGGAATATTTGACTCCCCCTCAACATAGCGCCCATCTTCGAGTTCTGCCCATAGCACCATATGTTCTAGAGTGGCGGGTAAGACGCGCCCCCGCACTGCCAATACCTGTGAACTTGCGGCGATCGCTTTTTCAAGATCGCCCGTAACTTCACTCATCGCCGTCAGAAATAAATTACCAAAGCTATGACCTGTCAAGCCTTCACCTACTTTAAACCGATATTGAAATAGCTCGGTTACTAATTTTTCTTCATCAGCGAGGGCAGCGAGGCAGTTGCGAATATCTCCAGGGGGCAGCACTCCATGCTCACGGCGTAAGCGTCCAGAGGAGCCGCCATCATCAGCGACAGTAACGATCGCCGTAATATTGGCACTATATTGCTTTAAGCCCCGCAGGAGGTTAGACATCCCCGTACCGCCGCCCACGGTGATAATTTTGGGGCCGCGATTGAGTTTGCGATGGGAAACCAGTAATTCTAAAAGCTCTTTATCCTGATCAGGGATCAAGACTTGAGTAATCGAACCAAGGGCGCGTTTTTGTCCGAACCAGAGTAGCCCTAGCCCAATTAATAAGGCGATCGGTCCACTGAAATTGCGGGGTAAGATTGCCACTAAAGTATCGATAGTGTTACCGATTAGTCGCGAGAGAAATAAAATCGGAGTTAATCTTGCCGAAATTGCGATTCCCAGCACGATTAAGACAATGCCAATGATGCTGACTAGCAACCATCGTTTGACTAGGAGTCCTGGTAAAAGCCACTGAAATCCCCGCAGCCACTTTTTTTGCTTAGTTGCTGGACGATATCGACTGGCTGATGGCTTTTTTGAGGGCTTCATTTAGGAATTCTAATTTAACATCCTGTTATATGTACCAGCACTTCGCGGGTATGTCCCAAATTGCGATGTTCCCAAACAAAGATTCCTTGCCAAGTGCCGAGGGCAAGTTTACCATTAGCGATCGGAATTGTTTCTGATGTTTTGGTAAGGGTGCTGCGAATGTGGGAGGGCATATCATCTACACCTTCAGAGGTATGCCGATATTGACTTGCATCTTCAGGAATGAGTTTACTAAAAAAAGTTTCTAAATCTGCCAATACATCGGGGTCAGCATTTTCTTGAATGATCAAACTTGCGGATGTATGGCGTAAAAAAACATTGCATAGTCCCATTTTTATACCCGATTGAGCAAGAATGGCTTCTACTTGACGGGTGATATTGTGCAGTTTTTTGCCATTGGTACGCAAAGCGATCGCTTGTTGCACCATATGTTGTACGGTATGTTGCCCTGTTTGCGGTTGATTTGCGATCATACTTACCTCATTTTCCAACGAAATCTATATCCTTCCAGCAGGTGTGCGCGGCGAAGCCGCGCACACCTGCTGATTCACTTTATAACGCCTTGATGAAGTACACAATTATCGCGTATCTAAAAATGCGCTAACTATCGATAATGCTACCACTGGTGCTGTGACGGCAGACAAGACCCGATCGCCTAGGGATACGGGGATAAATCCTGAGGCGATCGCCATTTCTTCTTCGCGAGCCGTCCAGCCGCCCTCGCAACCAGTAGCGACCATAATTTGCGTAATATTTTCAGCTACAGGTAAGGCGTGATATTCATTTTGTAAGCTGCTCAGTAAATGGGGCGCTTCGGGATGGGTGACGCAAATATATTTTAGGATTGGTGAAGATGCTGGCAGAATTTCTGGGGCGCGATCGCCTAGCCATGCTTTGAAGGATTGCGGCGAGATAATTTCGGGAACGTAATTACGCAGGGACAGTTCGGCGGCTTCTTCGGCGATGCGTTGCCAGCGATCGCGTTTTTGATTGCCGATATCTGTGCCTGACTTGATGATGGTGCGATCGCTAAATAACGGCACTATTTGGCGTACACCTAACTCTGTGGTTTGACGGATCACCGATTCAATATTGCTACCCTTGGGCATAGCGATACTGAGGATGATCTGAGCCGCCAATTCTGAATCGTTTTCGAGTTTGGCGATAACCTCAGCAATATCAAGATTATTTGATAATTTGGCTAGCCACCAGCCACTATTGCGATCGAGGGCAATAAATTCTGCACCGATTTCTAGGCGCAATACATTACACAAGTAGTGTTTTTGATCGGGGGTGAGGGCGATCGCACTGGTAATTTGTAAAGCTGTCGTGACTTGGTGCGCCTGTAACGACAATCGCTGGAGTCTACGTTTTTTAGGAGATAACACAATACAGAATCACAGATTAAACGGATTAATTGATTTCACGAATTTTAATTGATCTGCTCCGTCAATTTACTCTTTTCCAAAAATCTGTGTAATCCCATAATCCGTATTATCCGTGATTCAGACATTTATTTTGGTCCAGATAGCCACCCTTTTCTCCAAAAGAAAAATAACAGACCGCCAGAAATAGCCAGCATTCCCAGCCAACAGTAAACATAGCCATATTCCATTTTTAGCTCAGGCATGTTCCCCGCTAAGCTTGTTTCAAAATTCATGCCATATACCCCTGCGATAAAGGTAAGTGGAATAAACAAAGTGGAAATCACGGTTAAAAAGCGCATGATTTCATTAGTACTATTGCTCAAGGATGATAGATAAATATCCATTAAATTAGCCGCAAGTTCGCGGTATGTCTCGACCATATCAATTACCTGTACGGTGTGGTCGTAGCAGTCGCGCAGGAATACACGAACTTCGCGATCGATGAGGGGGCTTTCTTCACGAATTAACGAGTTAATCGCATCCCTTTGCGGCCAAATGGCGCGGCGCAGTAGTAATAATTCACGCTTAATTTTATGGATTTTATCAAGGGTTTGGCGGGTGGGTTTTGCCACCACCTCATCTTGGAGATCTTCGAGACGTTCGCCATAGTCCTCTAACACAGGAAAAAATCCATCGACGATCGCATCGATCAGGGAATAGGCCAAATAGTCTGCCCTTTGCGATCGGATCACCCCACGATTGCGATGAATTCGTTGACGAATTGGCTCAAATACATCGTTTTCAGGTTCTTCCTGCACCGTTAAGACATAATTTTTTCCTAAAATCAAACTGACCTGCTCATCATAAAAGCCCCTACCATCTTCACGACTAGTCACCATATGTAAGATGATTAATTCTTGATCCTCAAAACTTTCGACCTTAGGACGTTGGGGAATATTCACAATATCTTCTAGGACAAGAGCATGGAGGTTAAACACTTTGCCGAGGCGTTGAAGTACATCTTCCGAGCCTAAACCTTGGACATCTACCCATGAGACGGACTGACTATCTAAGTGAGGAAAGCATTCTTCAGGGGTCGCAAGCTGAATTCCCAAAGCTTCTTCGGCGCTGTAGTCAATTAAGAAAATATTTGGAATACTGGCATCTTCATCAATGATTAATGTCCCTGGAGGACTCCCTGGTTCGGGTTCATTAAAATCATAAAATTCTAATTCTTCTTCATTGTCAGAATCATGTTCGATCGGACTGGGTTTAAATCGGGCTGGGTTGTGGAGCATTATCAAGAGCGTCATGAAATACACTTGTCAGTGTGCCATATTGTCATCGCCACATTGTCATCGCCATATTGTCATC
>DCSN01000070.1:4956-12273 GCA_002325645.1 Pseudanabaena sp. UBA1465
CCATATTGTCATCGCCATATTGTGATCGCCATATTGTCATCGCCATATTGTCATCGCCACATTGTTATCGATAGTTCGTCTTTTATTCGATGGGGAAGCGTTACAAACTTTCCTTGAATATCAACTATATTTTTATGGATCTATGAAATACAAAAAAATCTCAAAAAAGCTACATAAATTTAATTTGTTACCGATCGCCTCTGCTACTTGTCTAGGAGTCACCCTAAGCACAGCGATCGTGGGAAATATGGTTATGGAAAATATGATCGTGGAAAAGGCGATCGCGGGACCTTTGCCTGAAAAGATTTTGTGGGGCAATCCGACCTGTGATGTGGGCACTGCGGAGATTTTGCGTAAACATGAATTACGAAAAGCGGCTTTGATCAATACCAAGGATCAAAAATCTCAGGCGCAATATCAGGAAATTATCCAAAAACATAAAGCGGCTCTCCAAGCCTGTCGCGATCGCACGGCTCCCCAAACCCAAGCTACTTGGATCAGGCTCTATCCCAATGATGTCAAGGCGGGTGTGCTAGAGGATGTCTTTGATAAGATGGCGAATCGTGGCTATAACCAAGTTTTTGTTGAAGTATTTTATGATGGGCGTGTGTTATTACCCGTTGCCGATAATCCTACGCCTTGGAAATCAGTGATGGAGGAAGCAGTCAAGGCGGGCGAAGTGCCTGCGGACTATGATCTGTGGAAACAGGCGATCGCGATCGGTAAAGCAAGGGGCATCAAGGTTTATGGTTGGTCTTTTGCGATGAATTTTGGCTATGGCTATAGCGAAATTAGGGGGCGATCGGGAGCCTTGGCTTTAAATGGCAAAGGGGAAAATAGTATTGCCAATACCAATTTTGATCGGAAGCAAGTGGCGAATGGACGCGCTTTTTATGAAGATGCCTATGAACAAGATCATCTCTTTGTCGACCCCTATAGCCGTCTGGCTAGAGAGGATTTAACTACAGCAGTCAAGGCATTGATGCAGCGCAATCCCGATGGGATGGTCTTTGATTATGTTCGCTATCCGACTAATATTACTGGCGACTTAATTGATAATGTGAAACAGTTGTGGATTCATGGCAAAGAATCTCGAACGGCTTTATTGAATAGCATTGACAATAGAAATGTGAGGGAGTTGATGGCGCTCTATCTCCAAAATGGAACTCTGACTGCAAATGATGTGGTGCAGACGGAGAAGCAACTGGCGGACTCCATTAAGGTGCAGCCCACAAACATTAAAAATCCCCGTGAATCCGCCGCGATCGCTGAAGATTTACTGTGGAATATGGCAACTAATCACGCTTATCAAGGTGTCATTAATTTTGTCACCACCATTTCGGCTCCTCTCAAGCAAAATAATCTTCCCATTGGCACGGTTTTCTTCCCCAATGGTAATCTTGTGGAATCGGGGAGATTTGAAGCAAGAATGCAGCCTTGGGATCGTTTTCCTAAATATATGGAACGTCATCCGATGACCTATGCCCTTTGTAATGATGGTAAATGCGTTGCGGAACAGATTTCGGATGTAGTCCGCCAATCATCGCCTGAAACTTTAGTTTGTCCAGTCTTAGCAGGCACATGGGGACAGGGTTTTGATGGTCATCCTAGTTTTGAGAAGCAAATGCAAGCTACTCTGGCGCGAGAACCGAAGATTAATTGCTTCAGTCATTTTGTCTATTCATGGATGGAACCCGAAAGCGATCGCCTTCGTAAAGCAGGTAAAGCCACAGGGCTAGAGGCGGCAACATTGCCAAATCCATAGGTTCGCCAAAAAATCATATAAGTCCGTGAAAGCTTACAAAGTAGGTTTTCACGGATTGGCTTATGTTTTAGCCCCGCATAAAGATGAAGCCTTGGTTAAATCTAGATATTCTTAGATATTCTGTCAACTGTTGCTTATCCCATTGAGATTGCAAAAACTTTTAGTAGCACAAATGTTAAGGGAACACCAAAATTTGCGACAAAATCCTCAATAAAACATCAGGCAGTCGATAAATCAAAAGTTTTGATACAAATTGTTTATTTAGAGACTACTAACCAGTACATTATTGTAGTTTGAGGTTTGACTCTAAATATATTATTTTGTCTCAGGATCAATAAAATGGGCAAGCGTTTCTATATCGGGCGTTCAGGAATTCCTCTGACCAGAAGACAGTTTTTAATGGCTTTAGGAGGATTGGGGGGAGCCGCAGTTTTGCAGCGTGGTCTGGTCAGTTTAGGATTACTCGACAATCCCTATGCCCATGCCCAAAGTCCGCGCTTTCCCACTGGAAATATTGGCAATGGGAAGAAAGTAATTGTTATTGGTGCGGGCGTGGCTGGTATCTGTACCGCCTATTTGTTGGCGAATCGGGGCTTTGATGTCAAGGTTTTTGAAGCAAATAATCGCATGGGTGGGCGATCGCTGACAGTGCGCCCAGGGGAGAAAATGCAAGAAGTTGGTGGAGAACTGCAAAGCTGCAATTTTATTAAATCTGATAATGCTCCTAGTCCATACCTCAATGCAGGACCTGGCAGAATTCCGCACCATCATCAAACTGTTCTCAAATATTGCCGCAACTTTAAAGTCGCTCTAGAACCTTTTATTTTTCTATCCAGTGCAAACCGTTTTCAAAGTAACACTTTAAATAAGGGCAAACCTGTCTTGTTTCGGCAATTGCAAAGCAGTCTGCACCATGAAATCGCTGAAATCCTTGATAAAACCCCTGGCACACAGCTAGACAAAGCGCTTGATCAAGTATTAACTGAAGATGATTTTGTGAGAATGTTCATTGATGAATATTCGATCAATGATTTGCCCAAAAATGAACAGCGCCGCCTACTGCGTGGAGTCTTTGCAGGTGAGTTTGGGGAATATACTGACAGCCTACCCAAGCCACCTTCTCGCCTTGCGCGATTGAGGGAGAATTTTCATGAAGAATCCTCACGCTTTGGCTCAGATTTCACCAATCAACAGCCGCCTTGGGCAGGACTAAATGAGGGGAATCCATTACCACTGATTGAATTGGAAGAGATTCTCCGCTCTGGTCTATGGAATGGCGAGATGTTTAATTCCCTCAGAACTGAGTGGCAAAATTCACTATTGCAACCTGTTGGTGGTATGGATATGCTGTGGAAAGCATTTTTAGAACAGCCTGTGATGGGTAACAAAAAAGTCAAAGACCTTGTGGTGGTCAATCGTCCTATTACGGCAATTACGCCTGATGCTCAGGGTGTGACTGTTTCCTATGCCGATGGCAGCGATCGCGCTGATTTTTGTGTTTCGACCATGACTCCCAAACGACTTGCCGCAGTTGTCCGTAATACCAGTGAAGATTACAAGGTTTGTCTCAATGCTTTCCGTTCTGTGCCTGCCACGAAAGTGGGATTTCAAACCAAAAATCGCTTCTGGGAAGTGGGCGATGATAAAATTTATGAAACTGGCAAAGAATCAATCTATGGTGGCATTAGTTGGATCAAGAATGACTATCCCACAGAACTCACGCAAGCTTTTCGACAGGAAGCGAATGGCGGCAAACAATTAGGAACTGAGGATTTTCGCAATCTCTACGCTCAAGCCAGTCCTGAAAGCCGTAAGCAAAATTGGTCTACGCTGATCACACAGGTTTGGTATCCTTCCAATGGATTTCACGGCGAAAGGGGAGTTCTCACGGGAACCTACAATAATAGTCGCGCAGCAAGAGCCTTGGGTTCTTTGCAAAGTAAAGATCGGATTGACTTAGCGCTCATGGGTGGCGAAAAGCTCCATTCTGGTTACAGCAATAACATTCGTCAGGAGAGCGCTCTGGTGGTGGCTTGGCAAAATATGCCTTACTTCGATGGTGGCTGGGATGGTTACTCAGGAAGGATGCCCGAGACTAAGGCTTACTATGAGATGCTGAATACTCGGTTTAATCCCTATCTCAATATCTATTGTGCTGGCGACTATATGAGTTATTTGCCAGGTTGGATGGAAGGTTCACTTGGTTCGGCGGAGATTGTCTGCGATCGCATTTGTGAAAAGGTCAAATCCACATAAAAAAGGCGGCGCATCGCGCCGCCTTTTTTGTTTAGATATCTAAATCTGCAAACCCTAGTTTGGAGCCATGGGTCTCAATAAATTCACGACGCGGCGCAACCTTATCACCCATCAAAATTGTAAAGATGCGATCGGCTTCCGCAGCATCTTCGATGGTGAGACGTTTTAGCGATCGCGTGGCAGGGTTCATCGTCGTTTCCCATAGCTGCTGAGGCATCATTTCGCCCAAACCTTTAAAACGCTGAATATTATAGTTGGCGTTAGGAGGGAAAGTGGCGATCGCTGCTTGTAAGTCGCGATCGCTATAGCAATATTGAGCCGTTTTACCACGCTCCAATTTATATAGTGGAGGACACCCAATATAAATAAAGCCGCGATCGAGCAGTTCTCTCTGGTATCGATAGAAGAAGGTCAGCAACAAAGTCCGAATGTGCGCTCCATCCACGTCCGCATCGGCAAGGAGAATAATCTTGTGATAGCGCAGTTGGGATTCATTAAAGTCTTCGCCTTTAATCCCCAAACCACAACCTGTAATCAGCGCTTGGATTTCATTATTTTTATAAATCTTGCTATCATCGGCTCTCTCAATATTGAGAACTTTACCGCGCAATGGCAGGATTGCCTGATAATGGCGATCGCGTCCTTGCTTAGCCGAGCCGCCTGCGGAGTCTCCCTCAACGATGAAAATTTCGGACAGCTTAGGATCGCGAGAACTACAATCGGCAAGCTTGCCTGGTAAAGTCGAAGACTCTAATGCTGATTTACGGCGAACTAGCTCACGGGCGCGACGGGCAGCTTCCGCAGCATTAAATGCTTGTAATGCCTTTTCAATAATTGAAGTCGCCACCGCAGGATGAAATTCTAAATATTCATTGAGAACTTCACCGACAAAGGAATCAACAATACCGCGTACTTCTGTATTCCCTAGTTTAGTTTTAGTTTGTCCTTCAAATTCAGGATCAGTAACCTTAACGGAAATTACTGCCGTTAAACCTTCACGGACGTTTTCACCAGCAAGATTAGACTCACCTTCTTTGATCTTTTTCAAACGTCTTGCAGTCGCATTCATGGTACGAGTGAGGACGGTTTTTAAACCTTCCAAGTGTGTACCACCATCAATGGTGCGGATGTTATTCGCAAAGCCGAGAACATTATCGTTGTAGGAGTCGATACACCATTGCAAGGCAACTTCCACCACGACATTATCGCGTTCGCCATTGACATAGATAATATCTGGATGAATCGGTTCTTTATCGCGGGTCATATAGGCGACATATTCGCGAATACCACCTTCATAACAATAGATATCGGTGCGAAGTTCTGCACCTCGGCGATCGCAATATTCGATTTTTACGCCAGCATTAAGATAGGCAAGTTCCTTGAGACGACTAGCGATAATGTCATACTCAAATTCGGTTTGAGTAGTAAAAATTTGCGGATCAGGCTTGAAACGCACCTGTGTACCACGTCTTTTCTCCTCACTCTTGCTAGGGATAAGTTCAGTAACGGGAAAACCGCGCTCATATCTCTGGATATAAACTGTATCCAATCGCCATACCGAGACCTCCACCCATTCCGATAAAGCATTAACTACAGAAATACCAACACCATGCAATCCTCCTGATACTTTGTAACCCCCATCACCGAATTTACCACCAGCATGGAGGACAGTGAGTACAGTTTCAAGGGCAGATTTACCAGTTTTAGGGTGAATATCAATGGGGATACCGCGCCCATTATCGGAGACTTGTACGGAGCCATCGGGCATCAACTCAACTAAAATGCGATCGCAATGGCCTGCGAGAGCCTCATCAACGCTATTGTCAACGACCTCAAAAACGAGGTGATGTAATCCTTTTGGCCCAGTTGTGCCGATATACATCCCAGGTCGTTTACGAACTGCTTCTAGACCCTCAAGTACTTGGATCTGATTGGCATTATAAGTTTCGGTAACGATCTCAGGCATGAAGGTAAACAACTCCAGAAATATTTCGCGTTCAAGGATGCTTTTCAAGAAAAACTTTACAAGCGCTCTTGATGGTATTTTAAGGTGTATTTTGAGTAAAGATTCAAAAACACTTTGCCATTATAGCTCAAAAGCCTTGCGGATATATCAAAACCATCTCAGACTAAGTTTTTATGTACCTCAAGCGATCGCATAAAAACGATAAAAACAGAGAATGTCGGTAAGTAGCTAAGCTCAATTAAATATAAAAGACCAAAGCTTGTGGCGATCGCTACAGGCTTTGGTCTTTTATTGTGATCAGCTTAATATAGATACTAACGATCTGTACAAGCCCAGACAACCACTTCGCAACTAGAGCCGCCGTACTCGTAGCAACTAGCGACAGCATTCTCTTTAGCCGCAGTTTCACTAGCATTCCAAGCCCAACCTGCTGCTCCACCGCCTTTAGCTACTGCACCACAGGCATTAGCAAACCAAACCTTTGCTGTGCAGGTATCGCCACATTCTGAAAGTGCGGCATCCACTGCGGCATCCTTTGTATCGTAGTTGTAAGCATAACCATATGTACCGTTTGCACCAGTTGCGACTGCGCCATACTTATCATCCGCGATCGCGGCTCCAGCCCCAAAGCATTGAACCAATATAAAAGTTGCACCAATAAAGCCTAAATGTCTTTTCATGATTTTTTCAATTTTCCTAGTAATTCACGGATTGACAGGGTAATTTTTATTGTAAAACTGACTTTTACGATCAGAATCACGGAGATTTGCAAAAGTCTGTAGGTTTAGCGATCAGTGCAAGCTGAAAAAACTGTTGCACAGGTTCCACCAGTTCCACGCTGATCGGCGTAAGCTTCGCAAGCATTTTGTGCAGCGTTCACCGCATCTTCTGGGGTGTCAACTTCACCAGCCCAACCTAATACTCCGTCCCCCTTAGAAATCGCAACACAAGTATTGCTGTATCGCATTACGATACTACAATTACCTGAACAGTTCGCAAGGGCTTCGTAATCCGCTTGGGAAGGATCTGAGTGGTTATTAGCAACGCCATAATTAGAGCGATCGTCATTAGCGGCAACAGATCCATACTTATCATCCGCGATCGCGGCTCCAGCCCCAAAAACTTCAACTAAAAGAAAAGTAGCTGCAATAAACCCTAGGTATTTTTTCATTGGTTTTCCAACTTATGAGTAGGCATTTTGACTGTTTGAGATACTTAATTCCGATGAGTTATTTATTCTCATGACCTTACAAATTTTACCCATTAAAACAAGAATTACCTTCACTTTTAACTAATGTGAGTGGGAAGTCCCGCACTCTATCCGTTTACA
>DCSN01000105.1 GCA_002325645.1 Pseudanabaena sp. UBA1465
GGAGGATATATAGTTTCTTGACGGTAAAATCAAGGCGGCGTAGGAACGGATAGCTTATATAGCATTGCCAAATAATTCCTAAAAAGTAAAGATGATAATCGCCCATGCCTGTGGAAAGCGCTTGCCAAATTTGCTGAAAACGCTCTTGCCAATCTGCGGTGAGAAACTGCGATCGCCCAACTAGATTAAGTAAAGTGAATAGAATATAAGGCGGTACGATTCGCCCTAGACGGCGTTGGCAAAATGTTTTTGAATCAAAAGGTCGCTTTACTTCTGATTGAGAAAGCGCAAAGCCAGAGAGAATCACAAACATCGGTACGGTAAAGCGTCCGACTTGGTTAATGATTGTATCAATAAAGATTTCAGGATTGATGGTGACGGTATCTTTTACGCCAAACCACCAAGAATGAGATGCATGAATACTAATCACAATTGTGGTGGCGATCGCCCGTAATAGATTAGAGAGTTCCCAAGTCATGCGTAATACTGATGTTGTTAATAAACCAGAACCATGTTCGTCCGCGTAGCGGGCGAACATGGTTTAACTACTTAGTGATTTGATAAATTTGAGGGATTTTTAAATCCCCTCGCTCAAGTTGTTTTAAAATATCAATAATTCCTTCTTTGCCCCCTAGCTGCACGCTTTTCAAGATCTGCAAGCTGTCTTCTAGTAAAATCTCAACATCAATGGATTCATAATCAGGAAGATAGGCAGGTAAGCGACTTGTGCCTTCACCTAAAAGAATTGTGGCTCCATGCCAATTTTGATTACGGAGATGATATAGACCGACTGCTATTTGCAGGATTCCTTGATAAAAGGCGCGATCGCTTTGCCAAGCATCATTCCAAATCGCTTCTAAGGTATCGTGACAGGTGTAATAATCTCCATTATTAAATTGCGCGATCGCATCAGCAAATAATGGATTAGATATTGATGGATCAAATTGATCAAACATTAGTTACTCCCCCAGTGAATAATTAGCGATGCGCGACAAACCCATACATCTTTGTATATTGGCGATCGCATGGCAAAGCCCTGCGATCGCACTCTCGCGAATATTTATTTGATGTGATCTAAACAATGATTAGGTAAAAATGCTGTCCAGCCATTATCTAATTTGACACGACAGCTTACACTGATCACCTGCTCGACCACGCCCTTATGATTGGCATATTGCTGACGGTTAGCATTCACACAAACGCGATCGCCGACTTTAAAAGCTTTATTTTTGGTGGCCAGATCCTGTTTTTTCTCGGCAACATTGGGAATGGCAGCTTTTTTGAGGGTGGGAGCAGAATGAAAAGTCAGCGAGGCTGCTTGCTGCCCATTTACCTGATAGTTATAGCCTCGTCCTTGAATAAGTTGTAAACTGCCGATCTGGATATTGGCAAGATGTTGCACAAACAGATCAACCGATATTTCCATGGTTTCTGCCAAGTCCTCAAACATGACAGGATAACTCCAGTAATTTTCGCCAACTTGCAGATCTGCTAATTCCTTCCATGCATCAAATAGCTTCTGCCCAAATTGTGGTATTAGGTCACTAGGGCGATCGCGCTGGGAATTAGTATCGGAATTTGGGGATGCACTACTAGATATCAGGGTTTCTAATGTTTTAAGCAGTTTCTGAGCAACGCGATCGCTTGCTTCTGTCCTTGATCGGAGATATTCAAGAATCTGCTCAAACAAAGATTCACTAACATTGACAGACATATAACTACTCGCACTAATCTTCTCTAAGAACATCTAAAAAATGTTTGGTTTCACTCTGAGCAGATGAAGAATACAGTTTTTAGGCAACTCTTGAGTGTTTTGAATATTCTCTAAAGTAACATCAATAAGTTAACACCAATTTGTCATTGATCCTTATATTGCAATTTTTTTACATTTGATAAAGTCCAGATTGCCAATTTTGTGGCAAAGGTTCATGACAAAGCTGATGTATTTCGGCAATTCGCGCAAATAGCCAAGGATAGGTTTGCCGATAGGCGGGCATTAATCCCAATGGGGAAAGTAATGCGGCTGCCGTCAAATCTGCAACACTAAAGCGATCGCCGATTAAATAGCCATCTTGCCAAAATTCACTGAGCATCGCGATCGCATCGCCAATTTTTTTCTCTGCAATCTTTGCCGAATTGGCATTGATCCCATACTGCGATCGGACGATGGCAATTACGATCTGGCTCATCCATGAGGGATCGATCTGCTTACCTTCATTGGCGCGAAACTGATAATAAACAAACCTTGCCGCCGTACCAATTGATTCATCAAAATAGTCTTCTAAGCGTAATGCTTCCTGTTGCTGTGCGTCATCCTCTAAATAAAGTGGTGGTTCAGGTTTATAGGCTTCCAAAAAACGAATGATTTCGGTAGAGTCCGCGACGACGGCGGGACAATTTTTTTGTTGAGGCAATAGTACAGGCACTGTCTTTGAGCCTGAAAGAGGTTTGACCCTTAAAATATGTAGTCCGGGGGTCAGATTTTCGACCTGAAAAGGGATTTGTTTGTAACCAAGAGCTAGTCTTGCTTTGCGGCAATAGTGAGAAGTACTGAACTGTAATAGAAGCATAGCTCTAAGGTGAATTTCCGACTTTATGTAATCAAATCAGTAAATCATATGTTATAGTCTCGACTAAATTTTTACAGTCCTAAGGTGCTGTCGCCTATGCAAGCCAATCCAGTTTCTAGACCTACAAATTCTCAATCTGGTTATCAGAATGCCCCATCTGGTTATCAGGCTTCAGTACCTGTGACTGTGTATCGAGAACTGGCTGCGGAGTTGCAATCTACTCAAGCAAAGTTATCTTTTTTTCAGTTGCAAAATGATCAGCTAACTAAGCAAAATCAGATGTTGCTGCAAGAATTTGAGGCGATCGCCCAAGCAACGGATCGCGTACAGGCGATTCTTACCCAATCGAATTTGCCAGACTCAAAGCTATCGGAGGTACTGGCAGGGATTCGCGCATCTTCTCAGATTAATCCTGCCCCATCTCGAAGCAATCCCCAGCCTCAAGGTCGCCCTCCTGCGGCAAAGCCCCTTGCCGATAAACCAGCTACACAGGCTAGTCCTCGCAAAGCATCGGTACAGCAAACAACTAATGCCATCCAAGAAGCGATTTCGAGAGCCAGACAACTGGCTAATGAGTCAGCACCTCAAACCGCTAATGAGCCAATGGTGGGTGAAGCTCTCTATTACGATAGTTCCTTTGCTGCGTTTGATGCTCCTGTTGCGGAGCCTGTAAGAACGCCTAAAAAGGTGTTAACTAAGCTGGAAATTCGTGAAGAGGTTTCTTCACGCCCCCTGCGTAATGAAGCGATGGAAGAGGCAAATGAATCAACGGGCTTAAGTGGTTGGTTATTAACCTTAACAATTGTGGCGATCGTGTTAACTTCCTTTGGGGCTGGTTATCTCTTAATGCGTCCATTCGTAAAATAAAATAGAGGGGTGCTTTGCACCCCTCTATTTTATTCTTCTATCGGAGCAATATAAAAACTGCTAATAATGGCGATCGCTAACCACCAGAGTAATTGAACCTGTGGGCGATACCAGACTGTATCGACTAACCCATGAATAAGCATTCCCGCTAAAGTGGCGATCGCCGCAATAATCCATAATCCATTAGAATCGCGATCGCTTCTCAATCGATTTAGTCCAAGCAAGCCTTGACGGAAGACTGTAAAAACTAGCCAGCTATAGCAAATAATACCGACTATTCCTGTTTCTACGGTGATTTCCAATGGCACAGAATAAGTACCCAAGGCACTATAGCCCGATCGCTGATAGAGAGGATAGATGAGGTTAAAAGCCTTATTGCCAGGACCAATTCCTAAAATCGGCTTAGCTTTAATCATGTTCAATACCGATTGCCAAACATTCACGCGAAAAGCGTTGCTGCTATCTTCAGTTCCAAAAATACTACCAACCCGCTTGCGAAGGGTGGGAATGAGAACAGTGCCTAAGGCGATCGCGCCAGCCATGCCCCCGAAAACCGTAGGAAAAGTCCACTTCGGTAAACGCTTGCCCCACCAGTACACTAATAATAAAACTAGCGTAAAGCTTTCCGCCGCGATCCCCATGAGTCCGCCGCGACTTTGGCTTTGCGTAATACAAAATGCGCCCAAAATTGCCGTAATAATTCCTAGAGCCTTCAAGCCCCAACTACGCCAATGAATGGCAGCGATCGCCCCTAAGGGTAACGCTGGCATGAGATAACCTGCAAACAGGTTAGGATTGCCTAAAAAACTATAAACACGGGTAACACCTGCGGTCTCTGAAGTGGGATCTGTCCATGTGGCGAGTTCGGGTGCGCCCAGATACCATTGCTGCACACCATAGGCACTGGCGACTAGTGCTGATCCTAAATATGCTGCAATAAAAATAGATCGCCATCCCAAGCGCATCAAGCGGCTCATCGACACAAAGGCAAGCATATACAGTGTGAGTTTGACCATGCCATCGGCGGCGGCAACCCGCACGGGGGAGACTAAAGTGGCAACTAAAGCGATCGCCCAATAGCTAATTAAGGGCGTATGAATGGCCGTCCAAATTGGTACGGCTTGATCTTGCGCGTCACGGCGATCGCTCAGCCATAACATCAGCCATGCGATCGCTACGGCTGCACCGATTATCCCCGTCTGAGCATTTTCTAAAAAGGGCAAAGTCGCCAGCATCACCACTAACAATCCGCCCAAAAATTTAGCACTCAACAAGCGACTGCCTTCGCGCCATGCTTGCAAGGGGCTAATTATCCGAAAAAATCCAGCCTGAAAATCATGCCACCATGATTGCAAAAATTGGGGAATCGGTAGTTTTAGCTTGAAATTCATAGAGAGATCAGGAATAATCAGTATTGTTGGTGAGTTTTGGTATGTTAGTGATTCAACCAAATGCCAACTCAAGTTGGTACTAAGCAAGTCTACAACTGAATGAATGATGGAAAAACTAAATTCTGCTGAAGCCTATAACGATCGCGGTCTGGAACGCGCTGAAAATGGTGATATTGCTGGGGCGATCGCGGACTATACCGCCGCGATCGCGATCGATCCTAACTATGCTGAAGCCTATTACAATCGCGCCTACGATCGCTCTGAGCTTAAAGACTATAAAGGCGCGATCGAGGACTATAGCAACGTAATCAAAATTGCTCCTGATGCGGCGGCAGCCTATTTTAATCGCGGACTAGCCAAAGCCAAACTTGGTGATACTGAGGGGGCAAATGCTGACTGTAAGCTACCCCCGTCACTTCAGTGCGGGGGGTAGCTTACGTTATGATCTGAATAACTTGCGTTTGCCACTTACCATGTTATTTCTATGGATTATTTTCCTGCTGAGCGATATTTTGCTTATCTGACATCTCCAGCGATCGCCGCCATGCCAGACAAAGAGAATGTGGTGATTATTCAGCCAATGGGAGCGATCGAGCAACATGGCGCACATTTGCCATTAATTGTCGATGCAGAAATTAGTATGGGGGTTTTGGCAAGGGCTTTAGAAAAACTAGATGACGCGATTCCTGCCTACGCTTTGCCGCCTTTGTACTATGGCAAATCGAATGAGCATAGTACTTTTGCAGGCACGATTACGATGAGTACCCAGACAATGCTGGCGGTATTGTCAGATATTGCTGAAAGTATTTATCGGGCAGGGTTTCGTAAGTTAGCCTTCATGAATTCTCACGGAGGACAGCCGCAAATATTGGAAATCGTGGCGCGGGATTTGCACGAAAAGCATCCTGATTTTATGATTTTTCCTCTCTTTACTTGGCACGTTCCTAATGTGGCGCAGGAATTACTAACTAAAAAAGAATTGGAGTTGGGAATTCATGGTGGTGACGCAGAGACTAGTCTGATGTTGGCGCTGTTGCCTGAACAGGTAGATATGGCAAAGGCGCTGACAGAATATCCCTATGGGTTGCCTGAAAATAGTATGCTAAGTATGGAAGGGGCAAATCCCTTTGCTTGGGTAACGCGAGATTTGACTCGAAGCGGAGTTTTGGGTGATGCCAAAGCTGCAACTAAGGAAAAAGGCGAACAGATTTTGGCTTCTTTGGTTGATGGCTGGACAGAATTGATCGCAGATATCTATAAATTTGAGCAACCTAAGGCGTATGGCAATCATCTCCTCTAAACCGAGTCAAAATCCAATTCCTGAAGGCGATCGCTCTAGTAATCAGGCGACTAATCAGGTTAATGATCAAACTGCTCAAAATTCTGAGAAAGCACCTAATAAAAAATCAACGCGCCGCAATCCCAAAAAAGATTTACCATCGCCAGAGATGCAACAGGCGCTAGATCTATTGCAAGCGGAAGCAACTCCAGAGGAGAAATTAGAGGATCAATTAGCAAAAGATAATTCTGCTAACACTAATCAAGTTAGTGTAGATATTAATATCCGTCCTAAAAATCTTGCAGATTATATAGGACAGAAAGATTTAAAGGAACTGCTGCATATTGCGATCGCGGCGGCAAAGTCCCGTTCATCGGCGCTCGATCATTTACTGCTCTACGGTCCCCCTGGATTAGGCAAAACTTCCCTCGCTTTGATCATTGCTCAGGAAATGGGCGTGCAGTGCAAAATCACTTCGGCTCCTGCCCTTGAGCGTCCTCGCGATGTTGCAGGTTTATTAGTTTCCTTACAACAGGGAGATATTCTCTTTATTGATGAAATCCATCGTTTACCCAGTGTAACGGAAGAGATTCTCTATCCAGCAATGGAAGATTATCGCCTTGATATTACGATTGGGAAGGGACAGGGGGCAAGGATTCGCAGTGTGCAGCTCAATAAATTTACGCTGATCGGTGCAACTACGCGCATCGGAGCCTTATCTTCGCCACTGCGCGATCGCTTTGGCTTTGTGCAACACTTCCGCTTTTATGAGCATGACGAGTTAACACAAATTGTCTCGCGCAGTGCCAAGATTTTGGATACACCAATCCATGATGATGGCGCGATCGCGATCGCGGCAAGATCTCGCGGTACGCCTCGGATTGCCAACCGTTTGCTAAAACGGGTGCGTGACTATGCCGAGGTCAAGGCAAAGGGTGAGCAAATTACAGGGGCGATCGCGGAATCTGCTCTAGAATTATTTAACGTCGATCCTAAGGGTTTAGATTGGATTGATCGCAAATTGCTAACGGTGCTAATTGAGAACTTTAATGGCGGTCCCGCAGGTTTAGATACTTTAGCGGCGGCGACAGGAGAGGACGCTCACACCATTGAAGAAGTCTATGAGCCATATTTATTGCAGATTGGCTATATCAATCGCACGCCACGCGGTCGGGTCGCCACTGCCGCCGCATGGAAGCATTTAGGCTATTCGGTGCAAACAACACTGCTCTAAAAAAGGGAGTCGCTTTGTGACTCCCTTTTTTGTGATTTAAGCAACTTCTACAGCTTCTCTTGTTTCCACAGAAAGACCACCGATGCGAATTCCTTCCATTTCTTCTAACACTTGCAAATACTTACCTGTGATAATTCTCGCGCCGCGACGATGGGTGAAATAGTTCCATCCCCATTGGATCATCACAATCAGTTTATTATCAAATTCAATCAGATAGTAAATATGCACAAATGTCCAGATAAACCATGCCAGCCAGCCCTTCAGTCGTAGAAACTTAAAGTCAGCGACCGCTTCATGACGACCGATCACGGCGAGGCTGCCAAAATCTTGATATTTGAATTTGGCTGGTTCTGTTTGCTTAACCTTAGCTTCGATGTGATGGGCAATATATTCGCCCTGTTGCATCGCAACTGCGGCATTACCTGGTAAGGGGCGATCGCCTTGGTGGGCATAGTTCGCCAAGTCACCAATGACATAGATATTAGGATGAGTTGCGATCGACATATCGGGCTGTACAACCACACGACCCACGCGATCTAATTCGGCTCCAATGCGATCGCCTAGAACTTTACCCATTGCTGAAGCCTTAACACCTGCTGCCCAAAGAATAGTTTGAGCCTGAATCTGTTCAACTTGATCGCCACATTTGAAGGTCACGACATGATCTTCAATGTTTGTCACCATCGCGCTAGTTCTTACTTCTACGCCCAACTTAATCAAGGATTGTTTCGCCGCCTCGGAAAGATCGGCATGGTAGGGAGGCAATACGCGATCGGTTCCTTCAATGAGAATGATGCGGGCTTTCTTGGTGTCAATGTTGGTAAATTCACCACTGAGGGTACGATGGGCAAGCTCAGCTAATGTTCCTGCAAGCTCTACTCCCGTTGGTCCTCCACCAATGACCACGAAGCTCATCAATGCTTCTTTAAATTGGCGATCGTGGGTTTTTTCGGCTGCCTCAAAAGCACTTAAAATGCGCCTCCGCATATTGATGGCATCCTCAATGGTTTTTAATCCAGGGGCTTGCTCTGACCACTGATCATTGCCAAAGTAATGGTGACTGACTCCCGTTGCCACGATCAGCGAGTCATACTTTATCTCTAAGTTATTTTTTAGTTTAACCGCTTGCGCCTGAGCGTCAATATCGATAACTTCGCCCATGACGACGCTAGTATTTTGGTTTTCGGCGAGGACAGCCCGCAATGGTGAAGCGATATCTGAGGGAGACAGGCTGCCTGTGGCGACTTGGTAAAGTAGGGGCTGGAATAGGTGAAAATTGCGTTTATCGATCAAGGTAACTTTGACTGGCGATTTACCTAGCTTTTGGGCTGCATATAGTCCCCCAAAGCCGCCGCCAATAATAACAACATGATGGGGGGTGCTTTCATTGTGAGTACTTGTAGACATGGTAATTTTTTAATTAGGTGTGCTTATTTGGCTGGTGGCATCTTTAAAAAATTATTATATCTGTAAATAAAAATATCTTTTTGTATCTTTTTGTTCTGAATAGCAGCAACAAATTTATGCAAATAACCTAAAAGCTCATAATCTCTAAGGTGACTTCTAAATTTCAAACAACTATTCCTCAAACTATCCATGATGCAATGGGTATATCTAAGGGCGATGCAGTTGTCGTTGAAATAGAAGATAGGCGAGTCTTTATCAAAAGACTCCAGCCATTGGATCTTGATTATCTTAGCTGCTTATCGGAAACATTCAGCGAATGGGCTTCTCTAGAAGATTAGAAAGCTTATCGCAACCTTTAATCAATAGGTAGCTAGGCATAAGTAAACTAAAAATCGAGAAAGCTGTCCCGCCCGCTATGCGGGCGGGACAGCTTCTGGTTTTAGGTTTTAATTACGATGAGCTACTTAGAAAAGGCGATCGTCCAACTTTTCAAGCTTAATCTTGAATTATCTTTCGATCTCTGAACAGCCAATAAATATCTCTTGGGTTTTAGGATAGATACTTAAGAATCTGCGAAATATAAAAGAGTTAAAACTGCGAGGGTCAATGCGGGAACGTGAGCGAGCCACTGTACCATTGGTAGTAATACGTTCTAACGGTACATTCGTCTTGGCAACTATCCATGCTAAAGACTGATATTGTGCTTCTGTATAGCCACTGTGAAAATAAACATTAGGAGGAACATTCGCAGGAGTTTCTAGAGCTAGGTGATAGGCGAAGTTGTTAACAGAACCGGCATACTTGGGATTTGTCTGCACCGCTTCCTGTGAGGACGAACTAATGAAAACAGAATTTCCCGAGCCAAAGGCGCGTTTGTCGGGTGGCACAATATAGACAACTGTGCCATCAATCTTAATCAAGGTGTGATAGCTGGCTTGGTCGCTTTCGTTAGGATGAAATTCTTGGAAATAGCTAATTATGCTATCCGCCAATTCTCTAGTTTCATGGACAACAATAATTGGAGGCAAATTGGCAGAATTACCAGTCAGATCTTTGAGATAGCGATCGCCATAATTAGAAGCATCAGCCAAGGCAATTACTTCTTTAGGCTGATAGTTGCTCAATTTTGGAACAGTGCCACTATTGGTGGATTGGTGGTAGTTTGTAAAATTTGGCGAAATCTTTCTAAGCTAATAGGAATGGAAGTAAGCTTCGCAAGTGGAGATGGATTAGGCGGATTCGCTGATGGTTGCAGTTGACAGCCGAATACTGGAGCTAATTGTAGATTAGGTCTTGGGATTTCAGCGATCGCTTGGTGATTATCTAGCTCAACGCCAAGCATTAAGAGCGCTAAGGTCAAAGAAACAATGGGAAATGTGGTTGATTTTGAAGGTGGCATAGAGTTTGAATGATTTTTTGGCTAGGGTTAATGCTTAACGAAAGAGTCGTTTATAGTGAGAACTATATAACTGTGATCGCTCTTGATTAACTTGATTACTTTTCTGATTATGATTTAACGCAGGACTAATTACAAATAAAGTCGTTCTTGTTAAATTCTCTTCGATTGTCGTAGATGCCATATTTGCCAGAGGAACAGCGCGATCGCCGATCGCGTAGGGTGCGTTCATGAAATGAAACGCACCTTTTTAATGACAAATGTTTGTGCGTTACGCTCCGCTAACACACGCTACGAGGTTGGTTATTTATTTCAAATTTTTTGAGGGCGATCGCCAATTTTGTAATGCGATCGCTGATTGTTTAATAGGCTGAATCATGATCGGAATGCAAGGATAAAAATCTTAGATAATCACCTTCCCGCACTTTCTAGTAGTTCAGGGATGCTAGTACCACTGGCGAGAAAGTCGAGAATTAGGGATACCCAAATGCGATGTCCACGAATACAGGGTTTTCCAAAACAGATGTTAGGGTTAATCGAGATTCGGGTTAGAAGTTCGTTTTGTTTCATAACTTTATTTTTTGGTTGTTTATAAGTTGTATTCATTTTGGATCAAATAGTTAGTTGGATTTGCGATAAGGCGTTGATACCTCTCTATCGAAATATTGCCGATCGCTCCAATTACGTTTTTATTAGGGATGACGGTTAGAAAGCTTAGTCGGATAATGGAAGGACTAGTTAATCCACTTGATTTAAAGTCAACATCATTGGGAGAAGTAATTTCGTCAAAATTAGGAATATATTGCTTTATTTGGGTACTTATTCCACAAACTAAAAGGTCTTAATATTTTGGCATTTTCCTGAGAATTAATGCAGGACGATTTTTAATGGCTCCATTGGATTGTGGAATAGGGGTGAGAATAATTCTACTTTCTTGCATAATTGCTGTTGTGTTCTTTGATTAAATTCAATGAGTACTCAGGTTCATCTTCTCCATAGCATTGTTCTAAGTTTTGCAAAGCGAAAGATTCTAAATTATCTTCCCCCAATAATCGCGTTGGGACTAAACAATCGGCGATCGCGTCTTGAGACGAGTTTGGTGTGGTTGCTGTTTTAGTTTTCAGGAATTGAGGGCGATCGCTTGTCAAAATTTTAAAACTTTAGGCTATACTTAGGCTATACATATTTTGCGAAAATTATCGTCAAAAGTTATGCTGGTCAAAGTCCAGAAATGGGGTAATAGTCAGGGAATTAGACTCAGTAAAGAGGTTTTAGCTGAGGCTAATATTCTGGTTGGTGATGCACTAGAGATTATCACCACTAAGGAGCAGATTGTGATCAAACCTGTTCGTAAAATTCGATGTAAGTATAATCTTAAAGATCTAGTTTCCCAAATTCCTTCTAACTATAAGGTTCAAGAAGAGAATTGGGGATCGCCTGTAGGTTTGGAAGTTTGGTAAATGGCTGGTTATATTCCCCAAAAGGGCGATTTAATTATCCTCACTTTCGATCCGCAGTCTGGACATGAGCAGAAAGGGCGGCGACCTGCTTTAGTGGTGAGTAATACGCTGTTCAATCAGCATACGGGTTTGGCGATTGTCTGTCCGATTACAAATACTAAGCGTGATTTTCCGTTTCATGTGGCGATCGCTAGTAGTAAAACTCTAACTGGCTATGTGATGGTGGAGCAAGTGAAATCTATCGATTACAAGTCAAGAAAGGTGAAGTTGATAGAGGTTGCTGCGGATGAGCTTTTGGCTGAAGTTTTGAGCATTTTAGATGCTTGTATTTACTGAATGTCGCCTCTTATCAAACCCAAACAAAACCCAATAATCGCGTTGGGACTAAACAATCGGCGATCGCGAATTGCTTGAGGATGCTGATTATGATGGGCATTCGCTGTCAATGTTACAGAAAATTGCGGTTGCTCTCAATCAGAAGGTTGAGATTAAGTTTAGCGCGATCGCTGTTTTACAATGTGATTCATCTCAGAGCTTATGCCAAAGCGTATCCAGTATGCTCTCTTACTTGAGGCGGATGGAAAGCTAAAACAATATGATCTTTGGGAACTCCTGCGGCAACCAGTTCATCCGTAATGCCATCTTCGATCCCATCATAGTGAATCCAGATTTTGTCGTTACGAATTTCGGCATGAACAACACATCCATGTACTCTCCGACTATTTTCCCATCCTTCGCGCATCAGCATGAAGTGGTTGCGATCGCGGCTAACGACAACGTAAGCACTCACATCTCCATAGCGATAGGGAAGATCGGCATAATATTGGAGCAAAGTTTCTAGGGTTTTGCGCCATGAGTCTAGGGTGTTATCTGTGGTTGCCATTGAATTATGTCCTCATGATCTGGGTCAAAAACAATAAGACGAAAATCTGGTTCTTCAATTATAAGCTGTCCAACTTCTTCTTGAAATATTGTCTCAAATGTACTGAGGCTAATCGCTAAATACAAACAACGATCTGGCTCTTTTTTTTTGAGCGCTCTGGCATATAAAAAGAATTGTCCCCAAGCATTTTCCAAATCGCGGATGGGAGAAGAACTCAGAAAACTTTTGATTTCAACGGCAATTTTTTGATTGTCTCGTTCGGCGGCGATTAGTTTTTCCGCACCTAAGTCAATATAGACAGAACGTGTTCCTATACTGAGAACAAGGGGATCGTCTGTGATCGTCCATCCGTCTTTGATGAGTGCGTTACAAACGTTATCGTGATAGAGGTCTTTAGCGGGCATAAAGATTGCGCTTAGATTGCGTTGATGTCATTGTATCGCTTTGACATTCTCATTGATCGCTCTTGCTTGAAAGTGCTGATTATGATGGCTATTCGGGGGCTTTATGACGACCTAGGTAAAAAACTGCCTCATAATTGCTATTTGCCGATTGCTATAGCAGAATAATTTGTTAATATTTATCTAGACTGGTAAGGTATTTGGCTATTAATAAATAAACTTCAAAATATTGAGTGAATAAATAGAATGCCGACTGATAGCCAATTAAGTAGCTTGTATCGTATCTGCTATCAGCTAACTTATACAATGCTCCAACCAATACACCTTATTTGTATTGATGAGAGAACCAAAAACATATATATCTTGGCTGGATATGAAGAAGAGCTAGAGTTTCAAGTTTTACCTAGTGGAGAGTTTGCAGATGAAAGTTGATTATGATTCTATGTCTAAGGCTGAACTGAAGCAATATTTTCTTAAACATCGCGGTGATCGCGCTGCTTTGCAGGCTTATTTAGATCGTCTCAATCAGCGTTCTCTCAGGGTTATTGCTAGTCCTAGCGATCTTAATTTCGATCAAAAAGTACAGGCTGCTATTCGAGAAAAATTGGAATCACGAACTAAAGCTTCTTTGGAATTGAAGGATAAGGCTTAGTTGATTTGTTACTGGTACTGATAGCTAGCGATCGCCTAAATCTTCAGTATCTAACCGCGATCGCCTCTCATCAAACCTAAATAAACCCCGATGATCGCGTTGGTACTAAACAATCGGCGATCGCGCATTGCTTGAGGATGCTGATTATGATGGGCGATCACTCTTCATGTTACAGAAAATTGCTGGCATTCTCAATCAGAAGGTTGAGATTAAGTTTTCAGCGATCACGTCTTGAGACGAGTTTGGTGTAGTCGCTATTTTTTCAATAAATTTTTTTTCAATAAATTAAGGGCGATCACTTATTCTCTTGTGCATATCCAACAGAAAAAGCAAGAAAATATGTCAAAATAGTAGCAAGTAAAGGAGTCAAGCTATGATGACCACCAAAGAAAAGCTAATCCAAGAAATAGAGCGATCGCCAGACCTCGTTGTGGAGGAACTTTTTGATTTTTTGTTACTAACTAGAATTAAGCATCATCGCCAACAAGAAACCCGTAAGCCATTTTGGATGTTTATTGAGGAGCTAATTTCGGACATCCCTCAAGAGGTGTTAAATACTATGCCTACGGATGGAGCAGAACAGCACGATCATTATCTTTATGGTTCTCCTAAGCGTTCTTAGGAATCATAAACACAAATCATGAAAATAATCTTTGGTGATACCTGCTATTGGATAGCTTTGCTTTTCCCAAAAGACCAATGGCATAAGAACGCGATGATATGTTCGCAAATATACGCGGATGACAAAATCGTAACAACGGATGGCGTAATTGATGAAGTTCTAAACTATGCTTCTATTCGGGGTAGTTTGATGAGACAGAAATCTCTGGCGATGTGTACGCAAATGCTGCGAGAGCCAAGTATCCAAGTTGTTAGTTATACTCCCGAATTACGAAAGTTAGGATTTGCACTCTACGAAAACCGACCAGATAAGGGTTATAGTTTAACTGATTGTATCTCAATGGCTGTCATGCGGGAAAATAATATTCTTGAAGTCCTGACTGCCGATCGTCACTTTCAGCAAGAAGGATTTGCAATTCTTTTTTAGCGATCGCCTAAATCATCAGTATCTAACCGCGATCGCCTCTCATCAAATCCAAAAATCGCGTTGGTACTAAACAATCGGCGATCGCTCTTGCTTGAGGATGCTGATTATGATGTGCGATCGCTCTTCATGTTACAGAAAATTGCTGGCATTCTCAATCAGAAGGTTGAGATTAAGTTTTCAGCGATCGCTCCTTGAGACGAGTTTGGTGTAGTCACTGTTTTTTCAGCAAATTAAACAGAAGTTAGGAATCAGTCGAGATAGAGTCATCTTCGGTAAACTGCTCGATCGCTTCTAGCATTCCCTCTGAGTATGGCTCTAAGATGGTGGTGCAAACGTGAAGTTCAGCTAGGGCATTACAGAACTCATCGGAATCTGGACTAGCTGTCTCGAGAATATTAATAGCTGCAATCGCGCGTTTTAGTTGGGGTTGGTATTCTGCCATGTGACGCTTGAGGCGATCAATTGGTTGTTTATAGGCTGTATTCATTTTGGGTCAAATAGTGGGCTAGGTTGGCGATAAGGCGTTGATACCTCTCTATGGAAATGTTGCCGATCGCTCCAATTACGTTTTTATTAGGGATGACGGTTAGAAAGCTTAATCGGATGACAGAAGGACTAGTTAAGCCACTTAATTCAAAGTCAGTATCATTAGGAGAAATTATTTCGTCAAAATTGGGAATATATTGCTTTAGTTGGGTACTTATTCCACAAACTAAAAGGTCTTGATATTTTGGCATTTTCCTGAGAATTAATGCAGGACGATTTTTGATGGCTCCATTGGATTGTGGAATAGGGGTAAGAATAATTTTACTTTCTTGCATAATTGCTGTTGTGTTCCTTGATTAGCTCTAATGGGTATTCAGGTTCATCTTCTCCATAGCATTGTTCTAAATTCTGTAAAGAGAAGGATTCCAGATTATCTTCTTGTTGAGATAGGTTGCTATCAATGTTGATGGAATTAATGATTTGTTGCCAAAGTTCAACGGGGACAATTACATCGATTGTTTTGCCTTCGATGTTGGTGACGTAGCGGATACGGTTATCTGTTAGTGCGTTTGGTGTTGCGATCGCCATGATGATCATCCTCTTATCATAGTTATATTTTATACCGCCGATCACTAAATCTACAATGCGATCGCCTCTCATCAAACCTAGACAAAACCCGCGATCGCTCTTGCTTGAGGATGCTGATTATGATTTGCGATCGCTGTCAATGTTACAGAAAAATGCGGTTGCTCTCAATCAGAAGGTTGAGATTAAGTTTTCAGCGATCGCGTCTTGAGACGAGTTTGGTGTAGTTGCTGTTTTAAGCTTTATTCATAGTTAGTCAGAATACGGCGAATTTCTGCGGCTGGGATATTTGACTGCTCAGATTTTGAGTAAATCGTAACTAGGAAAACGGATGTAGCTGTTTTGATGTAGTAAATGACTCTGTAACCCGCACTTTTACCTTTTTTGTTGTCTCGATTCTTAATCCGCAATTTGTAAACTGTATAGCCAACGTTAGCAATTTGATCGCCTTGGAAGTTTCCTGCTTGGAGATCGTCAAGAACTGGCTGTAAGTCTGCGCGAATATTACGATACTTTTTTGATAAATTGCGAAGTTTACTTTTAAACTCTTCTGAGAATTTAAGTTCAACTAGTGGATCAATCGACATCGATTCCATCCCATAGTTCTGAAATTGGCTTAGTTCTGCCATTCATTACGTCATCCCAACCACGCCGAAAACTTTCTACCGCAGGTTCGACTTCCTGTGAGGTTTCTTGAGAAGAAAGGTTTTGAGTTTTTTGTTGAGTTACGGCAATATCTCGATCTAATAGTTCTCGCAGTTTGATTTTCTCGCGCAGTTCTAGGGAACTCATCATTTCTATGAGAGCTTTAAAAGGAAGAGATAGATTTACTTTTACTTGTGTGCGTTTCATATTTGGTTTAAATCCTCTATGTTAACTCTAGTGCTGCCTTTAAACAGTCGTTGACTTTTTGGAGTGATGAATTAGGCAACCGTCCCAATTTCCGTAGAATCTTATCTTTGTCGAGTGTAAGTAAATTGACACAGTTAATAACGGAATCTTGTCTTAATCCAGATTGTTGTCCTTCATGGGTTGCCATCTTGATTAATAATTGCGTTGGTTCTAAAGAGCGTTGGGTTTGGCTTGTGACTTGGACTACGATTGTGTTTTTGAGCCGTTGATTGTCGCGATCGTTCTGGATTACAAGGACTGGACGAACTTTAGTTTCACTACTCGAAGTATAGGGATAATCAACTAACACAATATCTCCGCGTTGAATATTCATGATTGTCTGCGCGGATCGAGATCGTTGTATATATCCATTGCTGGATCGTCCCAGCCTTCTTTTCCGAAGGTTTCCATTACAGGAAGATACATATCTTGCAAGAATTGATTATTCTGTTCTTCGATTAAAAGTGCTTTTATTTTTGCATATACTTCTTCGCGAATAAGTACATAGGTTATTGCTGTTTCTGGGTCAATCGCACGAGGAGGAGTTTCGACCTGTTTGATGACATCTTGCCTTTGTTCAAAAGTTAGTTCGATCATGTTGGCAGTCTCTATTTCTTGTAGTTAGTATTTTAGGATTTTTTCTTAATCGATAGACAAAGATGGATTATTCTCTGTAACTTCTAAGACTTCATTATTCAAACTAACTTCTGATGAAGCAGGTGCAACAATACGCATATCGACATCAATAATAATCTGGTTATTCTCAAAACTAATTTTTGCTTTTTTAACTAGCAAATCTACAGGTGACGAGCTTTTAAATTGAACGGAAGGGATAGATTTGTTTCTATAACCAGCACCTTCAAGCCATTCAGTAATATTTCTCCAGTTATCTACTTTCCCGTTAGACTTCCCCACTAAATTTTTGACATATTGGTATAAGGTACTACAAAGATCGACTTCTACACCTTTGACACTTTTACTCAGCTTTTCGGCAATTTCTGATGGACTATGACCAGAGAGCAAGCCTCTCAAATGCAATTTTTCTACAGGAGTTAGTCTTCTACCCTTCGCTGAAGCTAGATCGGTATATAGGGTTTCTAAGTCCCAATCTGTAAAAACTTGCGTAAACTGGTCATCAGTAAGTGTCATAAATATTACCTGAGTAAATTCCTAACTAAATCCTAACATAACTATTACCTAGAGTTAGGTGTGGATTAACTAAAGTTAGCCTAAGATCAGTATGTTGTCCTACTTAGTGGTGCAAAAAAGTCTGGAAACCCCCATTATGTCGTAGTCTCAACCTAAGACACATTTTAATACCTTTTATTCAAAGCCTTGTAAATAGGCTGTTTCAAGAGGCTATTTTACCTGAATAAAATCTCAAATGAGATCTCAAAAAGTTTTCTGCACCACTAAGCTTTTAAATAATGAATGGAGAAGCAAAAAATGGGTGAAGAAATACTTATGTGGTTGGGGTTGTTCGCTGTTCTTGGATTGATTGCTGGGATAGTAATTTTCTTTGGCGGCAACCCATCTACCTTTTTTCAGATCCTTTTAGTTCTCTGTTTTATCGGAAGTATACTACGCAGATAATTCATTTTTAAGTTTTTTTAATAATACATTGATATGAAGATAAACGAAGTCAATAATCAAGTCGTAATCTATAGAGATTCTAGGGACATAATTCATCCGACTTTAGAGGACATACATGAATTTTATGTGTCCGATGAAGTTGCCAATGAACTGCGTGCAAAATACAAAGGTGGTGACTATTGGGCATTAACCATAGGAACATGGAATGATAAATTCCCAGAAGAGTATGAGTGGGAAATGATAGAAGATGATCGGGCTATTCTTCGTACCCCAGTTATTAAAGGGACTATTAAACATGAAAATAACACGCCAATTTTGGCATTATATTCTGAAAGAGAGTTTAATTAGACAATGCGTATAACAACAAATTTGATAGCCTGCGTTGTTGCTGTTCAACTTGCAATAGGATGTAGTGCCTCTTTGTCAGATCAATGTAAACAACTTGACGAAGCGTATCTTGCTAACAGAGATTTATGGATTGCTGCTAACAGTGAAACTGATTACGATAAAAGCAACGAAATGACATCAAGATATTATGATCGACAAGCAACAAAGGTTGAGAGTTTTATTCTTTTGGATAAAAGGCTTAAAGTAGTTCAAAAGGCATATGTTGAATATCTTAGAAACTCGTCTAAATATTCTTTAGATCCAAGTGGTAAAAAATTGAAGGGTTGGGATAAAAAGATTCAAAACACAAAATATGGAGCCAAATTACTAGATGATATTGGAGATATAAGTAATGAATTCGAGCGTATTTGTGGGATGCCACTCTAAACAATTGAACTTCTGAATACAACCAAAATATATTTATGGAAGAAATTGAAGAATGGTTCATCGACTTAACGAATATGCAAGTACTCGGATTGGGAATTCTGAGTTATTTTGTTTGTATGTTTATTCTTTTGTTTTGTATTTTTGCTCTCAGATTTGATGTTATTTTTTCTTGTATTCTAGGTGTTCTACCATCCGTATATTTTGCATACTTAGGTAAAGTAAGAATATCATATATTTTATCTCAAGTAGCACAGAAAAAAGAACAAATCAGGAAAAACTATGAATCATCAAGAAATAAATTGAGGCAACAACCAAGTAATAATCAATTACGGGAGAAGGCTTTACAAGCTGGAAGAGAATATTATAAAAGCTTGAGAAATGGAGTATTAAGTATTTATGATGAACAAGCTATTACAAATGATTTAGCGGCTGTAGCTCCTGTCTCTCAAATAAATAATACCGTTCAACCGAATATCAATAAAGCTGACGATAACAGTCAATCTGATATTGTCGCAAAGTTGGAAAAATTGAACCTGTTAAAAGATAAAGGAATGATTACTGAGTCCGAGTTTGAAGCTAAGAAAAAAGATTTGATTGATAGGATGTAAGGATTAATTCAGGTAGGGGCAAACATGGCAAATACAAATAAAGATAATATGGTCGTAATCTTTCGACTTTGGATTCCAAGTTTATTTCTCCCAGTATTTTTGGCATTCATGGGAATTTTCAATATTTTAGCTTGGCTGCCATTCTTTTATTGTTCTCTTAGAATTTTTTGTTTTATATTGTCTGATGCAGCGAAAGTAAAAGAGCAATTCAAAAATAATTATGAGCTAGCAAAAGATAATTTGAGGCAACAGCCAAATGATAATTACTTACGAGAAAGAGCGTTGCAAGCTGGTAGACAATATTATAAAAGCTTGAGAAATGGAGTACTAAGTATTTATGATGAACAAGCTATTACAAATGACTTAGCGGCTGTAGCTCCTGTTTCTCAAACAAATAATATAGTTCAACCAAATCTCAATAAATCTGATGATAATAGTCAATCTGATATTGTCGCAAAATTGGAAAAATTGAACCTGTTAAAAGATAAAGGAATGATTACTGAGTCTGAGTTTGAAGCCAAGAAAAAAGATTTAATTGATAGAATGTAAAGATTAATTCAGGTAGGGGCAAAGCATTCCCGCCACCATTTATAAATTCTCAGATCCCCTCATATGGGAATGCTCTGCCCTAAACCTCCAACATTTACCCAAAAATCCTAACCGCAGGGAAAATTTATCGGTTGTAGCGAAGAGGGTTGAGCATTTGCGGATGGAGATTTTAGTGGGAAGTTGAGAAGTAGTCGCACAAATGCTCAACCCCTAAGGTTTTTTGGTGATGTGTATTTGATTGTGAAATTTGATTGGAAGAGAAGCGATCGCCTTGAAATTAATTTTGAGGCGATCGCTTTGTTTTCCATCGTAATCTGACAAAAACTTCAGTTTTGGTGATTGGGGTATGGGCGATCGCGTAAATTTACAATTGCAAACATCTTGCTATATCGCGGTTTTCAAGATAGTG
>DCSN01000197.1 GCA_002325645.1 Pseudanabaena sp. UBA1465
AAAGCTCAGCGTGTTTCCGATGCGATAGCAGGATTAGCTGAGAAGCCCACCCTATACTCGTCAGCGAGTTAGGGCTGGGAGTCGTCACCAGGTTGATTTTACAAATCACGCGGGACTGCGATCGCAATCACAAGGGCTTATCTCCCATGTCACTGGCAATAATCGCCAAAAGTTAGATGATGTTTTTATTGAAATCAGTTATTGAACGCAGGTCAGAGGCAGTTATGAAAAATACAGTTGTCGCCACACTTTTAGCCATTTCGAGTTTAGCCATTTCAAGTCTTGCTTTTAGTGCATCAGTCAACGCCCAAACAGTAATCATCTCTGCCCTCTATCAAAATCCCTCTTCTCCTCAAACAGAATTGCGCTACGACAGTGCTGATCTCAACCGCAATCAAATGATCCTCGCGGTCAATAGTAGCCCAGAAGTAACGGCGATCGCGGATAACCTCTCGTTTGCAAACAGCTACGATCGCATCTTCACGATCAATCGCGCTGAAAAAATCGCCTGCATGGTCAATGGTCAAGGCTCAGCCAATGGAGCAGTCACCTGTGGCTTAATCGATTACGAATGAGATCACCCCAAAAATCGCCTAAAAAAGGCTGGCAACGCCAGCCTTTTTTAGGCGATTTTTTTATGTTTTTAGGCGATGTTGGCGTTGTTTTTCATCTCATTGAGCTTTTGTAATCCAAACTGAGCGCGTTTAATTTGTTTCTCGCATAGTTCTTCGATATCAGTACGTCCAATCTCAATCCCATGCTGCGTATCTGTAGCTCGATCAAAAAATACAATGCTGTCAACCTGTTTCATGCCGATGAGACGAAACAGCATATCGATCACGTTATATTCACCACATTCAAGATTTTCGTCATTTAATTTCAAGCGATCAATATTGGCAGGGATGCGATCGCAATAGGCGTAAATAGTGGTCTTTTCAATCTCTGGATTATCGTGATTGCTAAGGGGTGTGAGCAACCAGCCGCCCTCAATATCTTGAACTACAAAATAAATTGTATGTTTAAGATTTTCGGCGATCGCCTTCAGCACCGATGCAATCAAACTTACCGCACTAGCAGTTTCCTCATCGGGCGTACTTTGTACTAGTAAAGCAACTTGGCGATCGAGAATTTGATCTTTAGTTAACATTAATCTTGTTGGATCTTTCTTGTTGGTTGATCTTGCTGGAGATTTAATTGGCTATTTAAGCTATTTAAATTGACATGGTTCGCAGAGCGTTTGATGGTGGGTTTGAGAATATTCGGTTGCAAAGCCTCCAAAGTCTCGAAAATTGCCTCGCGCATCGTGACTTCAGTTTCTCGGTTTAGCAATAGATAGCAGCAATCGGCGATCGCGCGTTCTTGGACAGCAGGTAAGCGATTGGCTTGGATATATTGGGTAATTTGCTTAATGGCGATCAATCTAGCAAGATCATCATTTACCGTCAGTTGGGTAATCAGTTGATCGAAATCATCCTGTTGACGCTGTAACCACTGACCAAAAGCCTGACGGACTAAAAGCACAAAAACCCCTAAAGTTACACCGAGTTGCAAAATATTGGCTGAAGCTAACCAATGATTTTCCTGCGTTGACCAGAGCGTAAGGATCGTATAGGTCAAGAAGACAGTGACAGCACCACTAGCAACCGATAAGGGTAAATGGCGATAGGGGCTTTGTAAAAATTTTTGGACTCGCCATAGTATGACGTTCCAGTTCCAGTCCTGCAAGATATATAGGGCAATCATTGCGGCAATGCCTGCGCTGGTAGCCGCAATTAATTGCCAATTCCAAACTAGCAACATCACCAAAAAAAGTGTTAATAAAGCCCATACGGGCAAGCCCTGCTCGCGGGAAATTCCACGAAAAAGCGATCGCCATAATTGCTGAGATTGCGAATGAGATTGTGAAGTCGCTGATGAAGTTGTTTCTTGCTCTTGAAAGCGCTCTTGAAAGCGAAAGTCTTTAACCACTGTGTATCCCTAAGGATTTTACTAGCTACTTTACAGGATTTTACTCCAAAAAATAAGAGTGAGCGCTTTGCGCTCACTCTTATTTTTTAATTTTCTTAGTTTTTTATTTAGCAGGCTTTTTATACATATTTTGTAAACTGAGCAAACCCACACCTCCCGTCACTAGAAACACGCCGAATAACTGAATAAACTCTAGCTTGTCGCCTAAAATCGTGAACGCCAAGAATGTTGTAAATACAGGGCCACTAGCACTCACAATCGATGCTTGGGCTGCCCCCATTAGCTTTGTGCCAAAACTAGTTAGCAAATAACCGCCTAAGGTAGTTAAGGCGATCAAGAAGCACATGAATACTAATAATCCGTTTAGAGAAATTGCCGCCAAGTTAAAAGGCAATGTACCGAAACATAGCAACAAAATAATGGCAAAGTTAATCGATGTAAAGGACACAGGATTTAGTTGCTTAAAACAAGCCTGTGAAGTAATGATATATCCCGCAAAAGCAACCCCTGAAGATATGGCGGCAATGATGCCCCATGTGTCAGGCTTAATGCCACCCAAAATATTATTGGTTAGCATAATGCCTAGATAAATTACCCCAATCACGATCCAGCGATCCCTGCTAGGGCGATCGCCAAATAGCAACCAAGCCATCAACACTGTAATAGTTGGGAAAATGAAGAATAGGGTGACAGCCAGACTAGGCTTCAAAATTCCGAGGGCAAAGTAAATAAACGCAAACGAGGCAAACTGCAATATTGCGCTAACTGTAACTCGCCAAAATAGCGATCGGCGACTGGGGGTGAGAAGTTGCTGAAAGTCGCGCAATACGTCAACCCTAAATATAGTTTTGGCGACTATCCACATAATTGGGGTAGCAAATAGCATCCGCAAAAGCAGCAACATAAATGAGTTAGGAACGCTTGCTTTAATCAATCCACCAAATTGAAACATCCCAAAAATACTGGATTGCGAAAAAATCACCCTTACCAAAACATTTTGCAAAGATAAAACTACTGAAGCCCCCAACACCAAAACAAATCCCAGCCACCAATCATTTAGGCGCTTGGTGGGTTGAGCTAAGTTGGGAGACGGGGTGGAGGATTCAAAGGGTTGTGTCGGATCGCCCGCATAGGGACTTGTATCATTTTGGTCGTATTGACGATATTGACTAGTATTTTGACTAGTATTTTGACTAGTATTTTGGTTGTTAAATGTGGGGATCTGAATTTGGCTGTAATTGCCATTGCCATTGGGTCTGACAGATGCTGTGCTATTGCCATTACTGCCTGCCCCTCCCGTAAAATTTGATGTCCCCGTAAAGTTAGGCATGGAAGGATTGCCGCCGATATTACTATTGCCATAGCGATCGCCTGCCGATCGCCGCAAGTATTCATCGATTCTCTCCACAAGAGCCGATAGCATTAATTCGCCCTGCTGCCTTTGGGTATACATACGTTGCATCTGATCATCAAGATCACGCTGATAAGTATCGACATCGCTTTGCAAAGACTGAAACGTAGTCCGAATCACGCTGTCAAGATTGAGCATCAACTGCTCAAAGTTTTGTGAATGATCATTGAGAACTTGCGAATTGGTAACGATTACATCATTTTTGAGATGATAGGTAATTGCTTGAGCCAGTTGCTCGATCCATTGCTGGCGTTGAATCTCCTGTTGATTCATCCCCTGTTGGGCAACAGTTAACACCTCTAGCTCTTTGCGTTGAGACTGGAGGCGATGAATATCATCAGTGAGAGCATTTTTTTGAGCCTGTAAAATCAAAATTTCACGGCTGAGCTTGCCCAAGATATTTGCACGCAGATCTGATAAGTCCTTGGTGACTCCCGCGAGGGTCTGCTCGTAAGAACTATTACGAATATTATTGCTCTCCATTTAAGAAATCACCTCGTAACAATGCCATCTGAAATAACGCCATCTGAAATAATGCTGTCAGCGACTAAGGTTGGCACTAATTTAATTGCTTACGTCTAGTTTGCGAACTTTATAACACTAATTTGAGCATCTGGCATATTTTGTTTTGTCTGTTCATGTTTATCTTTGATGAGCAAGATTTTTTCGCAATAATCTAAGCTAATGTTAGGGGATCATAATTATTTTGATCGTCAAACATAAATTATCAGTTAATAAATGCTCAACACTCCAAAGTTTATGCTTGGATAGGAAAGGGGCATTGCCCTAAGCCTTAGGGTCAGCAGAACGGCAATAAGACAAGTAACCATTCAGGAATAATTCTATGCAAACAGATGTTGCTAATCAAACCAGCAATATTACGGTAGAAGACGATCGCACAGGTTTAAGTATTGAAACCCTGAAGCGAGCATTTGCCGATAACCTTTTCTACATCCAAGGCAAACTAGCGCTTCTGGCAAATTTTACCGACTACTACATGGCGCTATCGTACACCACACGCGATCGCCTTTTGCAACGTTGGCTTCAAACCCTCAAGGTCTACCACGAGCAAGAGATCAAGACTGTTTATTACCTTTCTGCCGAATTCTTGATGGGTCGGCATCTTGGTAATAGCTTGATTAACCTTGATCTTTATGAGTCCATTGAGCAAGCGGTGAAAGAGTCTGGACTAGACCTCAATGAAGTACTAGAACAAGAACCCGATCCTGGGCTTGGTAATGGTGGTCTGGGGCGTTTAGCTGCCTGTTTCCTCGATTCCCTTGCCACCTTAGAAATTCCCGCCATGGGCTACGGCATTCGCTACGAATTTGGTATTTTTAACCAATCAATTCAGCATGGCTGGCAGGTCGAGATCCCCGACAAATGGCTACGTTGTGGCAACCCTTGGGAAGTTGTCCGCTATGAGTCCACCGTCCAAGTCAAATTTGGCGGACATACCGAAATCTATAACGACGATCGCGGTCGTCCTCATACCCGTTGGATTCCCAGCTTCACCGTTGAAGGTATCCCCCACGATACTCCTGTTCCTGGATATCAAACCAACACCGTTAATACTTTGCGTTTATGGAAAGCCGAAGCAGGCGAAGACTTTAACTTCCAAGCCTTTAACTCTGGCGACTATGACGGTGCGGTGGCTACCAAGATCAAATCGGAAACTATTTCTAAGGTTCTCTACCCCAACGACAACACCCCCCAAGGTCGTCAGTTGCGCCTAGAGCAGCAGTTTTTCTTTGTATCCTGCTCACTGCAAGACATCATCCGTCGTCATCTCAAAAAATATAATCGCCTCGATAATCTGGCAGACCATGCCGCCATTCAGCTAAATGATACGCACCCTGCGATCAGTATTGCCGAATTGATGCGCCTGTTGGTAGATGATCATGGATTGTTCTGGGATGAGGCATGGCGGATTACCCAAAGCACCTTTGCTTATACCAACCATACTCTGATGCCTGAGGCTCTAGAAAAATGGGGTGTGCCTTTATTTGAAAGCCTTCTCCCACGCCATTTAGAAATCATTTACGAAATCAATCATCGCTTCTTGCAAGATGTCCAAACATGGTATCCCGATGATGAGGAATTGCTGTCACGCCTGTCGATCATCGAAGAAAACGGTGGCAAACAGGTACGCATGGCAAACTTAGCCACCGTCGGTAGTCATGCTGTCAATGGTGTTGCGGCTCTGCATACAGAACTGCTAAAACAAGATGTATTGAGTGATTTCTATAAACTTTGGCCAGAGAAGTTTAACAACAAAACCAATGGTGTGACACCTCGTCGTTGGGTATTGTTGGCTAACCCTGCGTTGTCAAGCTTGATTACCGAGAAGATCGGTGATACTTGGCTCAAGCATCTTGATGAGTTACGCAAACTCGAATCCTTTGTGGATGATCAGGATTTTCGCGATCGCTGGAGACAGATCAAACAAGCTAACAAGCAGAATCTCGCTGATTATATTCGCACCCATAATTGTGTGGAAGTCGATGTGAATTCAATCTTTGATATTCAAGTCAAGCGGATTCATGAGTATAAGCGTCAACATCTTGACCTCCTACATATCATCGCCCTTTACCTCCGCATCAAGCAAAATCCTCATATTGACATTACTCCGCGCACTTTTATCTTTGGTGGTAAAGCTGCCCCTGGATACTTCATGGCGAAGTTAATCATTAAGGCGATTAATGCTGTTGCTGAGGTGGTCAATCGTGATCCTGATGTACATGGACGCATTAAGGTAGTCTTCCTCGCCAACTTCAGTGCTTCCCTTGGACAATTGATTTATCCTGCGGCTGATCTATCGGAGCAAATCTCCACCGCAGGCAAGGAAGCTTCAGGTACTGGCAACATGAAGTTCACGATGAATGGAGCCTTGACCATTGGGACTCTTGATGGAGCCAATATTGAGATCCGCGAAGAAGTCGGTGAAGATAACTTCTTCCTTTTTGGTCTGACTGCCGCAGAAGTCGAACAGATGAAGTCTGAGGGCTATAATCCCTACAGCTTCTACGAGAAAAATGAAGAACTGCGCCATGTCCTCGATCGCCTCAGTATGGGCTATTTTTCTCCAGGAGAGAAAGACCTTTTCAAGCCCTTGGTAGATTCATTACTCCATCGTGATGACTATATGCTGTTGGCTGATTACCAAGCCTATTCTGATTGTCAGGATAAAGTTGGTGCTGCCTACAAAAATGTCGAGACTTGGACAACCATGAGTATTCTTAATGTGGCTCGTTCTGGTAAGTTCTCTTCCGATCGCACCATCAAAGAATATTGTGATGAGATTTGGAAGGTTAAGCCTGTTAAGGTGGAATTACAACCATACGACCCTGCCAAAGCCACTCTTAATGTTGGCGGTTAATCGTTAAATCGCAAACAATAAAGGCTCGCTAAGCGAGCCTTTATTATTTACCTATATAAAAAAGCGTAAAGCACTATACAGCGCTTTACGCTTTCAAAAACTTTTTTGTACTAATCAAATCCTCAACAGGCTGTAATTGATCAATTAGTTAGAACGTAGTTGTTCTAATTCAGAGCGTAAACTTACTAACTGCTGGGTAAGTTCTGCAATCTCGTTACGCATACTAGCCTTGACCTTTTGATCGGGCTTTTGCGCCACATCAGCCGTATTGTCATCGACGGTTTTAGCAGTAGTGGTTACTGTGGTTAAACCTGTCTCTTCAGAGTTAGGCTTGGACTGACCACCGCCCACTTGCTGCGCGATAAAGTTATCTACATAGCTACGCGCCTCAGCCTCCGTTGTCACGCCCTTTTCGGCAAGTGCTTGGGTAATTTCATCAAAGTTACGCCCCAACAATCTCAAATTTTCTTCGCGTTTAATGGGGTCTTGGATTACCTCAATTAACGATGATGTCGCCCCCAATGTGACGTAATATCCTTTCTGCACAAGCTTTTCTAGGTCAATGGTATCCATAAAACTCCTGCAAATTGTGTAGTTTTGTAATTATTCTAATCGATATTTTGGGTTTATAGCTGTAGTCACTTGCAATAAGTGAATGGCGGCGCATCTCGCCGCCATTCACTTATTGAGTTTTGTTCCGCAATTATTGCTTGAGCCATTCTTCAAGACTGGTCGTTAATTTACCCGTGATTTGGGCTGTAAGCTGATCGCGCTTCTGTTTGCGTAGCCATTTTTGGAATTGTTTTTCGTATTCTTCACTTTCCGTTTGATAAGTCACCCACGCATCTAGAACTATGGCTAATCCCCAAAATAGGATCGGATAAATCGCCCAGCCAATTCCGCCAGAGGTAAATAGGTTCAGTGCCAAAAAGAAAGAATTAAAGATCGCATATTTCAATGCACTTGCTCGAAAAGACTTCTTTTTATATTTGTCAAACTCTGCTTGCTCTGTTCTCACAACTTGAGTGGATTGCCATTCCTGCACAGATGCTAAGAAATCAGATTCACTGATCCCCATATCTGAGGCAATCTCATATATCTGTTGTTTGGTTAGGTTTTGACCATTAGTTCTTTTGGCTAGGGCATAGCGAAGAATTTGATCGACCTGTTCTTCTGAATAAGTTTCCATATTTTCCTTCATAAACAATAAATAGTGTTTCTTAGTGACAACACCTATGCCAAATCAAGAGATGAAAAAAAGCATTTAGTCAAGAGGACTTTTGCAGAAAAATGAGTTTAATTAGAACAAAATCTCCCTCAAAAGCACATGTTTGATATCTTACCACTGCTGTACTGTCTGTCCAGTTACAAAGCGTTTCCACTGCGTCTTGAGCAAGTCATTGTCAACCCACCAGCCCCAGAGGAAATCCTGCAACCGTCTGTCCCAAAGCAGAAACGGGGACGACCCTAAGGTGCAAAAAACAAGGATAAAACGCAGGTTACTCTGACCCCAGAGCTATTACGCATCAAAGGTATGATTATCGCCCTACTGACTTTGCTCAAAGGATTTATCCCGCTTAGTTATCTGATGCTGGATGGTCATTTTGGCAACAACAATGCTATGCAAATGTCGCAGCAAGTCGGTTTGTTTCTGCTCTCCAAACTCCGTCATGACTCAGAGTTATACCTGCCCTACTCTGGTGCAGACAAAAAACGTAAATATGGCGATCGCCTCAATCCTCGACAGATGGACAATAGCTATCTAGTGCAATCCTCTACCGAGGATGGGGTTAGAACCGATGTTTATCAGTTGCAATCTCTGTATCAGAAATTTGCTCAACCCGTAAATATTGTCATTCTGCTCAAAACCAAACTTACAGCAAAACTCGATCAAACCCGCCACAAGAAGGGTCGCAGGGCGAAGCCCCGCAACGGGTTTTATATTTTAATTTGTGGCGGGTTTGAAAACAAATTGCTGTAACACTCAAGCTCAAGCCCATGTTATTTTGTTCTCCAATCACCAAATGCTGTGTTGCCGACCAAACACTCACCATATGAATTAGGCTACGGGAGTTGCCTGCTTCCTTTGCTCCTCTCAGCGTTTTGCCATCAATATTGATCAATTCTCCGCCTGTTGTTTTATGGACTGCTTCCATCCATGCTATAAAACATTTTTGCAATTCTGATGGGTTCAGCCACGCAAATATTCTCTCAAATGTATCTCATTCTACTTTAGTTTGTGTTTGAGAAATTTTCCAAAAGCACGCCCATTTAGAGAAGAAACACAGAGGAGATTAGGCAACCAGTTATCATGGTAGCGAAAGCCATTGAGAGACTCGAAAGGGGATTGAAAATGAGGCTCGACAGATTACACTTTACGAGTATAGGGATGAAAATTCCAGAGTAGAGCCATAGCGCGTAAACCTAGTTTGGTAGCATCCTCAGTCCCATGAAAATACTGCATAGCATAGAGAATGCGGTCTTGATAGTTCATTAAACGGTCAACCTGATTGGGTAATGTATCACAATTGTTGGAAGGTATAATATCGTAGGTAACAAATAGTTAGGGAAAGAAAAGATGGTATTTGAAGCAGTCGAATGTCCAACTTGCGGAGGAGTAGATATCCACAGACATGGACAAAGTGCCACAGGCAAGAAAAGATACATTTGCCTAAATACGAACTGTATGCGAAAGACATTTATTCTTGATTACACCTATCAAGGGTATCGCCCAGAAGTCAAAGAACAAATTGCAGAGATGGCAATCAATGGCAGTGGCATCAGGGATACAGGTCGAGTATTGAAGATTAGTCCCAATACTGTAATCAAGGAGTTAAAAAAGCATAGGAAGACATTGAAGCCGTCAAGTATCCTCTGCTAGAACAGCTTGATTTAGAAAAACTTGATGTTGACCTGTATGCGGTTGAAGAAGCAGAGATGGATGAGATGGGTCGTTTTGTTGGCAGCAAAAAACAACAAAGATGGTTATGGCACGCCATTGACCATGCCACTGGACGACTCTTAGCTTATGTTTTAGCACCACATCAAGACCAATCCTTAGTTAAACTAGTGAATCTGCTAAAACCATTTGGAATCAAACGTTTTTTCACTGATGCTTGGGGAGCATACGAAAGGATTCTCGACCCTGACACTCACTTGATCGGCAAGAAAAATACTCAGAAGATTGAACGTAAATATCTAACTTTGAGAACGAGGATTAAGCGTTTAGCCAGAAAGACTATTTGCTTTTCTAAATCTATTGTGATGCATGATATTGTCATCGGTTTGTTTATCAACAAATATGAGTTCTCATTTCAATCTTCTTGAACTCTCCAACAAATGTAACACATTACCAACTATTTCAAAAGCAATCTAGGAATAGTTAAACACAATCTTTCGCCTTTACTGCACTTATTCAAATAGCAATTTAGCTAAAATCTCATAAACTAAGCATTTGTTTGACATCATTTAAAGCGATCGCGGGTTGACTATATTCTTCTTGCTTAGAGGCTCTCAAATCTTGCAAATCCTGAAAGTCCTCTAACATCTCCTTAATTGCCAAAAACTGCTCATAGGGAATTACTGCAAACATTGGGTTGCCATCTTTGGTAATCAATTCTGGATTTAAGTTAAGCATGATGAATTTATTGGTAGGCTTTGTCTCTGGTTTTGACGCGATAAATTACAATATTTTCATTTTCTATCTCAAAGAGTACGCGATAACTGCCAACTCTTAATCGATATTCAGGCGTAAAATTGGTTAGCTTTTTCACATCTTCAGCTAGATCATTTTCCATTAACTGAACCTTTTCTAAGATTTTGCCTTGTATCTGTTTGGGTAGACTCCGTAAATCCTTAATTGCTTTAGGCTTAAATTCAATACCGTATTTCATTTTTAATGACTTTAGTATTTATTTTACTTCAAAGTAAATAGCAGTTTAGCGACAATCTCATAAACCAAGCATTTGTTTAACATCATTTAAAGCGATCGCCAATTTCCCATTATCTGTAGGGGCAGAGCATTCCCGACACCATTTATAAATTCTCAGATCCCCTCGAATCGGGAATGCTCTGCCCAAAACCTTCAACATTTATCCAAAATCTCTAACCGCAGGGAAAATTTATCGACTATAGCCAAGAGGGTTGAGCATTTGCAGATCGAGATTTTGGTGAAGAGTTGAGGGATAGTCGCGCAAATGCTCAACCCCTACGGTTGTTTTTGGGTTTGTTTGCAGAAGGGGCGATCGCTGTTTGATTGATTTTTTTAGAAGCGATCGCTAAACCTAATACACCTCATCATGAGAACCGATATTTAACAATAAAATCGTATCTACATCGGATTCAGACTTCTGAACAAAGTCAAACAAAATGCGATAGTTATAATCCACAGAACAAGCCCAAATATCTGAGAGATCACCAACCAGTTTATGGGTTCTCAAACTTGGATGATAAGGATCTTCTGCTAGTTGACGCAATGTCTTCTCAATTAAAGGGCGCAATTGCGGACTTTTGCGAATTAGGCGTTTAAAAGCTCGCTGAGATTTAGCAGTCCAATCAATATTTCTCAACTATCCAACTCCGCCAAAAAATCATCAACAGAACCAGATTTAAATTTCCCTTCTCGATACTCCTGCTGAACTTCCCGAACTTCCCGAACAACTTGCTGCCGTTGACGCAACTTCAAACGATTATTCAACACATCAATTAAAGCAGCTTGATCATCTAAAGACAAAGCATCTATGGCAGTGAGAGCATCTTGAAATAGGGATGTTTTTAAGGCTTGACTCATAGGATTATTTATGAAAGTTTACTCTGTAACCTCGGTTGTCATTATACTTCAGAAAAAAGCGATTTAGCTAAAATCTCATAAACCAAGCATTTGTTTAACATCATTTAAAGCGATCGCC
>DCSN01000130.1 GCA_002325645.1 Pseudanabaena sp. UBA1465
CACAAACTAATTTAGAATCAGGGTTAAACAGCTACATCAAAAAAATTCGAGTCTTTTTTCAAACTTGAATGTTGTTAGAGCTTTGCTATGGACATTATCGGTAAATAGTGAACCACTTGATAATTTAAGCAATACAACAGATGAAATCCCTTTATCTCAGAATCTTTACTTGTCACCCAGTGCGATTGATTGGTTGAAAGGGATTGAAATATCATCAGATGATGCCAACATTATGAAATTACCTGCTAAAAGTTACAATGAGCAAGACAAAGAAGCAGAGGCTCTTGGTAGAACTTTGCAGCTTTTAAGAGTCATCGGTCAATATAAGCCTGTAGTTATCTGCTTTGATGAATTAGATGCTCAGAAATGGACTGTTAATACTGCTGCAAGTACTGTAGAAGTAATAATAGACTTTATTAAGACGCTCCACAATAGTCTAGACCAAAACTGCTGCGACCACTCAACTTTGATTCTCTCTCTTTGGATTCCAGATTTATGGCGTAAAAATAAGGAAGTAATGCATTATGGATTAAAAGAAAGATTATGTTCTTTCCCTCCATTAAATAAAGAGGCTATTTCATTAAAGCAAGATCTTCTCAATGCAGAAACTGGGCTTAAATTAATTAACTGTTGGCTCGCAGCTTTTAATATAGAAGATGTCGAAAATTCATATGTATATTTAGGAGGAGAAGAAAAAATCAGAGAATTTTGTAATCGAGAACGCCCTAACCCAAGACAATTGTGGCTTTGGTGTGCGGAAAACTGGAAAGACGATGATATTGATCCTGATCTTGAAGTTATTTATCAAAGCCTCATAGATGATGAGTATTCTCAACTTATGGAAGATGAGGCTTTAATAGTTCAGTCTTTAATGTTTGGCTTAGGCAAGGCAATTGGTCAGATCGTTGAGAATGTTTTAATCGAAAAAATCACAACACAGCCCAAAGCTGCCAAATTTCAATTCAAAATTGAGGGTGTTGAAGACGGAGAACCTGTGTCAATTGGTGTAGGTGTTTGCCAATCAGCAAATGCAGTCACAGTCGGGGCAATGGTCAAAAAACTAATAGACGATCCCAACAGATATAGATTAACTCGCGGATGTCTTGTCCGTTCTGCAAGGAAGAAAATCAATGAAACTTCTCAAGCATTTAAAAACCTAAAAAAACTTGTCTCTCCTCCCTTAAATGGAGAATTTGTTGATCTCAAATACGATGAGATTGTTGAAGTTCATGCGTTGTATTTACTATCACAACGTCCCGAAATCACTAAAATTGATCCTGATGAAGTCTCTGATTTTATAAACCAAAAAGTCCTTGAGAATGAACTAATCAAAGAAATTCTCAGCGATCCATCTGGTGCAATTCCTGCGGCTGCGATCTCACAAAATAATTTGTTTATTAATAGTGGAGATAATGCTGAGGATGATGACACAGGGTTATCTGATGATGACTTTGAGGAAGATGATAATGACGGTGAAGACGAAGAAGAAAATAGGCTACAAAAACTAGTTGGGGAGTTACTATCTGAGCAATATTCAGGTTCTCTAGTCGTCTTATCTCATGATACAGATGAAGATACAGGTTTTCTCTCTGGTTTGTTTGTAGATGTTCATAGCAATTTTTTCTTTGATTATCACATTACTGATTCTGGAGTTGCTTACCAACCTTGTGAATTTATAAGAGAACTATCAAAGGGAAAACTAAAAATCCTATCCGCACTTGAGACCAAGGAGGCGATTGCATTATTGAATCTTCTCAAAATATCTAAGGCGATCGGTGGATCAGTTACAATCCTTGATGACAAAGATTTTGAAGACCAAGATGCAGCTTTAGAAATTTATGGTTTCTACCCTCCAGATTTAGATGCTAACCCAGCAATTTATTACAGACATGAACAGCTAGGCGTGTCTATTGGCGCTCAACTGTTTTGGGGGGATGACGACACCGAGAGTCTATCCTTTGGCTTTGTAAATGATATTCAAACAGAAGATTTTTCTGTATTTGATAGCTTTGATGAAGCCCTAGATTTTGGCATCATGCGCCTAAACTACTACATCAGAGAGTCCTAGATAGACCGAAACAATGTACATAGAACTATCCTTAACTGTTGAAAAAACTGATTATGAAAAACTAATATCGGGAGAGAATATAGCTATTCTCTTCCGTCCTTTTCCCGTTGGCAGAAAATTTATATTAGCGCCCATAATCAACAATGAATATGGAGAGAATACTGAATTTCTGTCAAACAACTTTGTTGAGGTCGTGGGCAAAGAAATTATTACTCAAGACAAAATTAATATTGATTTATCTAATGTCCTAAACATTTCTTTAGAAAATCTAAGAGAAAAGCTTAGCAAGCCTGAAAACATACATTTAATGTATTTTCGAGTTTATTTGTTTGAGCCACAAATCCAAGTGATCACCCAAACCCAAACAGGCTTTTTACCCTTACCAAAATCAATCCTAACCAAAGATCCTGTTCCCTTAATCAACGATCAGTTATTTCTTAAACGTAGAGAGCAGATCAAAAACCGACAAACATTAAATTTGTCTGAGTTGGAAATTCTACAAATTGCTGTTAACAAATTATCTTTAGACAACTCTAAAGGAAAATTACTAAATGAGCATATTAAAGCTTTTTTGAAAATCGAATCTTCCAATCAACAAATAATTCCTGATTGGATTAAAAAACAAGACATTATAACCCTTGGCGAAAACAGCAAAAAACTAATTGCTATTCATGCAGGTACAAAATTTGAAGATGTCACAAAGAAAGCATTAGAGTTTTTAGGCTTTACGATTGACTATTCCCACAAAGGAGGTGCTGGCGGATTAGATCTACTTTGCCTAAAGCCCTATCCTCTTTTTGGAGAATGTAAAGCTGGCAAAAGTATTCCGAACAATACAGCCGTTCAACTTCTCAATCTCGGAATGATAAGAGAAAATTATCTTTTTAATGCCTCTGGCACAGTTAGATTGATTATTGGATCTGGTAAACCTACTTCACAACTTTTAGACTCAGCGAAGGCTAATAATATGTCAATTATTCATCCCACAAGCTTACAAAAACTGGTCGAACTTCATGCCACTTATCAAGGCTGTATAGACCTTATAGAGCTAAGGAAGTATCTTGTTTCAGGTCAAAATGAAACTGCAATTGATAATTATATTGAAAAAGTTGTTGCAGAAATTAACTTGCGTTCACAAGTAGTTCAAACAGTCAAAAATTTCTTACAGAATAACGGTTTAGAAAGTGCCGATATTAACGTTCTTTTTGGTGTATATGCTGGATCTAATCCAATTCGCAAGCTAAAACCAGAAGAACTAAAAGAAATATTAATCGAGCTTTCTTCACCATTGGCGGGATATTTGGGAAGAGTTGAAGAGGGAGGGAAAAAGTGCGATCGCTTTTATTACTTGCGAGACTTACCGATTTAATTAAAGCTAATCAATAGTTATTAATCATGTCATGATTAAAATCTCTAGAAATGGTAGAATTAACCCTTGATAAATTCAAATTTAGTAACACAAAAAATAAAATGACAAATATTGATAAAGCTCTTCAAATAGCCACCTCAGATGATCATTCCTATGAAGCGTGGCAAAAGTTACTTGCAATACTAGAAGATGCTACAGACGATGAAGAGAGGGAGTGCCTCCGAACTATTAATGGTGGTTGGATTACGTCTGGCGGTCAAACTGTTGACTATGAGGAGATTGCACGACTGCTTGGTGAGGACATAGAGGTGATCCTTAGAGAGGACAATATCTAACGTGTAATTTCTTCACCATTGGCGGGATATTTGGGAAGAGTTAAGGGTGATGGAGAAAAAGGCGATCGCTTTTACTACTTGCGAGACTTACCATGCGATGAGAGTTAGGATTTATGGATTTAGGAGTATGGCGATCTCTGGTTATGGTAAAATATATCATTACTATATTCTTTCCCAAAAAGGTGTTTATAATGATTGTAAATTCATTAGATAAAGAGAGTATATTGAGCGAGTTAAGCTCCCTAAAAGATGATTTGGCTACTCTCTATGAAGTCAACAAAATTGGTGTCTTCGGCTCAATCGCAAGAAATGAAGCAAATGAGAATAGTGATATTGATATTGTTGTAGATATGCAGCCAAATATCTTAAAGCGAGTTAACCTCAAAATTGAATTAGAAGCAAAATTTGGGAGAAAAGTTGATGTGATTCGATATTGGTATGGAATGAATAAATATCTAAAAGCGCGAATCGATCGTGAGGCTGTATATGCATGATCGCTCAATGCTTTTAGAATTATTTTTAGAAATTCAAGAAGGAATTAGGAGAATTGAACGCCGTTTTTCTGGGATCGGCACAGCCTATGACTTTATTCGTAATGACGATGGGCTAGATCGCCTTGATGCGATCGCCATGATGTTAGTTGCGATTGGTGAAAACACACAGAAACTTGATAAATTCATTGATCCGAAATTGTTTGAGCAATATCCTGATATTGATTGGTCAGGGATTAAGGGATTGAGAAATATACTGGCTCATAATTACTTTAGTATTGATGCCGAAGAAATCTATCGATTATGTTCCAACGAAATAGAACCTTTCAAAAATGCTATAGAACGACTCCGTAATGATTCTTTTTGACATGAAAGGCGATCGCCATTGACGTTTTCTCATTAGCCTAAGATATTTTGGAAGAGATAAGAGTGATGGAGGAAAAGGCGATCGCTTTTATTATTTGAGAGACTTACCATGTGATACACAAAACTAAAATTTTATGTAAATCTAATCATTTTCCGTTATAATGCAAATACTATGGATAGGTGTAGCCAATGGTAACAGCAATAAAGCAAATAGGAACTGTGGGCAAAGATGGCAAAATTGAACTTTATACCCCAGAGCTAATAGAAGGTACAAAAGTTGAGGTGATTTTATTGGTTGATCATCAAGACGAAACGGAATATTTGCTGTCCAATGCTGCTAATGCCAAAAGATTATTTGAGGCGATCGCCAATGTAGAAAAGGGTGAAGGATTGGTAACGTTCTCGGCTGAGGAATGGCATGAGAAATATAGTATTTGAGCCGCAAGCGTTTCAGGATTTTAATAACTGGGCAAAGGAAGATAAGAAAGTTTACGGCAAAATTGTTGGCTTGATTGATGACATCTTACGCAATCCTTTTGGTGGTATTGGTAAACCTGAGCCGCTTAAATATGAGCTAAAGGGGTGTTGGTCAAGGCGAATTACTGATGAGCATCGCTTGGTTTATAGAATTAATGAAGATGCTGTGACAATTATTAGTTGTAAGTTCCATTATGAAAGGTAGATCCTAATCAATGGATTCAATTTACAAGGAGAAAATAAAATGAATAAATGTCATGTATGCGGTTCAAGTGAAATTCACAACGAACTGATTGATGAAATTTTCTATATTTCGGGCAAACCCGTTTTAGTCGAGCATATTCCCACAAAAGTTTGCAATCAATGCGGAGAACAAACCTTTAGCCGCCAAACAACAGAACAAATTCGCCTTATGCTTCACAGCCAAGCCAAACCAGTCAGAGCGATCGCCATTGACGTTTTCTCATTAGCCTAAGATATTTGGGAAGAGATAAGAGTGATGGGAGAAAAGGCGATCGCTTTTTCTACTTGCGAGATTTACCGATTTATACAACCTAATTAAAATCAAAAAAAGTTATGAAACGAGTAGAACTTCTCAATCGCATCACAGTTAACCCAAATATCTGCTTCGGGAAACCATGTATTCGAGGACATCGTATTTGGGTATCCCTAATCCTTGATTTTCTAGCTAACGGTACTAGTATCCCTGAATTGCTAGAAGACTATCCCCAACTGCAACCAGAAGATATTTATGCCTGTATTGCCTACGGAGCAGCTATGTCAAGCGATCGCTATGTTGATATTCCCATCGAGAAATCAGCATGAAATTCAAACTAGATGAGAACATTGGTCAAAGGGGCATCAACCAGCTAAAACAAGCAGGCTACGATGTTTCTACTGTCCTTGAACAAGGACTAACCTCAGCTTCCGATCCCACCGTCATAAAAGTTTGCCAACAAGAAGATCGCTGTCTGGTTACTCTCGACTTAGACTTTAGCAATCCTCTACAATATGTACCTTCACAATATAAAGGAATAGCTGTTCTAAGATTACCTCCTAGAGCAACTATAGACGATCTCACAGATGCGATTCAGACTCTAATTAATGGATTAGAACGTGAAGATATTACAGGCAAACTCTGGATCATTCAACGTGGACGCATTCGTATTTATCAGCAAAGTGATGATTAGAAAATTAACACAGACAATATCTGCATTTGGGAAGAGATAAGGGTGATGGAGAAAAAGTCGATCGCTTTTATTATTTGCGAGACTTACCGATTTGACGAATATCAAAAGAAGCTTGTGAAGCATAAAAGCAAACATCAAACTCACAGAAAAAGTTTGAACGCCCAAGAATAAGCGGAACCTCATTAGAAAGAGTCCATGCGAACGCCAATCGCACAATCTCAAAATCACTTACCTTTGCTGACAGTACCAAACCTCGCGCTTTCAGCAAAGCAAGATTTCCACTCAAAACAATTTCAGTGGTTTGATTTTCCCAAATCACTCCAAGTTGCACGCCTAAATCATACGGCAAAACATTCACGCTTGAACCAGTATCCAACAAACCAGACACCTCAAGCACAGACTCCTTATGGATGAGCCGTAATGGTAAATATGGAACGCGATCGACCACACCATAACGATCTTCCTGCCGAACAAACGCGAACTTTTTAGCGTCAAGCATAATTATCCTGCTTTAATAGAATCTTCTTCTAGAAGTTGCATTAACTGGTGAGCAGCTTGATGACTATCATAGGGCGACCAAACAGGATAGACAGCCCCATTCTGAAAAGGTTCTAGCAAGTTTTCTACGCCTTCCTCTTTAGACAAATCAACCAACAAAAACTGCATCACTAGAAACTTATCTGCACGGGACAATTTTTGAAGATTTGGCAATAAATCAGTAACAGACATATGCTTATATATGTTGAGATATAAAGTCAGTTTATCATCTGACTGGTAAAATAATCCATATCCAAAGCAGCTATCCTAAATGTCCATTGGTTAAAATCATTGCAGTCTACGAACTCGATCCGAATAAATGGAATAACGATTTCATAGTAAGGAGAAAACCGCCACAACATAACACAGCCATTTTGCGAATGGATATTAGAACTTTTGAGAAGTACGATTGAGACGCATCAGGTCGTGAACTATCAAATTCATCGCATCAGCGATAGGTGAAATATAACTATGCTCAAAATTTTTAATTCTGATAAACGTAACCATAAGGTGATCGCTGAAGCCGTCAAGTCTTTAACGAAGCATGATATAGGCGATCGCGAACGGTCAAATTTTCTTTCTTTCTTACAAAATCCCGATCACCGATCGCTCTATCACACCAACCCGCGCTTGATTGCGGAGCAATTACAACTCTCAGAGCGTGAAACCCTGAATCTGCTGGTAATTGCCCTGAAAGAAGGAATCGTTACCCTGAATTGGGATATTCAATGTCCCTGTTGTCAGGGAATTGACTTTGCGGCAACACAATTGGGAAAGTTAAGAACATGGCATATTTGTCCTGCTTGCCACCATAAGCATGAGTCGGATGCCGATCAACAGGTGCGAGTTACCTTTAGTATTGACGAGAGATTGCGATCGCTACCTAAGGAAGCCAATGATCCTGAGTTTCGGAATCAAATCGATGCTAAGTATGGAGTGGTTTCGGGACATCGGCTGTTAACTTTGCAGATTTTTCGGGAGCTATTTCCCCGCGAAACCATACCGCCTAATGAAAGTTTATTAATTCGACAGGTCACGCTTCTATTCACAGATTTAGCTGGATCGACGGCTCTCTATGCTCAAAGGGGAGATTCCCAAGCCTATAGCTTAGTGCGTCAGCATTTCGATCTTCTCTTTCAAATTGTCGATCGCCACAATGGAGCCGTAATTAAAACCATTGGCGATGCAATTATGGCAAGTTTTACCGTACCTGAGGATGGACTAAAAGCCGCGATCGCTATGCAAGAAGCCATGCAATATTTTAATCAACAATTTGCCTCCACCGAACAGCATCTCATTCTCAAAGTGGGGATTCATGCGGGAGCCTGTATTAGCGTTAATCTCAATGACAGATCGGACTACTTCGGCACAACGGTAAATACTGCCGCCAGAGTGGAAGGACTTAGCCAAGGTAACGACATCGTATTCACAGAATCATTGCTCAGTCATGCACAGGCGATCGCCGCCACAGAAAATTATCAATACAAACAGAGTTCTGCAAATTTAAAAGGCTTAAGTGAACCTCTGATCGTATTTCATATGAACATCGCTAAAAGTACCTTGACGGTTTGATACAGCAATTTTTGATTAAGCGAACCAAGAAATTTTTTGAAAGTGTTGCAAAGCAACACTTTCAAAAAATTTCTTGGTTCGGGTTTGAGCGCAAAGCGTTGTCATCTGCCAAATATCACGGTGATCACCTAGACTAGTAACAAATCTTGATGATTAGCCCTGACCTATGCCAGACCATACCCACATCCATGTTAGAGGTGCGAGACAGCACAACCTCAAAAATGTTGACCTGACAATTCCCCGCGATCGCCTGATCGTGTTTACAGGTGTATCTGGCTCTGGCAAATCATCCCTCGCCTTTGATACGATTTTTGCCGAAGGTCAGCGCCGCTATGTGGAATCGCTCAGTGCCTATGCGCGGCAATTTTTAGGACAAGTCGATAAGCCTGATGTGGACTACATCGAGGGCTTAAGCCCTGCGATTTCCATTGATCAAAAATCCACTTCCCATAATCCGCGCTCGACAGTCGGCACGGTCACAGAAATCTATGACTATTTGCGATTATTATTTGGTCGCGCTGGTTCGCCCCACTGCCCGATCTGCGATCGCAATATTGCGCCCCAAAGTATCGATCACATGGTTGATACGATTATGGAATTAAGCGATCGCACGCGCTTCCAATTACTCGCGCCTGTAATTCGTGGCAAAAAGGGAACCCATAAAAAATTGTTAGCTAGTCTTGCTTCCGAAGGTTTTGGCAGAGTTCGCATTGATGGTGAAGTGCGGGAACTGAGCGACAATATCGAACTCGATAAGAATAAACTCCATGATATTGAAATCGTGGTCGATCGCCTAGTTCGCAAGGATGATATTCAAGAGCGTTTAACCGATTCTCTCGCTACTTGTTTAAAACGTGCGGAAGGGATTGCGATGGTAGAGATTTTAAATCCCTCACCCCCAACCCCTCTCCCAGAGGGAGAGGGGAGCAAGAAATCTAAGCAAGAAAGTAGTATTCTGACTTTTTCTGAAAACTTTGCTTGTCCTGAACATGGCGCGGTAATGGAAGAACTATCACCCCGTATGTTCTCTTTCAATTCTCCCTATGGTGCTTGTCCTGCCTGTCATGGATTGGGAAGTATTAAAACCTTTAATCTCGAACTGATCGTTCCCGATCCCTCTCTGCCCATATATGCCGCGATCGCACCTTGGGCGGATAAAACCCATACCTACTATATTTCGCTGCTATCTAGTGTCGGTGAATATGCAGGCTTTGAAATTAATACACCTTGGGAACAGCTTTCTCAAGCCCAAATTGATATTATTCTGCATGGCACAACGGAGAAGATTTTAATTAAGCCTGATTCCCTTTATCGCGATCGCGCTGAGGGCTATTACAAACGCTATGAAGGGGCGATCGCTATTCTGGAACAGCAGTATAAAGAGGCGGGTGAATCGCAACGGCAAAAGCTAGAGAATTATCTGATCGAGCAACCCTGTGCAACTTGCGAAGGTACGCGCCTCAAGCCTGAATCCCTTGCGGTGCGGATTGGCGGCTTTAATATTATTGAGTTTGTATCCGTTCCCATTGGCACTTGCTTAAACCGTCTCAAAAATCTTGATCTTGATTCACGCACAAGACAAATCGGCGATCGGGTATTGCAAGAAATCGAAGCTAGATTGCAATTTTTATTAGATGTCGGTTTAGATTATCTAACCCTTGACCGTTCCACCATGTCGCTCTCAGGCGGCGAAGCCCAACGGATTCGCCTTGCTACCCAGATCGGTTCAGGATTAACAGGGGTTCTCTATGTATTGGACGAACCGAGTATTGGACTACATCAAAGAGATAACTCGCGATTGCTTGCCACATTAACCAAACTGCGGGATCTCGGCAATACCCTCATCGTGGTTGAGCATGACGAAGAAACCATTCGGGCGGCTGATTATCTCGTTGATATTGGACCAGGAGCAGGCGTGCATGGTGGGCGAGTTGTCGCACAGGGTAGCGTTAAAGATATTGAGACACATCCTGAATCCCTCACGGGAGCTTATCTTTCCAAACAAAAGCAAATTTATACACCTGCGGAACGGCGCGAAGGCAATGGCAAACATTTAGAAATTTGCAATGCTTATTTGAATAATCTCAAAAATATTAATGTCAAGATTCCATTGGGCGAATTGGTCTGCATCACAGGCGTATCAGGCTCAGGCAAATCTACTTTAATTAATGACCTGCTGCACCATGCCCTCGAACATAATTTTTCTCGTAAAGTGCCAGTTCCTAAAGGTATAGATGAAGTTAAGGGACTGAATCATCTTGATAAATTCATCGTCATCGATCAATCCCCGATCGGACGCACACCGCGATCCAACCCTGCTACCTATACAGGGCTATTCGATGTGATCCGCGAAACCTTTGCTCTGACAACGGCGGCGAAAACTCGTGGCTACAAAGCGGGACAATTTTCCTTTAATGTCAAAGGTGGACGCTGTGAAGCTTGTTCGGGGCAGGGCGTAAACATCATTTCTATGAATTTCTTACCCGATGTCTATGTGCAGTGTGATGTCTGCAAAGGCGCAAGGTATAACCGCGAGACGCTGCAAGTTAAGTACAAGGAAAAGACGATCGCCGATGTGCTAGATATGACCATCGAAGAAGCGATGCACTTTTTCGAGAATATCCCCTCCGCCCATGCCAAATTGGGAATGCTGGTGGATGTGGGCTTAGGCTATGTGCGTCTCGGTCAGTCTGCGCCCACGCTCTCAGGCGGTGAAGCCCAACGGGTAAAACTTGCTACGGAATTAGCGAGACGCGCCACGGGCAAAACCCTCTATTTAATCGATGAGCCGACTACGGGTTTAAGCTTTTATGATGTGCATAAATTGCTGGATGTGATGCAGCGCCTCGTTGACAAGGGCAATAGCATCATCACAATTGAGCATAATCTGGATGTGATTCGCTGTGCTGATTGGATTATTGATTTGGGACCAGAAGGAGGCGATCGCGGTGGTGAGGTGATTGCCGAAGGCACACCCGAACAGGTGGCTAAAGCCAAGAAATCCTACACTGGTAAATATCTCAAGCAAGTTTTAGCCGAATATCCGCGCAGCAAATCCTAATGCTAACTTTTTTGTGATGCGGCGAAGCCATACCACAAAAAGTTAGTTCTTTACTACAAGTAAATAAAATTAATCTAAAAGCTTAGTTTTTGCCTCAAATATTAATTTGTTTTAAGTTATCTCACAATCTGAGCATTGAATGTAAACCACTACGATAAACTTGATTTCAAACATCCCATACCTATTTTTTCTTTTGAGATAGGTACATATATTGATTGGAGCAATAGCAATATGTCGCATGCAGTCAAAATTTATGACACCTGTATCGGCTGCACACAATGCGTGCGAGCCTGTCCTTGTGATGTTTTGGAAATGGTTCCTTGGGATGGATGCAAAGCGGCTCAAATCGCTTCTTCTCCCCGTACCGAGGACTGCATTGGTTGCAAACGTTGCGAAACTGCTTGCCCCACTGACTTCCTAAGCGTCCGTGTCTATCTTGGTGCTGAAACCAGCCGCAGCATGGGTCTAACTTACTAATTACGAATTATTTAATTACGAATTACGAATTTTTAATTCTTGGTTTTTAATTTCTAATTTTTAATTAAGCTAGATTCTTGTTTATTTTTCGTTAAGTGCAATTATTTTTTTATCCTGCATTTAAATTTAGGAGTGTCGTTTGGTACTCCTAAATTGCTTTAAAAGGGAGAGGAGGCGCATCGCGCCTCCTCTCCCTTTTGAGTTTAATTTAAGTTTAAATATAGGTCTGGATATTTTTTAATTTTTGCTTGCCATGCTGGATATTTGCGATCGCTTGCCTGAAGGTTTACTTGATCTTGAGTCTGATCAACTTTACAAAATCTTTGAACGCCCCACATTAATTCATTTACAAGGCGATCGCCAGCCACCGTTATTTGTTTCAATTTTGTTGCATGGCAATGAAACAACGAGTTGGTTAGCTATGCGCGAATTACTTCGCAAGTATCAAAATCCTATCCAAAATCAAAGCTTGCCGAGATCGCTGTCTATATTTATCGGTAATATTTCAGCAGCCAGATATCGCCTCAGACATTTGCCAAATCAACCTGACTATAATCGCATCTGGCAAACAGGGGATTCGCCAGAGCATCACATGGCGCAACAGGTAATAAACGAAATGCGATCGCGTGGGGTATTTGCCAGTATCGATGTGCATAATAATACGGGTCGGAATCCTCATTACGGCTGCATTACGCATTTAGAAAAAGATTTTCGCAAACTGGCGAGATTATTTAGCAAAACCGTTGTTTATTACACCAGTCCCAAAACAGTACAGTCCTTTGCCTTTGGACATTTCTGCCCCTCCATTGTCGTGGAATGCGGACAGCCCGATCTACCTGAAGGCACAGCCCACGCCTTGGCATATGTAGAGACCTGTTTAAATTTAGAAAGCTTTGCAAATTTGCCAGATTCCGCGATCGCCGACATCAATTTATTTCACACTGTGGCGATCGTCAAAGTCCCTGAAGAAATTAATTTCAGTTTTGATGGTAATCCTCACGATGACATCACTTTTCCCAACGGAATGGATTGCCTCAATTTTTGCGAATTACCAATTGGGGCAAACTTTGGTAAAGCTAAAACCGATCGCGCCTATTTGTCAGCCATGAGTGAAGATGGTGAAGAAAAAAGCGATCGCTTTTTTCAAATCGAAAACGGCGAAATTAAATTAAAAGTTGCAGCGATGCCATCAATGCTAACTCTCGATACCGATATTGTTCGCCAAGATTGTCTATGCTACCTCATGCAGAGAATGTAACTTGTAACTAAGTTTATGGCTTATCTTTTTTATACATCTGCCCCGTCTGATAATAAGAATCGATTGGACTTACTCATCTATCTCTCTCAGCCCTTTTGCGTTCTAACTCAGTCATTCTTTGCTCTAAGTCCAATTTATCAGACTCATAGGAAAGGCTGTAACCAATCAGGCGATCAATTAATCTTTCTTGCTTTTTAGCATTTTCTAACATTAGTTCTATGTCTTGGCGATCGCGAATTTGATCTTCTTGGATGCTTCTCTGTACTGCCGACAGTTGTTTAGTTTGCTCAATTAAAAGCAAAATATCTTCGCGATTTCGATTAGTGTCCTCGTGATCGCGTAATTGGCTTTCTTGATATCGCAACTGGCTTTCCTGTAATTCTCTTTGGACTGCCAGCATATCCGCAATCAACGCTTGCATTTCTTCAAAAGTCATAGCTTCACATCTTAAATATCACATCTAAATATCATAGCAATCGCCATTTGCGTTAGTACAAATTACAAGATTTTGCACTAACACAAATGGTGATCGCCATACAAAAGTTAGGAAGATCAACTTCTTCAGCGATTATTATTTTTGTAAGACGTGACAGGCTTGCCATTACTGTCATTGAAATAATAGGCTCTAAACCTTCCAGTCGAAAAAGTGGAGTAAACGGGCGGCTTAGAATTTGTACTTACCTGCGCTGAAGGTTCGAGAACATTACACAGAGGATTGAGGGATACAAAAGTCCCATCAGATAGAATCATAAAACAGGCATAGTATCTCTCTAGCTCTTGATAGCTATTTTGATATCTATTGCTTCGGTATGGTTCGGCGTAGCTATCTGAATTTTGACCAAAAGTTACCATACTAGAAATCAAAGAAAACAGTAAAACACTGGTAATTCCAAATAGTGAGCGCTCGTTTTTTTTCGCTATTAATTATTCCCACAAATCTTTACCTAAAAATATTGGCGACAGAAAATCTGATTTGCTCTAATTATAACTCATAAAATTATTATAATATGAATTAAATCAAAAATAATCAGATTAATTTCTTTTCGCTAACGCCCAAAGGGAAACTTAAAGGGTAAAGGCTTAATCAGCGCTAATTCATCAATCATTTGCTGATGTAAATGACCATTAGTTGCTAATAATCTGCCTGATTTAGGAATATGTTCACTACCATCGTAAGCAGTAACAATGCCACCTGCCTCGCGCACTACCACCACACCAGCCGCTAAATCCCACAGCGATAAGCCACGCTCCCAATAGCCGTCTAAGCGACCACAGGCAACATAAGCCAAATCCATCGCGGCGGAACCACCACGCCTTACGCCTTGGGTGAGGTGAGTGAAATGGCAAAACTCGGCATAGTTATTGTCTTCAACAAGGGTGCGATCGTAGGCAAAGCCTGTTACTAATAGACTGCGACTGAGTTCTGTCGTTTTAGAAACATGAATTGGTACACGATTACGGGTTGCGCCTAAACCTGTGGCAGCCCGAAAAATTTCATTGCGAAAGGGGTCATAAATTGCACCAACGGAAGGAAATCCATCGATTAACAAGGCGATCGATACCGATGAGAATGGATATTGATGAGCAAAATTAGTTGTTCCATCAAGGGGATCGATCGCCCACAGATATCGGCTCTCACTATTGCCTAAAACTCCTGACTCTTCCGCCAAAATGCCATGATCAGGAAAGTGACGCTGCAAAATTGATAGAACCTTCGCTTCCGATTCTTTATCGGCAACGGTAACTAAATCCCCTGGGCGTTTTTCCTCAATTTCCTGCTCTTGGAGATTTCCGATGTAGGATGTGAGTACTGCACCGCCTGCACAAGCTGCCTCAGTCGCAATATCTAAAAATGTCTGTAACTGATCTTTACTGATGTCGTTGGGCAACAAAGGATGCATATTAGTCATAAAAAATAAATCCGATATATTTTGTGAAATCCAAATTAGAGTTGCGCCGCAACTCTAATTTGGGCTTTGCCGATCGCTATAATGCCTGAGCAATACTTAAAAAATATATCGCAGTTATCAAACCTAGCCGCAAACCTAAAAATAACCAGATTTTTTGTGACACGACTTTACAGGGTCACAAAAAAATGGTTATTCATCAAATGACAAGTTCTTAACTCACCAGATTGGCGGTATTCATAAGGCGCGATCGCTGCAAAAATAACTATGCATTTTCTTTGTGAAGATTTTTATAATAATTCTTCATATTTTGTTGCTTTTTGTTTAATTCCGAACTTAATTAATTAACCTTAACCATATTGCTAAGTAACAGTCCATGAAGCCTGCTTGGAAAATTTCTCTTTTCGTGATCGCGATCGCCAGTTTATTGCCCCTACCTGCTCTTGCCACCGTATCTAAGCCCACTACTCCCGCCGATGAGTCCAACGCCAAGGAAGCAGAAGAACTATGTGGCAAACCGACCCTTGATGATCTCACCCAGCACAAAGTTAAGCAAGGCGAGACTCTGGAGGCGATCGCCAAACAATATAATCTCAAAACGGCAACCTTAATGGGGCTAAACCCCGAAGTGCGTAATGGTAGCGTCAATGTGGGGCAAACCCTATCAATCCCGCCTCTGGACGGCTTGACCTATCGCTTCAAGAACGAAGAAAATTACACCACCGTCGCCAAAAAATATAATATTCGGGCCGATGTCCTCTTCGAGCGCAATGGCTGCCAACAAAAGCCCAAGGTTGTCTTTGTGCCTGGGGCAATCTGGAAACCCGATCCTATTCCCTTCAATCCTGCGATCGCCTCTAGAGGTTCCGACAATCCCACTGTGATCATGCAAACGGGGGGATATCCATTGCCATACCCCGTTCCCGTTACTTCTGGCTATGGCTGGCGGATCAACCCCGTCACCGCAATTTGGTCATTTCATAGCGGTATCGACCTCGGCGCACCCTTCGGAACCCCTGTACTTGCTGCCAAAGCAGGACAGGTTGATTTTGCAGGTTGGGGCGATGGCTATGGCAATCTAATTGAGTTAGATCATGGCTCTACAGGCACACGCTACGCCCATTTAGAAGCTATTTATGTATCCCAAGGTCAGCAGATCGCTCAAGGTCAGCAAATCGGTATTGTTGGTTCGACAGGGCGCTCAACAGGGCCCCATTTACACTTTGAAATCATGGTTCCTTCGGGTGATGGCTGGTTAGCTCTCGATCCATCCCCCTATCTCAACCGCATCGCAGGAGCAATGTCCGACTTTTTGTTATAGCTATAAAAAAGCGTCCCCGTGGGGCGCTTTTCTATAGGAGCCATTGCTTTGCGATCGCTTTGAGCGTCAGGTTCACCAAAAACAAAAAATTTACGCTCGCAATTTCATAATTGCTGTCAGAAGCTAAAACCTTTTGATAACAACACTTTCAAACCAATTGATCTTGTTTTTGAACACTAATGCTAACATAGCAAATGTTAAGAAGTGTGATGAAGAAAAGCTTGTGGACAACGCAATGATTCAAAATGTTCTGGTAATCATTGCTTTGACAAAGAAACCCTCCATGTCAGAGAACCCTTTAAACAACTTTAGTAATTTCCCTAGGATTTTTCTAAAGTAAAAGGCAATCTGCATGGTACGGCATCACATCAATCGTTTTTATTCACATTTTTGATTGGAGAAAAATTAAATGAGCGTAGTCACGAAGTCCATCGTGAATGCAGATGCTGAAGCACGTTACCTCAGCCCTGGGGAACTAGATCGCATTAAGAGCTTTGTAACCTCTGGTGAGCGTCGTCTTCGCATTGCCCAAACTTTGACTGAATCCCGCGAGCGCATTGTTAAGCAAGCTGGCGATCAACTTTTCCAAAAGCGTCCTGATGTTGTTTCTCCTGGTGGAAATGCCTACGGTGAACAGCTAACCGCAACTTGCTTGCGTGACCTTGACTACTATCTCCGCCTCGTAACTTACGGAGTTGTATCTGGTGATGTAACCCCAATCGAAGAAATTGGTCTAGTTGGCGTTAAAGAAATGTACGGATCTCTCGGTACTCCTATCGGAGCCGTTTCTGAAGGTGTGCGCGGTCTGAAGAATGCAGCATCATCTTTACTATCTGGTGAAGATGCGGCAGAAGCTGGTTACTACTTCGATTATGTAATCGGTGCATTGCAGTAAGACGATTCTTGTTTTGTTTTAAAACCTATTCTATAAAAATGACTTATAGCTTGTTTTAAGACAATTCAAATTTCTTAATTTCTAAATTCAAAAATTAATTGCAAACCTAAAAAAAAACATATAAAAATGGCACAAGACGCAATTACCTCGGTTATCAATTCCGCCGACGTTCAAGGCAAGTACCTTGATGCAGCTTCTTTGGAAAAGCTAAAGAACTACTTCGCAACTGGCGAACTTCGCGTTCGTGCATCTCAAGCGATCGCTGCTAACTCTGCAACCATCGTTAAAGAAGCTGTTGCTAAGTCCTTGTTGTACTCTGATGTCACCCGTCCCGGCGGCAACATGTACACCACCCGTCGCTATGCAGCTTGCATCCGCGACCTCGACTACTACCTCCGCTATGCAACCTATGCAATGCTTGCTGGCGATGCATCTATTCTTGATGAGCGCGTACTTAACGGCTTGAAAGAAACCTACAGCTCTCTTGGAGTACCTGTAGTTTCCACCATTCAAGCAATTCAAGCGATCAAGGAAGTTGCTGCTAGCATCGTTGGTTCTGACGCTGGTAAGGAATTGGGTATTTACCTTGACTACATCAGCTCTGGCTTAAGCTAATTGCTGATATGGCGTTTGTTGCGATTTATTTCTTAATTTAATTTCTAATTAATTTAATTAATATGTACAAGGCGGCGGCGATGGGTGGCTTTGGCTTCCTATGTCGCCGCCAACGCTTATTAAATGACGCTAAAATCTGTCTTTGTAATCTATTTTTAATATCACTGGCTCTGAAGGAGATTGCCGCTATGCGGAGTTTTAAAATCACTGCTGTTGTACCTAGCCAAACTCGTATTCGTACCCAACGAGAATTGCAAAATACCTATTTCACGAAGCTAGTGTCCTATGACAACTGGTTCGCGGAGCAGCAACGCATTATGAAAATGGGTGGCAAGATTATTAAGGTTGAACTAGCTACAGGTAAGCCAAATACAAATACTGGCTTGCTTTAATTTTTTCTTGTTACTAGTAGTAAAAGTCTTGCTTCGCAAGATTTTATGTACTAAAAAAAGCCCAAGAAGCTTGCTAAGTAAGCTTCTTGGGCTTTTTTAGTTAGTTGCGACGCTTCGCGCCGAAACTAATGAGAGTGGCGATCGCTATAGAAAAATGCGAAGTTTTGTATTGGTATCAAGTTCTTGGGCGATCGCCGCCAGATATTGATCGATAAATTTTGACCAGCCAATCACGATTAGTTGATGGTGAGTCAGCTTTTCAGGATGAATATCGTCATAGCCAAATCCAATTTCTCGACCTGATAGATCGCAACAAACCAGCCCTGCGGCTTTAGCGATCGCCAAAGGACCCACCGTATCCCAGAGTTTAACGCGCCGATTGAGATAAATATAGGCACTTGCCCGACCTTGGACAACTTCCATTACTTTCAAACCGAAACTACCAAGGCTATAGAAATCCACATTAGGAACGGCGGCGCGAATGGCATTACCATAGGCAAGATCATCTTTTTTGCTGACAATCACGCGATCGCCGCTTGCGCCAATGGGCGGGCAAGCATAGAGAACTTCAGGGACATTACCATTGGTGACGGTGAACAGACCATTAATGGCAGTGCCGCCAAAATATAAAAGATCGCTTTTCGGTGCGTAGATCCAACCCAGTACAGGCTGAAATGCTTCTAGCATACCGACCATCACCGAATAAAATTCTCGCCCATGAATAAAGTCATCCGTGCCATCAATGGGATCGATAAACCAATATTTTTGATTTGCCTCAGAATACTGTTGCCATAGTTCCTGCGATCGCGAGTTTTCTTCACTAATCACCACGTCATCGGGGAACCATAATTGAAATTTCTGGCTGAGTAAATGATCCAGTTCGCGATCGACATTGGTTACATAATCATCAAAGCCCTTCTCATCGACTTGAAAACCTGCTTCCCTTAGACGAATCGCTTTTTGACCAATTTCACGAATAAACTGATAAATTTCTGTTTGCAATAGAGGATTCATAGGATCAATTCTAGGAGTTACGGCGAGAGAATAATCGAAAATATAGCGATCGCCAAAATTCTTTGACAGGATAAGTAATAAAGGTAATCGGATTAATCGTGACGATAATATCGTGAAGCCCTAATTCTGCTAAAAAGGCGATCGCCCAAGCCACAAAACGACCCGACATCACCCCATAGGGATTAAGCTCACTTTTAAAAGGGCCTAAAATCAGTTTGCGAATGGTGCAAGGGCGATCGAGGCGGCGCAATGTCACCAAATCACCGATCGCCCGTTTTGAGAGTTCGTATAAAGGACTCAAGGCAGGATTGACCTCAGCCTCAGAAGTATTTACCCAAATTTCTTTGCTGGCGGCATCCTTAGATTCGGCAACTATTCCTAAAAACACATCAATCCAACGGAAAACCGAAAAAGTATTCACCTCATAGGATTTATAAATAGATTCCGAATCCCTAGCTCCCAATACATTAATGCCATGATTGAGAATCAAAATATCTACATTTTTTAGGCGATCGCGCAGTTCCATTTCCTGCCCAATCTGCCATGTCAGTACTTCCACTTTTTGATCAGATCCAAAGCTGACATCAGGTGAACTAGTTAATGCAATGATCTGAGCCTCGCGTTTGCTCAGTTCAGCCACCAACGCCCGGCCCATCGTGCCTGAAGCACCCGTAATCGCGATACTTTTGCCTTTAAGTGACAATGCCTTACCCAAAACTTTCTTTATCAAGTGTAGTACTAAGTAGCTAGGCATAATTAAAAAACTGTGGCGCACGCGCAGCGTGCGCCACAGATAATAAAAAAGGGTGGCACTTCGCGCCGCCCTTTTTTATTACCACTCTCAGCGATCGCTGATTAAACCTTGTGTTGCAAAAATCCGACTAGACTTTGCAAAAAGGAATTACTAACCTCGGTGCGTGCTGAAGAACTGACTAACTGACCACTAGTATCACCATCTACAGATAGCGTATCGTCACTATTGTTTGCCATACCCATGTCAATATCAGGAACTTCTTCCACTAATCCCACTACGATCAAACGGAAGGCTATTTGTTGAATTTTGGGCACAGACATTTGCAAGTGTTCTGCCATTTTTTTGAGATGCATGGAACCATTTCCAAGTTGCCATACTTGAGTCTCACTCGCATCCAGACGTAAATGGGGTTGATCCGCCGTAAGTTTAAACAATGTCGAGTTGGGATCGGGCAGCTTGCTTTGTAACACCTGCCAGTCTTTGAGACTGCGTAATCCCATTAAAGTGGTTTCCGTCGCAGGCAAACTTAGCCCTGTCATCTCCGCCTTAGGCAGATTAATATTTGCCTCAAACCGAAATTGACCTGTCTCCACTTGAAATAATGAACAGACTTGCCTTAACACCTGCACACTAAACAGTAATTTGAGTTGATCGGGTTGCAATATTCCTAAGGACTTGAGGTTAAGCCCTAAAGGGACATTTTCTTGAATTAAGCGCTCAACTTCTTGACGATTAGCTTCGGTGATCCATCCTCTTTGCTCAATTAACCTTGCTAAGCCACGATTATCTAGGCGATCGCCTGCTGCCACAACCCTTCCATTCATCAGCCAAATATGGCGTAAAAATGGCTTGCCTGTCTTTACATCTTGCGGATCTCTAATTGTTAATATTCCAGTTTTTTGTCCCTGATCTAAAAACTGGAATATCTCTGGGAGGGAAAACTCGGATAAAGAGCCTGTAATTGCCATAACGATATTTCTTTCGGACTATCTCATAGACATATAGTATTGCACCAACTCAATGATCGCTTGAACAACCGTATCTCGATCATCGGCATTCAAAATAACCACAGGTGGTTGACTTTTAGAATCGACAAAACCTAATGCCAGTTTGATATTCTCACTTGACCATGCACCTTCACAGTCCATGTGGGTAATACCAATAATATAAGGAATTTTAACTCGCCGATTTAAATAGCTCAGAATTCGCCGCGCATAGCGAAACTCATGGGGGCGATGGGCGGCCACCAGCAAAATAAACGCATGGGCTTTACGAATGAGAATATCCCACATAAAGTCAAAGCGTTGCTGGCCAGGAGTTCCATAAATATGTAGAGCCATATCTGGACCGAAGGTCAATCGCCCAAAGTCCATGGCTACGGTGGTTTTATGTTTTATTTCTGCTGTTTCATCCGTAGCAAGGCGATCGGTATCGACGACCTCAATTTCGCTCACAGTCCGAATAAAAGTTGATTTCCCCGCTCCAACTGTACCAGCCACAACCAAACGCATAATTTCCATAGATTTCTGTCATCTCATCCCGTCAACATCACCGTGACTGCGCTTTACGCTTTCTTGAAACCCAGATAAATTTTGAGAAAGATTGCTAAGCAATCTTTCTCAAAATTTATCAATACATAAAACCTCAATAGGCTGTATAGGGGAATATTCTATAGCAGGTTAAGCAAGAGCCGCTTTGAGATCACCCGTAACACGCTTGATCTCCAACATCAATAAACCTTGCTTAGCAGCCTTACTAGCAAGTACGAGTAACACGGCTTCTTCACCACA
>DCSN01000207.1 GCA_002325645.1 Pseudanabaena sp. UBA1465
AAGAGTCGGATCAAAGTCCCCCTTCTTAAGGGGGATTTAGGGGGATCTAGACTTAGGTAAAAACGAGATTTATCAAGGGTTTTAGTCTTAAGTTGACACCAATGGGCAATGCCGTTTCCCTACAATTAATCGGGGTAGGAAAACGGCATTTTCGTGTCCGACCTATCATGTCTGAGTGCAACCGGAATTGATATCACTTACCTTTGTCTTTTTGCTGCTTTAGATAAGAGTTCGCCCAAGCATACTGACGCGGATCTTCTTTCAGAAGATACTCTACAACTTCTTGAAGCTTGACCTCATCCTTGATATTTTTGACCATTCGTTTGAGCTCGTAATCCTCATCTCCCAGTTCAGCGCCGCGTTTGATTGCCTCGTTTTCCCAAAATACATAGTCCTCGTATTTCTCTTGCCTCTTACAAATTGTTGCCATGAGAAGGTAAGGTTCATAACCGTGAGGGCAATAGTCAATAGCTTGTTTTGCACACTTTTCTGCCTCACTGAAATTTTCAACATCTCGGAAGGCTGTACCTCTAGTCGTTAACAATGCTGATTTGAGTTCATCTCCTGGTATTTTGTTGAAATTAAAATTATTTGTCAGTTCCGATGCTTTTTGGGGATTTTTTGCCTTGCGCCAATCACTGCTAGCACTGACCAAGTTCCATTTATTGCCAGTACGCTTGTACTCCTGTTCGTAAAAAGTTGCTTCAAGCGTGTGGTGAGCTTTAGCAATTTTTCCATCAGGGGATAGCTGCTTATTAACTATTAGTTGAGCAACCATCAAGCGATCGAGTCTTTTTCCTTCCTCTAATTGCAGCATAATCTCGTAAATAGTTTCGCGCGGTATTTCACTTCTTAGGTCTACAAACTGATACTTAGCCTTGAGTGCTGCAAAGTGTTTTTGCTCTAAAAAAGCAAGGATATCTTTACGGTCGTTAAGTTTTATCCATTTAACCTCTGACTCATTCACATCTTCTCCTGATTTTATTTTATCCTTGAGGAAGGTAGCATAATTTTCATTAGCAATTGTCAAAGTATCAGTCAGCCTTTGTTTTTGCAGCCAGCCAATTTCTGCCTCCTCTAACTGATTATTTCCTTCAAGCTTTTGGAGAATTTTGTAAAGAGGGCTAGAAAGCGATAAATCTTCATATTGATTGGCGTTGTACTTAACTTTCAATCTAGCAAATTTCCACTTTTCCGCTCTTTGCTGATTGATAGTAACAATTTCAAACAGTTTCTCCTGCACTAGCCAGTTGATTTCATATTCATTCAGCAATTCTTCTGAATCAACTTGTTGCAGAATAGGATATAGAAGGCTATCGGCAAATTTACCCTGATTCCTACTGACTTGATATTTAGCCTTAAGATGGGAAAAATTAGCTTCTTTTTCTGCCTCTACTTGCCAATAAATTTCAAGTGTTTCTAGCAATTCGTTAGTTAGAATCCAGTTAGAATCAGCATCGCTTAAATGCTCTCCTGCTTCCAGTTTATTCAGAATTTTATACAACGGACTATCAGGAAAAGCACCTTGATATCTAGTCGCTTTGTATTTATCCTTGAGGGCTGCAAACTGTGCCATCTCTTGAGCAATCGCTAGCGTCTCAGTTAGTCCTTGCTCTTTTAGATAATTAACTTCTAAGTCAATTAGCTGATTTTCTGAGTCAAGTTTCCAAAGGATAGGATACAAAGGACTAGATAGCCGCAAATCGTGACGCTTGGTGACTTTGAACTTAGACTTGAGTTGAGAAAATTCTGTATCGAGTTTTCGGAGTTCTTCTGCTCTACGTTGGGGTTCATACTCGATCGCCTCCATTGTTTCCAAAAGCTCATGATCTAGTAACCAATTCCACTCGAATTCAGTAATTTCAAATTCTAAATCAGCTTTTCGCAGAATGAGATAGAGAAGACTCGATGGTGATGAATCTTCATATTTAGTTGCTTGATACTTAGATTTCAGCGCAGCAAAATGTTTCACCCGGACTTGCAAATCGTCGTTGCTCATGGTCAATCCTGATTTATACTTCTAGCTGCTACACAAGCATTTCCCAGCATTCCGCGATCGCCCGGAGTCAAAACCCAAACTTTTTTAACTGAGGAATGATCCCGATGGTAATATGATTTTAACACCATCGCTTTCACCTAATATAGCTACCACATCAAGATTTTTACTCAAAACTCACAAAAATTAACACCTAAATCCCATCTCTAATTCCATCAAATCATCCGCCGCTAATTCACCCGGATCAAAGCGATCGCTCAAAATCACCTCCAGCGAATAACAGCAATCTAGCGGAAAAGTTTTAAGCGACAAATTCGCGATCGCGTAATTAAAACCTTACGCTTAAAAACTCTTTAAAAATTCTCCATCAAATCTTTTTCTTGGGCGTAAACATCCCGTAGCTGTTGTAGCGCTGAAAGTGCAATTACCGATTTAATAGTACCTACCAATTTTCCCCACTCAAGTAAGCTGTCAACTGAAAAAGCATTTTTGAAATTGTAGGTATAGAATTGCGTCCAAAACTGAGGTGCTTGCTTGGTATTCCAGCGTTTGTACCATCCGGTAAAATCTTCAGATGTGGGGGGATTTACTTCTACAATTGGGGGGAAATCGGCGTAGCTGACAAATCGGCTGATTCCTTGGGCGTGAACATATACCATGTAGTGACAACATTCGATCCGGTAAATCTGTTCGGGTGAGATGTTGAATAAGAGTGCAACTGTTTCTTCGGTGACAAATCTCGATCGCGGATTCACAACCGAGGTGGATTTATGAATAATTTTTGATTCGCCGATCGCCGAGGAGCTTGACTGATTTTCTGATATCATGGTAGTGCATTGATCGATTGTAAGTGTACAAGACAGAGACCATCTGTCCAGATTAAGCTTAATAGGTCGTCAGGAGTCTGTTTTCGAGACTTCAAGGCGATCGGCCGTTTTAGATGCTATGATTATAAACGCACGTGAATAGTTTGTCAAGTATGGGTTTAGTCAGAATCAAAGTTCGAGAACTAGCCGCCGAGAGGGGCTGGACATTTAAAGAGGTTGCCGATCGTTCTGGTGTAATATACAGCACGATCACAACCTATGCGAGGCGATCGTCCATATCCATGGTTGATTTTACCGCCCTTCACAAATTAGCGCGAGCTTTTGATGTGATGATTGAAGATTTAGTGGAGATTATTGAGGAATAAGTCGATAGTCAAGAGTCAGGAGTCAGGAGTAAGATCCTTGTATTTCAAAGGTTTTAGCAATCTGAGAGTCCTAACTGCCCTCTTCTACTGCTAGTATAGAAGATTTCTATTCAGTTTTGGCTGCCTGGTAATTTTCTATGGAATCGGAGAAATTTGGGATAGAAAAAAAGCTATAGCAGAAGGAAGAAGGAAGAAGGCCCTTCGACTACGCTCAGGAAACGGGAAGAAGGAAGAAGGAAGAAGTAAAATGCAATAAAATCAATCTTCTCTTAGATACCCGACAACTTCTGCGAAGTCGGGTATCTGGGTATTCTGTTTTTTTAGGTGGACTTACTTATTAGATCAAATCCTCTCTTCATC
>DCSN01000159.1:0-5956 GCA_002325645.1 Pseudanabaena sp. UBA1465
CGTACAACTAGTGGGGTGATGGAGGGACTTAATAACCGCATTAAATTAATTAAACGACAGGCTTATGGTTTTTTGAATTTTATAAATTTTCGTTCTAGACTATTAGCTTGTCTTTCTCATTAGATTTACTTATCCCCTTAAACCCAGAAGAGCCATTTTTTTCTAATGGGATTTCCCTTGTTAAAGGTTTCTCATTGCCAATCTTCTTTTCAATTTCATTGGCAGAAATTGGCTCAAATAGTTGTAATAAATGATTCTCATAGCCCAACAAGCTATCATCTAGGCAAAACATAGCTCGCATATTAACTATAAACAAATAAGTCACATCCTGCTCATTAATATCTTCAAATAGACGACTATGAGCTAACCAATTCCTAGTCATTTTCATAATCGAAGCAAAGGCAAATATCTCTTGACTTACCGATTTTAGTGATTCCCAAGGATTAGCAGATTCCCACTCATGAGCCAAAGTCCTAACGAAGAGTTTATAAAACGCAGCTTTATCTGTTGGCGCTCGTAATGGCAGAAAATTTTCTAGGACATCCAAATAATTATGTAAATCTTGAAGATCAACCTGTTTACCTTGCTCTTGAATAAAGTTGTTAAAACGCAGTTTTTCTTCGGTTAACTTTTTAAGATATTTACATCCTTCTATGATCCCACGGCGTAATCGGGAGTAAGGCTCATCGTAACGATCTTTTACCCATAATTGAACTTTAGGGTCAGACTTTTGGTGAATTTGAGGTAGTGATATTTTTGCTGTCTTAAAAGCATTTTGTATCTCTATAGTGTTTTCGCCGTGATTAGAGCAGAACAAAATGTGTGTTTTGGGAAACCCTAACTCAACAACTAAATCGGTATATAAATAGAAACCAGCTATTTTCTTTAAGTTGTTACAAGCATTTTTTAATGACTCATCTTCCTCTGTATATTTTTCAAAGTCATATAGTAATTTCAAGAAATCAGTACTGATCTCGCTTGGATCATTATAAGGTTTTAAGTCTATATCAAGAATGATATAATCGACTTGATCCAATTTGTCTTTATCCCTAATAAAGCTCAACCCATCTTGAAAGGTTAACTCAAGAAAAACACCTTGCTCTTTCAGTTGTCTCTTTAATTCACGCGCATCACTCTCAAAAGGTTGATGAATAATGCTGTTTAATACATAAGATGCAGTAGTTTCAACAGAATTTTCGACTGAATTATCAAAATCTTCAATCCACAAAAAATAGCTCATGATTCACCTAAAATTTATCCTTTAAAAATTGATTGTAAATGCCAAATTGTATTATAAAGTTGTCTTGATATTTAGGTTTGACAAAAAGACTATCCGTTTTACGCGCTAAAACTGAGAAGAAAGTATGTCCCTTCCCACTACCTTTGCTACTCATGCGTTCCAAACGAGTACTAGGATTACAACATTCTATAGTTTGATGATCACCATTATTAATTAATTTTAATATGACTGGGTTTTTAGTGTCAGATGCATAGTACTTAAACGCATTGATTATTATTTCGTGCAGTAGAATAACTAAAAAAGATTCAGTTACACCATATTCTTTAAACTGAATATCATCACGATCAAATCCAATAACTTCTAATTTAAAAAAATGTTGCTCAATCCACTTGAGTTGGTCATCTAAATTAAAGGGCTGGCTAATTAAGTTAGAAAAGCTTTCTTCCCATTCCAACTGTATAGATGACTCTAATTTATAATAATCATCATACCAAATTTTGCGAGTTATTTGATTATCTACTTTGCCCTGTTGAATTGCGTAAGACATATAGTGCTGACGTATCTTGTCCACTGCCGATTTAGATAATAAATGAAGTAACGCCATTTTTAAAGTACTACTTAATACATCAATTAGCTTGCCTTTGCCCTGTGTATCATTCTTTAATTTTTCTTTGAGCAGTTTATCATCAGTAGAAATAATGCTAAATATATCCAATAAGCCACGCATAGTTTGTGCAGCTTCTAAATAGACTTTAGAGTTGTTTCCGTGGCTTGTATTGTAAACGATCGCATCTAAAGGACTGCGAAATTTATGAGCAAACATGGACATCATGTCTTCTAGCTCTTGATCTTTTTGTTTCAGTTTTTCTACTATTTCATTTAACTTTTCTACTGTTTCTTCTAACTTTTGGGTTTTATCAATAAACTTAAAATAAACTTTTTTTTCATCGCTATTATAATGTTTAAATCCTTGATTAACAAAAAACTTAGCTCCTTCGTAATTTCCTTGTTCAATTAGTTTAAAATATTTCTCAATCTTATCTTTAATTTCAATCGATTGCCTAAAATCTTGAGACGCTAACTTGTTAAGCTCGTCAAGTGGAAGAATCGGAACAGTAATATCCAAGAGGCTTTTTATACTAAGATGGGGAATCGTCGAACCTGTTATAGCCGCCCCTTTTACTTTTTCAAAGAATAACTTCCCTTGCTCTGTTTTCAAGTATGTTTTGAAGTTCAAATAATGCTCTGGATTACCTGACTGACGAATTATCGCATAGTCTTTAGGCGCAACTTCATCAAAAGTGTTGTTCTCATATATTTCAACAACACTTTTTTTGCCGATAAGTCCAACAACAATATCATTTTCCCTTAAAATACATTTGTCATTCTTGACCGTATTTACAAAATTATTCCCTTCTTTATCTTTTCTGTTAAATACTAAGTATTTGCCACTAGATTGAAAATCACTTGGTTGAAATTTTTCACCAGATATAATTGTAGCTATGTCTGATAGCTTTACTGTTTCATATTGTTCTAGATGCTCCTCAATAGATTGCATTGACAGATAAAAGTTTCTATCTAGTCTGTCCTTGATTTTGGCAGTTTCAATATAAAACTCCCCTTGATGACGTTTAAACTCATCGGCTATTACAGATATATTTCCCTCAAAAACAGGCATAAATACTTCCGCATTTAGGTTGCCATTTCTGATGATTAAAAGAGAGGTTTTTATTCCTGTATAAGTATTCAACACAGAAGCATTGATTTTGGAGTCAATTTCATTAAAAATGCCACTTGGAAGACTAATCACCATATCCAGAGCAAATTTGCCAACTAAATTAGCACGCAAATTTTTATATCTATCTCCTGAGAGGACTGCTTCTGGAACTACAAACATAGCTACATCATTTTTACCCAGTAGTTCTAGACCTTTATTTATTAGCAGTGATTCTAATGGCATCTGGTCAGAAGATTTTATGCCAAATGGTAAAGAACCTAAAACTAAATCATACTTAATATCTCCAAAGTCATATTCAAGTGTATCAGCTTGCAAAAAGCTAATATTAGGATTTATTACCTGAGCTAGTGAAATAGCTTCGGGATTAATATCAATGCCTTTTACAATCTGTAAATCACCAAAGTAGCCTAAAAGGTTTCCTGTACCACAACAAATATCAATAACAGTTTGTGGGTTGTAAATTCTAGCAATTGATTCAATTAACTCACAGATCCTATCTGGAGTATAAAACATACCCATTACTTTTCTTCCAGCACTGTCCCCATTCTGGTGTAAATATTCTTGCTTATGCTGTTCTAAGTAATCCGATACTTTGCCGCGCTGTATGGTATTCATAGCTTTATCCCCTCAGAAAGACTAAATTACCGATCACAACCATGACTACCTTACTCTTTTTAATCGGGTTTGTCTAGATAGCATGACTTGAGTGGTTTAAAATAGGGCAAGTCTAAGCGATTACCAATGACCATTAACCCCGAACAATTATTAGAACTTGCCCTCAAATCTGGTGCGGAAGCAGCAGAAGTTTACGAATCCCGATCTGTTTCGCGACCTGTGTTTTTTGAGGCAAATCGCCTGAAACAATTAGAAAGTATTGAGTCTGAAGGGGTGGGTTTACGGATTTGGAAAGATAGTAAAGTGGGTTTAGCGATCGCCTATGGCAAGGTCGAACCACAGGACTTAGTAGAACAAGCGATCGCCTTAAGCGCTTTAAACGAACCTGAAGAAATTTTACTGCGGGACTCGACTGTTACTGACTATCCCAAAATTTATGGGGAAGAAGTTAGCGTCGAGCAAATGATCGATTGGGGAAAATCCGCGATCGCCCAAGTGTTAGAGCGTTATCCTGAAGCAATTTGTGGTGCAGAATGGGAATGTGGGCGCGAGACAATCAGGATTCTTAATAGTAAAGGTTTAGATTGTGGCTATACCGATATTACGGTGGATGGCTCTCTGAGTGCGGAGTTGACGCGGGGTGATGATTTTCTCAATGTTTGGTATGGGCAGTCGGAACGGGGAAATTTAGATGCTGCGGCGATCGCCCAAAAAGTTTTGCAATACCTTGATTGGTCAAAAAAGAATGCCAAGGCTCCATCGGGGAAATTGCCAGTAATTTTCACAGGCAAGGCGGCGGACTTGTTATGGGGAGTCGTCGCGATCGCCATGAGTGGGCGACAGTTGCAACAAAAAGCTACACCTTGGCTCGAAAAAATCGGACAGCCAGTAATTTCTGAGATCTTCACCGTTAGCCAACATCCAGATTTTGGAGTTTATAGCGCTCCCTTTGATGATGAAGGGACACCGACTCAGGAAACTACTTGGATTAAAAACGGTATTTTGCAAGGATTTTATGGCGATGTGCGGACTTGCCAAGAATTAGGTATTACCGCCACAGGTAACGGCTTTCGTGGAGATTTGGGTAATTATCCAAGCCCAGGGTTATTTAATCTGGCGATCGCCGCCAATAAAAATATTCAAGGGGATATTATTCAAGGCGATATTTTAGAACTTGCCGCCACCTTAAAAAATGGCTTAATTGTCGATCAAGTCCTAGGTGATGATACGGATTTGTCAGGAGATTTTTCGGTGAATGTCGATTTAGGCTATCGCGTCAAAAATGGCAAAATCATCGGGCGAGTCAAGGACACCATGCTATCGGGAAATATCTATCAAGCCCTTAATCAAGTAACGGCGGTGGCAAGCGATCGCCATTGGTATGGCTCTCTCTATGTACCTGCCATGATCGTTCAAGGACTATCGATCACCAGTCGTGATTCTTAGCAAAAAAAAAGACCTCCATCGGAGGTCTTTTTTTTTATGATTGTTTAGATTCTGAACCATCGATGATGCGTTGGAATAGATAACCTGTACCTCTTGCAGTCAAAATTAACTCAGGATTACTAGGATCTTCTTCAAGTTTGGCTCTGAGACGAGAGATGTGAACATCGACAACGCGAGTATCGACATGGCGCTCTGGTGTATAGCCCCAAACCTCTTGCAAGATTTCGGCTCTTGAAAAAGCTTCACCCGATCGCCCAACTAAAAGCTCCAACAGACTAAACTCCATACCCGTCAAGCGAATACGGTCATCGGACTTATAGACTTGACGCTTATTCGTATCAATACGGATGGTATTGATATGAATCACACCAGAACTGGGGATACCTGATATGCCATTGCGATCAAAACGGCGTAATACCGAACGAATCCGAGCTTCTAATTCCTTAGGCGAAAAGGGCTTCACAACATAATCATCTGCGCCTAATTCCAAGCCCGTAATGCGATCGGCCACGTCGCCTAAAGCAGTCAGCATGATGATCGGGATATCAGATTCTTTGCGTAGCTCTTGACATACCCCGTAGCCGTCGAGCTTTGGCATCATTACATCAAGAACCACCAAATCAGGGTTTTCTCTATGAAAAACTTCGATCGCTTCTTCGCCATCTGCGGCGGTGACGACCTCATAACCGATCATTGACAGACGAGTTTCCAGAATTCGACGAATACTTGCTTCGTCGTCTACAACTAGGATTTTTTCCTTATGGTTTTCCAAGCCAGTTTACACTCCACTATGTTGCTAGCTGCAATTCAGTAAAATTTTATAGTTTTACATATTTATTTAACTAAGTTTACAAGAAATGGGTCGTTACAATCCGAAAACAAAACTTAAAAAATCAAAACCGAAGAGAATAATGGCG
>DCSN01000159.1:6003-21223 GCA_002325645.1 Pseudanabaena sp. UBA1465
CGCCATTATTCTCTTCGGTTTTGGGATCGCTTACAAATCTAAAGCTCTCCTCTACTCTATGGGGTAGAATCGTATTAAGTTTTATGTGAAATAAGGATTTCCACGATCATGACTGAACCCACTCAAGTACCGCAGGCTACCGATCCTAAAATGGGATTCAACACCTATGCAGAACGCTTAAATGGTCGTGCTGCCATGATTGGCTTCATTATTGCCATCGCGGTCGAATTTGTTACTCGTAAAGGTTTATTGGCATGGCTCGGTCTCATTGACATTAACTAAAAAATGAGATGTAGCGCAAAGCGCTACATCTCATCGCTATATCATTTAGTTACTTCCTATTATTTTCTATGGCATCTGGCAAAATCGAGAACTCTCTGTACTGGTTTGCGGCAATTTTGGGATTAGTTCTCGATCAAGCCTCCAAATATTTAGTTGTGCAACATCTTAAGGGATCGGCATCTTTTCCTTTAATCGATGGCATTTTTCACTTTACCTATGCCACCAACACAGGAGCAGCTTTTAGCCTATTTAGTGGTCAAATTGATTGGCTAAGATGGGTTTCCATGATTGTGAGTTTGGGGCTAGTTGCCTTTGGTATATTTGCCAAAAACTTAACCCGATGGGAACAAGCAGGTTATGGATTTATTCTGGCAGGAGCCGCAGGTAATGGCATCGATCGCTTTGTGGCGGGCTATGTAGTTGATTTTATCGACATTAGAATTATTCGCTTTGCAATTTTCAATATTGCCGATGTCTCAATTAATGTCGGGCTTGTCTGTTTAGCGATCGCCGTTTTATTTGCCTCCAAACCCTCACCCAAAAAATAAAAACCAAATAAAGGCGGCGCTTCGCGCCGCCTTTATTTTTAAGCAAAACTTGCATTGCTATATTTAATTTGCAGGCGTTGCAGTGAAGCCTGTTCAATATGTTTGTTTTATAGGAGTATCAGCAATATGGCAAATTCCCCAACAAGTTCCCCCAAAATCGTAGTTGTGACTAACGGCAAGGGCGGCGTAGGCAAAACCACCACCGCGATCGCCTTAGCAGGGATTTTGGCAAAAGAGGTGAAAGTATTAGTTGTGGATGCTGATATACAGGGGAGCTTATCTTGGTGGGTGGGGCGTAGTGATAAAGATATGGGTTTTGATATTGCCAAAGAAATTGATCCGACGCATTTAAAAAAATTACCGAAACTCAGCAGTTACGATTTAGTATTGGTAGATACACCGCCTGCTCTACATTCCCATGCTTTATCTACGGTTGTAGCGATCGCTGACTATTTAGTTCTTCCCAGTCCCCCCGCACCGATGGACTTAACCGCCCTCATTGAAACCGTCAAAAATACTGTCCGACCTGCCCAAGTTCCCCACCGAGTTTTGCTCACCCGTGTTGATCCCCGTTGCATCAATGAGGCTCTAGAAGCTCAAAACACTCTCCTGGAGGTGGGAGTACCTGTTTTTCATGCCTTTGTGAGAGCTTACAAAGCCCATGAGCGTGCGGCGCTAGAAGGAAAACTGGTTACAGAATGGAAGGGTAAAAATGCGCGAGAAGCAGAAGCGGACTATCGGCGAGTTGTCGATGAGTTGCGCCGCGATATTCTCAAGTAAGGAAAGTTGTGATACTTAGTACCACAACTTTCCTTTAGCTATAATTAGGGACTCGCACAGTTTTGGTATGGCGAGGCAAAGCCGCGCCATACCAAATAATTACTAAATAACTAATAAATAATATGTCAACTAAAAAGAAAGTCGGAATTGGGGATTTATTGCGTGATGAAGCCCAAAAAATTACAGAATCCCCCGCGATCGAAGTCCAAGCAGAAACTGTTACAGAAACCATCAGCCCAACTGTTAGCCCAGTTGCTAGTCGTCCAGCCCTAAGTTCTGAAAAAGTTCAGAGTAAAGAGGATGGCTCACAAGCAAAAATTAAAGCACTAGAATCTGCCTTAGCTCAATCGCAAACCCAAGAAGCCGAACTCTCTCAAGCGATCGCGGCTTTGCAAAAGGACTTGAAATTTAGTCAAACCAATGTCGAACTCTTACAGAAATCCTTGGCGGCGATCGAGCAACTAAAAAATGACCTAGATCAACAACTAGTGGCAGTTAAGCGCGATAATTTGCGTCTTGCGGAAGCCAATATTCAACTCTTAGAACAAGTCAAAACCTTAGAATCTGCTCAAACCCCAGTAGTTGAAGCACCTAGTTCTTCGCAACTAGTTTCTCAAACTCCCCAAAATAATCGCGCAACTCCCCGCAAGCAACCTGTCGAGCAACCCTATCCCCATCGCGATCGCAATGCCTATGTGCGCCCCACAGGTTCCAATGAGCAGTTACAGCGCATTAACAATAAAAACATTGGCTGGATGGACTAGTTGAAATTTAGTCGCAGCGCTTCGCGTCGTTACTAGATTCTGCTTTTTGGCTGGCAACAGTTATCGACAGTTATAAAGGTACAAATCCTGAACTCGTCACTAACTCCTGACCACGAGGCGATAAAGCAAAATCAATAAACTCCTTCACCGCAGGGCTAACCTGTTGATTCACGGCTAGGGTAATCATGCGACTAATTGGGTAAGTAGCGTTTCTAATCGCATTTATGTCCGTTGGTGCAACTCCATTTACAGGCACAATCCTCACAATTTCCTGCCCCACGGCCTGCGACACAGTGGTGTAGCTAATGCCATCATTGCCGAGCCTTTGCAAAATGGGCGTGGTTTCATCCTGCGGCCAAGTGATGAAGTTATTACTATTCGGCGCAAAGGGTTCATCAAGTAGAACCACACTCTGGAAAAGGCTCTGAGTCCCACTCGCATTTGCGCGATTAATCACCTTAATCGGCATATCTGCACCGCCCACCTGTGACCAGTTCGTGATTTTGCCTTGATAAATATCCTTGAGTTGGGCCATCGATAGGCTGCCCTGAAAGGGGTTATTCACGCCGATGACGATCGCTAGCGCATCACGGGCGATCGGAATAGCGCGAATACCCTGACTTACCTCAGAGGCATTCAGCGATCGCGAATTTGCCGCAATCAAAATTTGACGACTAATTAAAGACTTCATCCCTTGATTGCTACCATTTGGTCTGCCATCGGGTACGCCATAGGTTGTGGGAATCGTAGGATTTTGTTGAGAAAAACCCACTTGCAACTGTTTGATCAGCCGCACCATCGTTACACTGCCATCCATCGTAATTACCTTAGGATTTGGCAATGAGACTTCAATATCCTGTATTGATGTCAAGCTATTAGCAGGTGGGGAGGTCGTCGCCACTGTAGTGCTGATAGTTTGAGGATTGCTGACGTTTTTCGACTGCGAAAAAAATAAGTAGCCGCCGCCAGCAATAGCAGAAGTCACTAGAAGGCTCAATCCTAAAACCAAATTCTCGTTGCCAGACCTTGCCATATTGATTACTACTCGGTAATTTTGAAAAATAAAAACTGCTTTCTTATGTTTAGTATTATAAGAATCGCAAATAAAATGTAATATTTTGCCCAAACTTGAAATATATGCGCTAGACTATTTTTCGTAAGGTAAAAGTATTTATCGGTTGTAGCAATTGTTTTCTGTACTGACAGTTTTTTTCTGTTTCATCGTGACAAGCTTCTCTCCGACATCTCTAACTCTACATAATCATTGAATTCTTGGAGAAAGCATAATGTCTATTTACGTCGGTAACTTGTCCTATGAAGTTACTCAAGACCATTTAAAGCCCGTTTTTGAAGATTACGGCAAGGTCACTCGTGTTCATTTCCCTACCGATCGTGAAACTGGTCGCGCTCGCGGCTTCGCATTCGTTGAAATGAGCCAAGACGCTGAGGAAGATGCTGCCATCACAGCATTAGACGGCGCTGAGTGGATGGGTCGTGTCCTCAAGGTTAACAAGGCTAAGCCTCGTGAGAATAATGACTCGTTTGGTGGCGGCGGTCGTAGCGGCGGCGGTCGTAGCGGCGGCGGCTATAACAAGTCTGGCGGCGGCGGCGGTCGTTACTAAACTAGTAACTGCCCTTAATATTCAAAGCAAAGCGATGAATATTTAAAAAGAGGAGAATGCTAAGCATTCTCCTCTTTTTGCTATGCTATGCAAAAGTATGCAGGCTTAACGTGGGTTTAGCATGGATTGGCAACCATTAGGCATTGTTGTTCAGGGTTCCTTAAGTGATGGTCTAGAAGTACGCCTGAATGGGGAAATTTCTGTTGAAGATATGCGCGTTGGTAAGTTTTTAGTAGTGCATGGTCAGCATACGCGCTTTTTTTGTATCCTCACCGATGTCACCCTCGGCATAGCCAGTCCTCGGATTCTGATGAATCCACCCGATCCTGAGAATACTTTTCTAACGGAAATTTTGGCAGGGACGGGTACTTTTGGGACGATTAACTTAACGCCAATGTTAATGTTTGTGCCTACAAATCCCTTTGATCTGATTGCTCAACGCGCAGCTAGTCAGAGTGGCGATCGCGTCAAAAAGACGAAGCGCAAAAAATCACCAGCCTATGAAGCGATAGAAGAAATCAGTGAGTTTCAACTCCTGCCCGTAAAAACGATCCCCAGTCATTTCTCTCAGGTGTTTGATGCGACGGAGCGTGACTTTCGGATTGTCTTTGGTTGGGAAGATGACCCACATAAACGCAACTTTGCGATCGGGCAGCCGATTGATATGCCTGTACCGATTTGTCTCGATCTCGATCGCTTTGTAGAGCGTAGTAATGGCGTATTTGGTAAATCGGGGACTGGTAAATCTTTTTTGACTCGTTTATTACTGTCAGGGATCATTCGTAAACAAGCGGCGGTCAATCTGATTTTTGATATGCACTCTGAATATGGCTGGGAAGCTGCCACCGAAGGCAAAAGATTTAGCACAGTTAAAGGCTTACGGCAATTATTTCCAGCCCAAGTTCAGATTTACACCCTCGATCCTGACTCTACTAAACGGCGGGGCGTGCGCGATGCACAGGAACTTTATATTAGTTATGATCAAATCGATGTGGAAGATTTGATGCTAATCCGTGAAGAGTTAAATCTCTCGGAAGCGAGTTTAGAGAATGCAATTATTTTGCGGAATGAATTTGGCAAGAATTGGATTTCGCGGTTGTTAGCCCTGACTAATTCCGAAATTCAAGAATTTTGCGAACAGAAAATGGGTAGTAAGTCCTCAATTATGGCGCTCCAGCGTAAACTCACGCGCCTTGATGATCTTAAATATCTGCGCCCCACCTGTCCCGAAAATTATATTAAGCGGATTCTCGATGCGATCGCGGCAGGAAAACATATTGTGATTGAGTTCGGCTCGCAGTCAAATCTGCTCTCCTATATGTTGGCGACAAATATCATTACGCGGCGGATTCATCATTCCTATGTGCAGCAAGCTGAGCGATTTTTGCAAACCAAAAATATTAGCGATCGCCCCCAACAATTAACAATTACCATCGAAGAAGCCCATCGCTTTCTGGCTCCCAACACCGCAAGGCAGACTATTTTCGGGACAATTGCCCGTGAGATGCGGAAATATTTTGTGACTTTACTAATTGTCGATCAGCGCCCATCGGGAATTGATAATGAAGTAATGTCGCAAATTGGAACCAGAATTACGGCTCTGCTCAATGATGAAAAGGATATTGATGCAATTTTCACGGGTGTGGCGGGTAGCGGCAATTTGCGAACGATTTTGTCAAAACTAGATTCTAAACAGCAAGCCCTCGTCCTTGGTCATGCCGTGCCAATGCCTGTGGTGGTGCAGACGCGCCCCTATGATGAGACTTTCTATCGTGAGATTGGTGAAGTTCCTTGGGAAGAAATTTCTACGCCTGAAGTGTTGCGCGTTGCGGAAACTGCCAAGGCGGATTTAGGATTTTAGGCGATCGCTTTAAAGGTTCGAGATCCAGCACTTTGCGCTAAATTAAAATTTTTAAAAGCGGCGCATCGCGCCGCTTTTAAAAATTTTTCTGTACCCCTCACAGCCTCAATAGGCTGTAAGGCGCAAAATTAGGATTAGGATATTGGTCAGCAGTTAATCGATTTTAAGAATATATGAACTATTTAGTTAGTGTTTGGAGCGATCGCCTGAAGGCTGAGGAGGTATATACAAAGCTAGAATCGGCAAATTTCCCGATGGAAGCAATTTCTATTTTAGGTAAAGGCTACAAAAGCGCTGAGGAATTTGGCTTTATTGATCCCATCGTTCAAGGTCGCAAGCAAGCCTATCTAATGGCCTATTGGCTAGTTCCCTTTGGATTTTTCGCAGGAATTGGCTTTAGCCTTGTCACCGATCTGCATACCTTTGGTTGGGCTGGCAGTATTGGCAATCATTTCATCGGCGGATTACTCGGTGCGTTTGGTGGCGCAATGGGCAGCTTATTTATCGGCGGCGGTGTGGGCGTGGCAACTAGCAGTGATTCTGTACCTGTCCGCAATCGTCTTGATGAAGGCAAATATCTGATCGTTGTCCAAGGCACAGATCAACAGGTAGTCCGCGCCAATCAAATTATGCGTCCCTTACGTCCTGAGAATATGCAAGGCTACGTTGCACCTTAATAATTTCGGTGTTGACAGATCTTTGCTCTAAAATCGTCTAAAAAACATGAAATTGCGTTCGTTCTTTAGCTATCTAGGCATCTTCGCTATTTTGTTGCTGTCTTGGTTTATCTGGCAGACATTTCATGATGTTGGAAGGATAAAGCAAACTAGGGAGCGAGCCAATCTATCTGTAAACAGGCAAGATGGCAGTAGTACTAAAGCTGAGATTGGAGAATTTCAGCAAATTGAAGGAACAGATATTTTAAGGGCTGAACTTTATGCTAAAGAAGATGATAAATTCATGCCTAGTTATACTCCTTCTAAATTTATTCAAAACTATATTTTCTTTGATTCTACAAAACAGAGATTTTATCCGCTCAAATCTGAGAATACCAGCATTTTATTGTCCATAACTAATATCACTGAAACTAATAGCAATAATGAGATTAATAGCAACCTATTGGAAACCAAAAAGCCTAGGCCAGTAGGTTTTGCCTATGTGATCGTAGATCAAGATACAAATAATGATAAACGAATCAATCAAGATGATCTCCAAAAGATTGCTATTTCGGATGTATCAGGTTTGCGGTTTAAAGTATTAATTGATCGGGTCGATAAGTTTAAAGGTGTCTCTATTGTGAAGAATAATCGCGTGTTCTTAATATATCTATCAGAAAGTAAAATCAAAGCTGCGGAAATTGATGTGCGATCGCAAGAAATTATCAGTAATTCTGAATTTAGCCGTCAGCCATAGAGTTTCCTACAAATATGAACCATGTACTAATTGGAGTTTCTGGAGGCATTGCCGCTTATAAGGTTTGTGAAGTAGTTTCCAGCCTAGCTAAACGCGGCATCGAAGTGCGGGTAATTATGACGCGATCGGCGGTGGAATTTGTGACACCCCTTACCTTTGCAACCCTATCGCGCCAACCTGCCCATACCGATGCAGATTTTTGGCAACCGACAAATGGAAGACCTCTACATATTGAGTTAGCAGAATGGGCCGATGTATTTTTGCTTGCGCCTGTGACTGCAAATACCTTAGCAAAGCTCACCTATGGTATGGCGGATAACTTACTCACAAATACTGTTTTAGCTTCCAATTGTCCGATTCTCTTTGCACCAGCGATGAATACAACCATGTGGCTACAACCCACCGTGCAGGAAAATTGGCAGAAATTATTAAAAGATGCGCGTTATACAGCGATCGCACCGACGGATGGAGTTCTTGCCTGTGATGCAATGGGAACTGGGCGGATGGCGGAACCAGAAACAATTTTGGAATATCTAGAATCTTTTCTATTTACAAAGGGAAAACAGGATTTAAAAGGGAAACATATTTTAGTTAATGCAGGGGGAACTCGCGAATTTATTGACTCTGTGCGTTTTATCGGCAATCCTTCAACGGGAAAACAGGGAATTGCGATCGCGAAAGCTGCGATCCATCGCGGCGCAAACGTTACCCTCATAACTACCTCTAACTCCCCTCTCCCTATGGGAGAGGGGCTGGGGGTGAGGGCGGTTCGATCTTCATTGGAAATGCATCAAGCCATGCTCGAAGAGTTTCCCTTTGCCGATATTACGATCGCCGCCGCCGCCGTTGGTGATGTGCGCTCTACAACAACCAGCGATCGCAAGTTACCAAAATCAGAATTATCTTTAAATTTGGAACTCGAATATATTCCTGATATCGTGGCTGATCTAGCAACCCGTAAGCGTCCTGAGCAAATGTTGGTAGGCTTTGCGGCGCAAACTGGCACAGAGCAAGAAGTTATGACTGCGGCTAAAGATAAATTAGAACGGAAAGGGTTAGATGCGATCGCGGCTAATGCGGTGAATAGTTCCCAAACTGGTTTTGGAACTGATACCAATCAAGCGACATTTATTAATAAAAATGGTAAGGTTCTTTCTACGCCGCTTTGTTCTAAATTAGAACTTGCTCACCGATTATTAGATTTTCTCCTATAAAACCTAAAAAGGCAAGGATAGGCGGCGCAAAGCGCCGCCTATCCTTGCCTTTTTAGGAGTACCAAAAATGACGCGAAGCGTCATTTTCATATCAAGCAATACTACTCCGTTTGCGCGACTCCTTATAAGATGTGGTGATATTGCGTAAACCTGATTTCACCATTTGCTGTTCTAAAATCGCAAAAAAGCGACGGCGATCGCTACCTGTGACCACAGCCTGATTATGGGCTTCAGCGAGCGCTACAGGGTAGCCATAGCCTTTTTGGACTTGGGCAAGAATTATTTGTAAAGCTTGCGATCGCAGTTCAGGATCTAGCGCTGTCCAAGCTGGCATTTCGATTCTGGCGATTTCTGTACCAACATGGAGGTAGCAAAAATAAATCTGATGTTCGCCATATTCTTGCAAAATTCGCGCTTGACTTTTCCAGAGAGGGCTACATTCACCGACCTTTAGTAAACGGCTCCATAATGTGCCATCGCGCAAGGGTTGAATTTGGCTACAGGGTGCAGAATCTAATGGTTTAGCAGAACAGTGAGTATTGCAATCAGGTTGCTCGAAAGGACAAAGTTGCAGGCGCAAAAAATTAGTGGTTTCCGCCGCACGGGGGGCGCTAATATAGCCTGCGAGGGGAATTCGTTGGACTTTTAAATCATCCCATGCGGCGAGAATATCTGGCAAAAGTTGCGATCGCGCCTCGGCGGGGATCTCATCAAGTTCCCAATGGACTAAGGCTCCATCACTAAAGGCTAATATCGGCGATAGTTGAGAATTAGGAATGGTTTCCATTGCTAAATTTGTTAGCGCTACATTTTCGGCAACCGTACGCTTCAGCGTCATCCATTGTTCGGTCTGAATCCCCCATTGACGGGCTTTATAGAGATCTTCGGTTTTATAAAAAACTTCAGGAACATTATCGAGTAATGGATAAATTCCAGAATTATAATAAATGGCGACTCTACCAATATTAATCAAGTAGCAATAGGCGATTTCGTGGCGACTAGGTGCAATTTGGGAGCCATCGGTGGCAATGACTGTATGAGGTGTAGTAGTGGGTGATATCGCCTCAATTTGCCCTAAAGGTTCCACTGGTTCCGCACAATTAAACATGAGGCGATCGCGTAACTTTTGACTATGGTGACAAAGGTTTGCTTGATTGACAGTGGCTTGAGCAAATAGGGTTTCGGCGCGATCGAGTTTAACTGTCAATTGTTGGGCTTCCTTCTGCAACTGCTCAGACATCCCTTGCATCTGTCCCATCAATTTCTGTAGGTCTAGCATCGTCTCATCTCTTTTCTAATATAGGGCAACCGCACACGTTTCTTAACAAATTAGTTTGACAGGACTGATTGTTGCTGGCATTTCGACTTCTCTTTCTAAATATGCTCAATTCTCCTGTTTTTGCTTTTTTGCTATCGTGATTGTTAAGAAATGTTTCCTTAATTATTAGGAAACGTGTGCGGTTGCCCTAAAGCGCTTCCACCATTCGTTACCTGAATTTGATTTTTGGGCAGGAGAGATTTGGGCAGGAGAATATCCTTCGTCAGCTAAAACACAGACAAAATTCTCAACATCTTTGAAGCTTTGATTGAATGCATGAAAGATTGCGGTAGGCTGGTCGGCGGCGATCGCTTTGGCAGGAAGATGGAAAGTTGTGAACAGAATAAGAATAAATATCAAGACCAACTTTCTAAAAAACATAAGCTATAAATGCTCCTCGTGTTTTAGTCAGCTTATAGAAATAACTTACAGCAATTTCCGATCAAAAGAACCATAAGAAAATGTTTAAAAGTGTTGCGAAGCAACACTTTTAAACATTTTCCTGGTTTGGTTTTGAGCGCAAAGCCCTGTAAGCAGTCAAGGGGCTTAAGCCCCTTGTTAAAGCTATGCCATTTTTTAAGATGAGCAAATTATTGTTGCAAGGTGACTTAGTTTGCTCTATTCTGTAACCCGAACTGTGACTTCAAATCGTTCAATAGCTGATTGCTCACCTTCCCATTCACGCATATTTTTTAGCTGTAATTTTACTTGACCAACTTTTTGAGCTTGAAAAGTGAAGACACGCTCTCCACCCGCACCGATCGCCGCATTACTAGGTAGATTAAAATCATCACTCTTTAGTTGTAAAACCTGTGTATCCAAATTAGCGGCTTTTGACCAACGATAGCCCGTAGTTGGATTTTCTGCCAAATTTATTCTGAGTGTCTGTCCAATCCTGAGCGTCAGAACTTGACCATTATCAGATTTAAATATATTTATGTCAGACATAGAGGATGTAATAGAAGAGGGTTTGGTTAATACTGGAGATTTAGCTGGCGGTGGAGATATTGAGCGATCGCTTTGTCCATTATTTTGATTAGTATCAAGAGGCGCGATCGTACAAGACACTAAGTTAATAGCAATAATTAAGGCGGGTAACATCTTGGTAATTCCTAAGCCTATACATTGATAATTCATTAGTTTGTATATAGAAGCATATTACAGAGCAAGAGGCTTAAGCCCCTTGCTCTGTAATTGTTTTTTAAATTATCGGAAAGCGCTATACAGGATTTTTATCTTTTCAGGAAAAATCAACATTCTAGTTTTTACCAAACGTAGAGAGTGCTGATTTTTCCATCAGTACCTTCATAGAAGTTTGCGCCCTTACCAGTTGCTTTTGCATGTGCGGCAATAATATTAAAAGCCACGATCGCACTGTCAGAATTATCAGCAAACTTCTTCCAGCCCAAATCTTCGGCATACATATAAGCATTACGCTGATCGGAACAAACACTCCAAAGCCCCAACACTTTTTTGTCGGTTTGCCAGCCAGCCGCCGCAAAAGTTCTTTGCCCTTCGGCTAATTGAGCGGGGGGATCTCGGTCGGGGATAGCACTTTCAACTCGCTGAGTAGATGCATCAGCAAAGGATTTGTCTGGAGGAGTCTGTGTAGGGCGATCGAGCAAACTAGTACTTACAGCAGCATTTTCCCTAGGTGCTAGTCCAGAAGATGGTGCTAGTCCAGAAGATGGTGCAAATGTTTGACCATTTCCATCTGTTGTGGTGATTGTAGATTGAAATACTTGACTCATGACTGAAATCCTCAAATAAAGTAATTTAGAAAAGTAATTTAGAAAAGTAATTTAGAACAAGAAATTTCAACTACCATGCATAAATTTGCGTAATAATTCCGCCATTTTGGTAAACAGACACTGCGTGATCTTGCTCTTTAGACGCAGCTAGTTGCACTAGCATATCGAGATGAGAGTTAACGTTAGAAGTGCAAAGTCTGCGCCAGCCAATACCCTCGCTTAGATAAACATAGGAATTGAGATCTGAGTTGTTAGTCCAAAGCCCTTGAACTCTTACATTGCTCAACCAGCCCGTTTCAACAATGCCATCGGCAACATAAACCCACGCTTCAATACCACACTCACCATAGGCAATCTTGAAGAAGCCATTTTCGCCCCAAGTAGTATCCCAACTGTTTTTACAAATCCAACATCCCTGACTATCATCATAACCAATGATAGAAATGCAATGTCCACCAGCTAAAGATCCACTGACATGACGATAAACGCCGCTCTTGTAAGAGAAGAAATCGTTGTAGACGCTGAAGCAAGCACTTAGAGCGCCACGAGTGGACAACCACTCTTTCATCGCCGATACATCAGTGATCTTGTGATATCCAGTAATAGTCACAAGACGGTTTTGGGCATCAGAGCAAAGATTACAGCTCTGATCTCTTGCTGTGTAAGGGAAACAAGCTTCATCGACAACACCCTTTTTAGCTGCCTCCATAGCACTGTCAGGATACCAGCCTGTACCACAACTCATGCCTTCTGCTTTGGCGTAGCAATAGAACAAATGGGCTTCCGACAAATCTATAGCAAGATTTGGGTTATTGCGTTGACGGCGGAAGGTGGCTTCGATCGTAGCGGCTGTACCAAAGGCAACGCAAGAACCACAACCACCTTGATTCTTAATTGGTGTGACAAAACCACCCGTTCGCAAATCGTATGCAGTTGGATATCCGAAAGTTTTGCCTTGAGATTGAGCCTGAGATTGGAATGCTCTATAGGCTTCGTAGTTAATGCGAGCCATTTGCTCACGCTCTTCTAAAGATGGCTCATCGGCACGGGGTTGATAGCCCAAATACATCTGTTTCTGTTCATCTGAAAGTTGGGATAGGCTAGTTTCGCCTGCTTGCCAAGAAGCACCTGCTCGGTTGATTGATTCCTGTAGTTTTATAAGATCCATAACATCTCCTGAAAATATGAAGTTAGATTTAAATAGAACCAAAATCAGAACTAAAATCGTTGGTCTGAGATCACTGATTTTAAGTTTCGCAACATTGCAGAGCTAAGTCTTAGGAACGCAATATCAGTCCATTCTTCGTTCCTAAAATCTCAAACAGCCCAAATAGCAGCGATCGCATATTTCAAAGACACCTAAACTTTTACAAAAGAGCAAGCCATTGATAGCGATCGCGAACTTCCTACAAAAATAGCTCGAATACACTCTGCAAAGAAATGGGGTTTAGCGCAAATAAAATTGCGTTAAACCGCAAATAAAATGACTGTTATCCGCATAGAAAAATCCAGAAAATTTAGGTGTAATCTGATGAATGTTTAATTTTTTTAGTATTAAGATTTATTTATGCCTAATCTGATCGCTATAATCTTCAATCAACCTTGAGCCAATGAAAAAGATATGTTCCCTCACAAAGCATGGCAACACAAACCCAGAATGGTTTGGCTTTTTCACATCATCCTGCTGGGCAGTTTGGGGATTTTGGGCGCGATTATGTTTTGGACACAACTATTCGCTCCCATGTTTCTTCCCTTGCTGATGTTGGTTGCTATCGGACTACTAATTTTGTTTGCCTTAAGGCTAAGCTGGCAAAAAAACTTAATTAATGAGCAAAAATGCGAACTCGATCGCCTGCACAATATTGAACAAACAGCCATAATTTCCCAAGCTCGCAAACTACTACATCGCATTGCTACTGATATCCATGACGGACCACTCCAAGAACTAAAACTGGTGATGGATCAGCTAGAATTTTTGCAGATGAAATCTCCTGATGGCAACTTCAATCCTATTCTCGATCGCTTAGAGGATCTGGGAAATCATCTCCGTCAACAACTCAACCAAACTCGCGGGATTGCTCTAGAAATTACCCCCGATCTTCGCGGGGGGGTGGACATTGGTATTACTAAAAAACTACAACATTTAGTTGAATCTGGGGAATTAAAACTCCGTGTGCTGCAAAATCTGCAACCGCTAACAGAACCGCAGTTAAATAGTCTCTGGCTCGAAGATCGCGAAGATATTTATCGCTTTTTTAATGAGGCGATCGCCAACGTGATTCACCATGCTCAACCACCTCAAGGAACCGCCACACAGGTTAAAGTGAGCTTAGTACAGCACGCTCAACTCTGTACCCTGACCATCGAAAACGATGGCGAAATATTAGACCCATCCGTACTGGAAATTACGACCCAACAACGTAAACGGGGTGGCTATGGCATGAAGCTGATGGAAGCGATCGCTGCCGATCTGCCCAATGGTACATTTGAAAAAGTGTTTTTAGCCGAAGGTGGAATGAGAGTCCAACTTACTTACAGCTATATAAGCTTTTTGTCCTAACTTAATTTGCAGTTCTTGCGATCTGGTGACAAACAAGTGTAATATGCCTGATAGTTACACGAATAAGTTGGTGCAACAGACTACTAAGCCACTCCTATTCCTCATCTTAGAAGATCACCCTGAAGTGGCTCAAAATAACTGTCTGTTTTTGCAGAAGCTAGAACCATCAGCACTCTGCACCATTGTTAATAACCACGCAGATGCACTAGAACGTCTCAAGCTAGAAACGCCAGATTTAGTAACTGTCGATCTGCTATTTGGAACATTGACAGGAGCGCAATATGCCATACCCAGTCTGAGATTTTTACAGCAAGTCTTTAAAGACTATCCATTTCTAAATATTTTGATCTATACCAGTGAATACGACTACCTAAAACCCCTAACTAGTCTCATGGGTCGTCACCAAGGCGGATTTGTAGTTGTTAGTAAAATTGAGCGCCGTAAAGCTTTTTTAGATGGAGCTAGACATGCCCTAAAAGGTAGGCTAGAAATTCCTAAAGAACTCCGAAAATGTATTGAATTAAGCGATCGCGAACTTCAAATTTTGGCTTTGCTCTGCAAAGACTCGCTCACTGATAAAGCGATCGCCCAGCAAATGAATCTATCGCTCAAAACAGTTCAGAATTGTATACTAAGGCTAAAAGTTAAACTGGATATAGATTATTATGACGAAAATAATACCAGTACAAGAGTGGCCCTCTGTATGCAAGCAATCCGAAGAAAGTTAATACTGCCATAAACGTAGCTACTCCCTTCCCACCCAAAGAATAGGCGTTACAAAGTGAATAATTAGCCGCGCACGCCTAATTATTCACTGGGAAGGGAGTAGGATGATTCAAAAATTACAAGCCTGCCATAAAAAAGCTCACATGGTAAGCCTTTTTATGGCACAACTCAATTAAGCATTAATAGTTTTACAGCAATTTGTTTTCAAACCCGCCACAAATTAAAATATAAAACCCGTTGCGGGGCTTCGCCCTGCGACCCTTCTTGTGGCGGGTTTGATCGAGTTTTGCTGTAAGTAGTTGGGCGCAATTAAATATAAAACCCTAAAACCTGGGTCGCACGCTGCGCGATCGCCACAGGTTTTAGATCTTGGTTTTTAAT
>DCSN01000112.1 GCA_002325645.1 Pseudanabaena sp. UBA1465
GATTCTATCCAACTCCTGAGCAAGTTTTCTTGCTCAGGAGAACGATGGGTTGCGCTCGATTAGACTTCGACATCGGTTTAGATTTAGGTATCACTAGCTTGATGGCTTTGAGTAATGGCGAAAAGATTGCTAATCCTAAAAGCTTCAAAGCTAAGCGCCGTAAGTTGCGTAAAGCTCAAAAAGCGCTTAGCCGTAAGAAAAAAGGATCTAATAGTCGCCACAAGGCAAGATTAAAGGTCGCTAAAGTTCACGCAGAAATTAGCGATGCTCGCAATGATTTTCTTCACAAGTTGACAACTCGACTGGTTCGTGAAAACCAAGTGATTGCAGTCGAGGATTTGTCCGTGAAGAATATGGTCAAACCATAAACTCGCGCTCTCGATTAGTGATGCTAGTTGGGGTGAAATTGTCAGGCAACTGGAATATAAGTGCAACTGCTATGGTCGTACTTTTGTCAAAATTGATCGTTGGTTTCCTAGCTCTAAAAGGTGTGGACATTGCGGTTACATTGCGGTTGCATTGCGGTTACATTGTTGACAAGTTGCCTTTAAATGTCAGAGAGTGGGATTGTCCTAAGTGCAGCAGACATCACGATAGAGATGCAAATGCTGCTAAAAATATTCTTGCCGCAGGGCTTGCGGTGAATGTCCGTGGAGCGACTGTAAGACCTGAAGAGAGTAAATCTCGGAAGGCTGGTGCTAGGTCGCAGAAACCTAAGTCGTGAGTCTTAGGAATCCCCGTCACTTCAGTACGAGGTGGATGTCAAGTTAAAGAGCCATACCATTTACGGATCAAGCCATTCACGATTTCTGGACATTCATCATGGGGACAATGCCCAGCATTGATGTAATGTTCAATTAAGGAGGGATAAAAGTCGCGAAACTTTGCGCCTCTAATCCGCGCATTCATCCAAGGATCACCCTCTCCCCAAATTACTAGCAATGGACAGGTCATAGCCCCAAGTAATTGGTCTACTTTTTTGCCTTGGGGTGTACTAAACACCGAAGCAAATACCTGTGCTGCACCTTGGTCGCAAGAAGGACGGTAAATTTCTGCGACTAATTGATCGGTAACTGCTGATTGATCTAAATATACTTTTTTCAAAGTACTGCGAATTCGTGATTTTTGGCGCACAAAGGAAAATAACAATTGGTTTGCCCAAGATTGCCGCAAAAGACCTTGCAGGGTTTGACCAATTGCTTTTTGGATCGGATTTACTTTTTTTGAACCAAGGGGACTGGTATCGGTAAAAGGTCCTGCGCTATTTAATAAGACAATCCCCGCCACAGACTGCGGATAGTCGGCGGCTACACATAGCGAAGCGTAGCCACCAAGGGAGTTGCCAGCGATTACGGTCGGGCGCTGAATCTTGTCGGTAATAAAATCATGGAGTTGATCGCGCCAAAGATCGCCGCTATATTGCCATGCAGGTTTTTGCGATCGCCCGAATCCTAATAAATCGATCGCATACACTTCAAACTCTTGACTAAGTTCAGCAATATTTTTGCGCCAATGGTCAGTCGATGCACCAAACCCATGTATTAAAAGTAACGGAGGGCGCATTGTTGCATCTTTGGGGTTTTCCGATGCTTTCACAAAATAAATTTTTTGATCGCGCCAGAGCCAATATTCACCCGCGATCGGTGTAGTAACTGTTGAAACCATTTATGTATTTATATCTAGAATTGTCACATATCTTCACATATATCCTAACCTTACCGTAGGATTATGATGGCGATCTTAAAGCAACAATTTATGAATCTTGGCAAGCGCAATCGTTTTTCCGCTAATAAAATTACTGTGCAACTACTGCGTGAGGGCCTAGTCGAATCGATCCACTCTTGCCAAGCTGCGGTAGTTGATACGCGAGGGCGGGTGCTTTCAGCCGCAGGTGATCCGCAAACGACGACCTTTGCGCGTTCCTGTCTCAAACCAATTCAAGCTCTACCCGTCTCAATTTCTGGCGCACAGGAAAGGTTTAATCTTTCAGAGAGGGATTTGGCGATTATTTGTGGTTCTCACCAAGGCGCGATCGCCCAAGCGCGACAGGTTTTTAGCATTCTTTGGCGTTGTGATGTGGAGCCGAGCGCTTTGCAATGTCCGATTCCTGAATGTCAAAAAAGCCCACTGCAACACAACTGCTCTGGCAATCACGCAGGGATGATCGCTGTCTGTAAACAGAATGGTTGGCAAATTTCTTCCTACATGGATCGCAATCATCCTATCCAAAAGTTAATATTGAACACGATGGCAGATCTGTTACATATGCCTGCGGCCGAGTTTATCTGCGCCCATGATGATTGTGGTGTGCCAACTTATTTATTAGAACTGGGTCAGTTAGCGCGTCTCTATGCTTTACTTTCGACCCATGACCAATTACATTTAGAACGAATTACTCGCGCTATGACCCGCAATCCTGACATGGTTTCAGGAGATGGTCAATTTGACACAGAACTTATGCGTCTTACTAATGGCGAAATTGTTAGTAAATCAGGGGCGGAAGGTGTGCAATGTATTGGACGCATTGGCGAAGGTTTGGGTTTAGCAATTAAGGTGATGGATGGATCTAAACGGGCAAAAACTGCGGTTTCGATTCATTTATTAAAACAATTGGGTTGGATTAATCTCAGTGTTGCCCAAACCTTAGAAGAATCTTTTCTTTCTGTTGGTAAATATAGTCGATTAGAAACTATTGGCGATTTATCTCTGGATTAACAAAGCCAGTCCTGATCCCAAAAAGAGAGAGTTGCACCGCAACTCTCTCTTTTTGATGAAGAATTTTTAATCGTCAGAAGTAAGTAACCAAGCCTCAGTTGCAATTCCTAATTTGCTGGCAGTATCAATTAATTGATGTAATTCCAAATTAGAAATAGTTTCACAAAGATTGACTTCAATGTGAATTGGTTGCTTTTGGGTAGATTCTAAATCGAGAATTTGTTTAGCAAGTACACATTGAGGAGCAATACGCTCAGACAGATAATTTAGGAAAGCTTCTTGTGAAAGATTGAGGTTGAGTTTGAGATTGAGGCGATCGCTAATGCCTAAAGCTTGTTCGATTTGATTAAGTTGATCAAATGGTGCTTTCTCATGGAGATCTGGAATCTGCGAAAGTTCTTGAATTTGCTTCAAAATGTAATTTTCGAGAATTTTGGCATCTTCAGCATGGATAAACTTACAGCCGAGATTAACTGCCTCGATCGCGATCGAATCTAGTCCCACATTGGGTAGTGATCCGCCTGTCTCCAGTCGCTTTAACTCCTCGGTGAGACGATTGTTTAAGACGATATCTGCGGCTACCTGTAGCTCAGGTGGTACGGGCAGATCATCACGACGGAAGGAAATAAGAATTCCATAGTTATCGCGATAGACTTGCTCGTATAGCTGATCGAGGCGCGTCAGGGTTTCATCGGCAAGTATTTGTAAAATGCGATGACGCTCTTCAGCAAACAGATGATGTAGGTTAAACTGCTCACCACTAAAGTTACTTGCCATCGCCAGAATTACGGCGGCAGTATTGGCTTGTTTGAGGGTTTTAAATAAAGTTGCCTTGATCTCCTCATATTCACGCCGCCCCGTAAAGGGTTGAATGCAGCAGTGGAAGTCATCACCACCGAGGTGCAGCACCGCAAAAATATAGCTAACTGATTCTTGGGTAATCTGTGAAGTCAAATAAATTTGCCCGATCGCTAAGGACATCGAACCAATTCGTTGCAGTTGATAATCCTGCTGTTGGATGGTGTAGCAATAGATTTGTGGCGATCGCCCATAGTCACCCAGAGTCGAACTGAGGGCATATTGAGCCGCGACTTGCGCGAGACTAATGCGGTTCGTAATTACCTGTTTGCGATAAACACCTTCACCGTCTTTAAATTCCGCCAAATTACTAGGAGCCTTTGCCATGCGATGAATAAATTCATCTTCTAGTAATACTCCCGCCACATCGGCGGCTAGTTCGATCGCCCTCGCTGCATAGCGCAAAATTTGCACAGTTTCAGGACGCGATAATTCTTCAAAGAACCAACCGCAACTGGTGAACATCAGCAACGCATGGCGCTGCATTTCTAATAAGCGCAGAGCATCGATCCTCTGCGCCGAGCTAGTGACTTTGTTTCCACATTGCTGCTCAAAGAATTTTTCTAATACTGGCGAAAGTTCACCGATGCCATTGCGGAGGGAATATTGCAATACTTCGATGTAGCGATCGCGGGCTTCCCAAGGATCATTAAAATATTTGCGTCCAATATCGACATACACAGTGGCGAGGCGATCGCGGAGCCAGTTAAGACTATCGCGCAGAGGTCGTCGCCATAGTTGCTGATAGCCTGAGCCTTCGCCGCCACAGCTACAACCACCCTGCCAGCGATCGACCCCGTGGGCGCAACTCCATGCGGTGACAGATTTCAATTCTGCTTCGTAGGTGGGCGGAAATAGGCTCAAATAATGGGCATAATTTGTCACCGTCCAACCACGTTTGGGAAATTCTTCCACAAAGGCATAGGAAAGAGTTTTTTCGGTAAAGTGCTTATGATGCCCAAAGGTTTCGCCATCGGTTGCCACGGAAACCATCTGCTGTGGGCGGCTATCATGACGGACAGCTTGACTGAGGCGCTTTGCAAAATTATGGGAACTCCCTAACAGATCCCCAAATCCCATATCGCGAGAAATTGGCCCATCATAGAAAAATACATCAATATATGCATCGGTGTCCGCAGGCAAATGGAACTGACCAAGCTCCGATACATTGCCCTTCAGATTGCTATGGCGGCACAAATGACAACGATAGGGACGGTTGGGATCAATCTGTGCGCCTCCTACTTCTTCCCAAGCAGGATTAGGGTTGTGAGTGGTGGGCATGGGGCGACAGCGTTGGGCTTGGGATGGGGCAAGCACAATAAACTTGATCCCCTCTAAAACCAAAGCCTCAAGGGTTTCATAATCCACCGCCGTTTCTGCTAACCACATTCCTTCGGGATCACGCCCAAATCGGGATTTAAAATCAGCTTTTCCCCAGCGAATTTGGGTTAACTTATCGCGCCAATTGGCGAGGGGCATGATCATGTGGTTATACACCTGCGCGATCGCATTGCCATGACCATTGAGGCGATCGGCGCTACGTTTATCAGCATCGAGAATGGCTTGATAGGTATCGCGATCGTGAAATTCCATCCATGAGAGCAACGTCGGCCCCATGTTGAAACTCATGTACTCGTAGTTATTGACAATCTTGACGATTTTGCCATCATGACGCTCGATCCGTGAGAATGCATTGGGGCGATAACATTCATGGTGAATCCTTGCATTCCAGTCATGGAAGGGAGCCGCACTTTCTTGGCGCTCGATCGCATTTAGATAAGGATTTTCACGAGGAGGCTGATAAAAGTGACCGTGAATCGTAATATAAATTCCCGAATCAGTCGAACGCTGGACATCAGGCGAAGAAACAGAAGCAGCAACAGTCACGCAAATCTTCCCTTATTAGACAAACGATATATCTAGTCTATCTTGGCAGATATTCCCATTAGTTCGCAAGGAACTATAGAAAAGTTTAAGCCAGAATAATCAAATCATGATGTACTGGGCGAAGCGAGATACATGATGACAAATTGCTAATTAAGCGATCGCTTTTTAGTAAACTAGTAAATCAGCCCCTAAAAAAGCCTCCCCAGAAGTATGACCTTTACACAACGCAAAACTTCTCCCTTTAACCCCATCGAAAATACGCGCAGTATGGGTAAAGGGATGCGAGCAGCAATTTTGTTTTTGCTGAGTGTATTGATGCTAGTGGCAATTTTAGGAGGACGACTATTCTTTTTACAACTGATTGAAGGCGATCTCAATCAACAACTCGCTGAAAATAATCGGATTAGACTGATCGCCAAACCCCCTGAAAGAGGCCGTTTATTCGATCGCAAAGGCAATATTCTCGCCTCCAGTCGGTTAGCCCATGTGGTTTATCTCTGGCCGATCGCCCAACCCAAGGATAAATGGCAACCCATCATTACTCGGCTATCTGAGCTAATGGGGGTTTCAGCCCAAACGATTACGGACAAGCTAGAACAGGAAGGATACAACTCACCTAATTTAGTTAGGGTTTCATCGGCGATCAGCCCCAAATTAGTGACAATTCTCTCCGAGCATAGCCTTGAGCTAACGGGCGTAAAGGTCGAACCAGAAGCAGTCCGCTATTATCCCAATGGCGATGTGGCTGCCCATGTTTTAGGATATACAGGCGAACTAACCGCCGAAGAATTGCCAAAATTGCGTGAAAAAGGTTATCGCACTGGTGATGTCATCGGTAAAGCAGGCGTAGAATATGCCTTTGAGAAAATGCTACGCGGTGAATGGGGTGGTCAACAGGTAGAAGTCGATGCTTTTGGTAAGGTGTTGCGAATTTTAGGACAAAAGCCACCAAAAGCAGGTAATGCGGTCAAGCTAACAATTGATCTAGATTTAGAGAAAGCTGTCGAGAAAATTTTAGGTGAGCAGCAAGGCGGCATTGTGGCGATGAATCCCAACAATGGCGAAATCTTGGCGATGGTCAGTCATCCCGCCTTTGATCCCAATCTGTTCTCTGGCAAAATTTCCGAAGCAACATGGAAACGTTTGCAAGAAAAAGATCACCCCTTTGTGAACCGCGTTTTACAGGTATATCCCCCTGCGAGTACCTTTAAAGTTGTCACCATGGCGGCGGCGCTAGAGAGCAAAGCCTTTACTACTAATGATGTATTGCCCACCTATCCCTATCTTGATGTGGGCGGATTCCAGTTCTGGGATCACAACAAGGCGGGCTTCGGCACAATTGGTTTTTATGAAGCAATGGCATACAGCAGCAATACTTTCTTTGGTCAGGTCGGAATGCGTGTCGGTGAAAGGAGCCTCGCTGAATGGTCACATAAGTTTGGCTATGGTGAATATTCGGGCATCGAGATCAAGGAAGAAGAAACCAAGGGGACGGTTCCTGACCCAGAGTGGAAACAAAAAGTAGTGGGTGAGCCTTGGTATGTGGGTAACACGCTGAATATGTCGATCGGACAGGGTGACGTACAAGCGAATCTGCTTCAAGTTTCGATGATGACTTCTGGTGTGGCGAATGGTGGGTTTAAGATCAAACCGCATTTGCTCCTTGAAGATGAAGATGCTAGGGAATGGAGGCAGTCTTTAAATATGTCGCCAACTAATTTGGCAGCCTTACAGAAATCCCTTAGATCGGTATTCGATTTCGGAACGGCTTCGTCTCTTAATTCCGCAGAGATATCTATGGCTGGTAAATCGGGTACGGCACAAGATCCACCTCGTCCTAACCATGCGTGGTTTACGTTATATGCCCCCTATGAAAAACCAGAAATTGTAGTGACAGTGTTTGCCGAAAATGCTGGTGGTGGTGGTGGTAGTGCGATCGCTGCGCCTCTATCAGTTCAGGTGGTGGAAGCCTATATGCAAATCAAAAAACAACCTAACTCGCCCAATAATCCGCCAGTTCCTACTCCAATCCAAAACTAAAAAGAAATGATTTGCGGATACATTAAAATTAATTGATCAGGAATCAGTTGGTTAATAGTTACTAGAAAACAAGAGGAATTAATATGCATTTGCAAAGAGTTCAAGTTCCTGATTTTCGGGTTCTAAAGGATGTAGATATCACCTTCGAGAAAAATTTTAATCCTAGAGTTTTCCCGCTTGGCAGTCAGAATGGTGGTGGCAAAAGTACTTTATTACAATTGATTTTTGTATTGCTACATTGTTCTGCTCATCCACATAGACACTTCGCTATAAGAAATATACTTAGTGATTTTACATTGCGAAAAGATGAATCTCAAAGGATATTAGCAATTATTGATATCTGGCATGAAAACAAATTAATACAGTTAGAGTTTTTTATTTGCGAAGATAGTTATATCTACAAATTTCTAAACTATACGCATGAAGATCTAGAAGTTAAAAATGTAAATTTTGGCTTGTTTACAGAAATCAAAGATATTCAAGAAGAAATTTCAAACTTTACTAGACAAGAAAGGGATCGGGAGCATCTCAGTTTGGCACTGAATATAAATGCTTAGGATAAAGATATGAGATAGTAGAGAAAGGAGAAAATCTACCTCAAGAAAAAGATTATGACACCAGAAGATCAAGAAAGGCTAGAAGCTTGTACATTGGAGATTGCCGAAATCTTGTATCGGAATGCTGAGAGTAAAAACGCCCTGCAATTGAAAACATTGGAAGGCATCGAGTTGGCAGTTCGAGAACAAGTACTAGAGAACGTGAGTCCCAAGATCGGCTTTTTTTTGCAAAGAAAAGCAGTGGAACGACATCTGGAAAAGAAAGACATCTCAAAAGTTGCATCGGCAAATTGACAATTACAAGTAAACAAGCAAAACGTTTACAGGTAAAAGCGCGAAGTCAGATTAGTCCACATTTAGAAAAATGCTGTTTGTTGGTAAGTGCCAACGAGTCCTATGCAAAGACAGTAGAAAACGTCAAACAGCTTACAGGAATGGAAGTAAGCCACAGCAGCCAACAGAGACATGTGCAACACCATGATTTTCCAGAAGTGGTGGTGAGTGAAACTGTGGAAGAAGCAAGCTTAGATGGAGGCAAAGTCAGACTAAGGACAGCAAAAGGGCTAAAAAGCGAGTGGAAAGATTATAAAGCTGTAACCTTACACGGACAAGCTGTCGCGGCTTATTTCCTAGACAATCCCGCCTTGATTAATTGGGTTGATCAACAGCCATTCGCTGAAATTGTTTCATGCTTGGGTGATGGGCATGATGGAATTTGGAGTTTATTTAAACAGATGTTGCCATCAGAGCAACGCTTTGAGTTACTGGATTGGTATCACCTCAAAGAACATCTCTATGCGGTTGGCGGTTCTTTACGGCGTTTAGAAAAAGCCGAGAAACTTCTCTGGGAAGGCGATGTTGAAAAGGTTATCAGCCTTTTCGGTGACTGTAAGTTTAAGCGAGCTACTAATTTTGTGGAATATATCAGTAAACATCGTAAACGGATACCTGAGTATGGTTATTTGCAGCAACTAGGTCTGACGATTGGTTCTGGCTCTGTTGAATCAAGCATTAAGCAAATTGGTCGCCGTATTAAGATTTCTGGCGCTCAATGGAAAAAAGAAAATGTCGCACAGGTCTTGAAACACCGTTGTTCCTATCTCAATGGCTATCTTTACGCTCCTGAGTATTTATACTTAGGAATAAGTTGATATCCTTTTGAGTATTTATACTTAACGCCAAACTGGGATGCTCCCTGTTGAGGTGATAGGCTAACTCCTCAAATCGCCAATATAATCGCCAATTTGTTTAAGTCCCTGCAAAACTTGAATACGTTCCATTGTATTTTCAAGTAACCGATAAGTATGCGATCGCGTATATTGAGGAGCATCTTGATGGCGATCGCATTTCAAAAATAATACTTCCCTTCCATTTGTAACCATTCCATAGCAACTTGACTGTAAGCTAGGAGCGCTCAACAAATAAGTAAGTGCTTGGGGAATTCCTGCGGTAACATCTAGTCTTGCAGGTTTTGATTCGATTACCAAAATCCAAAAACTATCTTGGATTACCAAAATATCAATTCGCCCTTGAACTGCCATAGCATTAACTTCGTCAGCAACTTCGATATTGGTACTCACTTCTGCTTTTACCAAAAAAGGAAATTGATAGAAACCTGCTAAATCTAGCAATGGTGATACCACGACAAGCTTCACAATTTCTTCGAGGGGTGGTTCCTCTTGACTGAGATAGGTATAGTTTCGAGTGAGGCGATCTAGTCCTTGTCGTTCCGCTTCAGTTAGAGTCGGCGCATTATTTAACCATTCCTCAAAAAAGCGATCGCTAGAGTCGAGTCTCAAGCCAAAGTTTTGACGGAGAGTGCTAAGGGTGAGGCTACTAGCATTTGTAATCACAGTTAAATCCTTGTAGTAATTACATGAAGTTTAGAAGTTTAGGCATTTGATCTAGTCGCTAATACCCAATATACAATACATACAGCAAAACTCGATCAAACCCGCCACAAGAAGGGTCGCAGGGCGAAGCCCCGCAACGGGTTTTATATTTTAATTTGTGGCGGGTTTGAAAACAAATTGCTGTAAGAAGAAAAGAGCGATCATCTTTGAAATCATGATTCATGGTAATAGCGATCGCCTTTATCGAAATGAATGTTGAGGCGATCGCCTGATGATTCGTGGGATGAGAGAGAGTTTGGGGATTGATGTGCCGTTATAATTTAAGCAATAGAAAATAATATTTTGCTAAATTCATGAATAACACTTAAGGAAACTGACACTTATGCTAACTTTACGAATTACAAAAGATCAGGTTTTTACTTTTCAAATTTTTTCTTGGTTCGGGTTTGATCGGCAATTGCTGTAAGATTCGGCTGGCTCTTGTTCTAAAAAGAGAGGGAGTGCTTGATTTAATCTTCCTGTACGCACGAACTCAGCATAGGTGTCAGCCTCGATCGCTAATAGTTCTTCACTCAATTGATCGGTGATAAAAGTAATTAGATGGGGATATTCGTTATGAAGCTGAACGATTTCCTCTTCTAGTCGAGTTAGCTCACCCTTGACCAAAGCCACTTGATAGTTATAGAACTCAGTCTCAATCTTTGGATGTTGCTCTGTTGCGGTCAATCGCTGTAAAACTCGACTGAGAGCAGCTTGACGTGCAGTAATTTCTAAATACCTTTGGCGCATTGGATGTTTTTGGAGCAGATTTAACTTTTGGAGAACTGGCTGAATTGTCAATCCTTGGACGAGTAAAGTAAATAGCACTGTTCCAAATACGGTCGCAATCACCAATTCCCGATCCTTAAAAGTGGCAGGAACGCTCAATGCTAGGGCAATGGACACTGCACCGCGCAGACCACCCCACCAAAGGATCGTTTGGGCGGCAATGGGAATCTCTGACTTCGCAAAGCGATTGCTCAATGCACTCAGAACATAAATTGCGATCGCCCTTGTGGCAATTACAGCAGCGATCGTCACGGCGATCGCACCAATATTTTTACCTAGAACAGTAAAGTGGATTTGATCGCCAATCAACAGGAAAACAATAGAATTTACAAAAAAGGCTAGGAACTCCCAAAACTCACTGACAATGATTCTCGTGCGAGGATTCATCCCGACTAGAGAACCAAAATTCCCTAAAATTAATCCCGCAGTTACTACGGCTATCACTCCTGAGCCGCCTAATTCTTCGGTAATTAAATAAGTTCCATAGGCGATCACTATAGTCAGCGACTGTTCTACTAAAGGCAGATCGAAACGTTCGGTTAAATAGGAAATGCCAAACCCAATTATGCTTCCAGTACCTAGCCCAATTCCCATGACTAGAAACAACTGAGTACAAACTGCCTGAAATGTTAAATTTGCAGTTCCTTGGGAAAAGGCAATCAAAAAGCCAAAGGCAACTATTGCCATGCCGTCATTAAACAGACTTTCGCCTTCCATCAGAGCAGTTAGGCGTTTTCCTACCCCCAACTCCCGAAATACCGCCGTTACCGAAACGGGATCGGTCGCCGACAGACTAGCGCCAATTAGTAAGGCAGTCGGCAAAGCAATCTGGGCAAATTGATTGAGGCTAAGCGCAATCCCCGCGATCGCAATCACAACTCCAAAAACTGCATAGAGACTAATGGGAATTAGATCTTGCTTTAATCTTGACCATTGCAAATTCCAAGCAGCTTCAAAGATTAAAGGTGGCAAGAAAATCCACAAAATCAACTGAGGCGATAGATCAATCAATCGTACATCAACTAATGCCAGTCCTAGCCCGACAATCACTAATAGCAATGTATAGGGAATGCGGCGAAACCAACTAAAAATTTGCGGCAATGTTGCCACACTTAGTGAGACTAAAAGTATAAGTAAAAATTGCTTTAGTTTCTCTTCGATTAACACTTCTTATAAATCCTTCGTGATCGTTTTTAGCTAAGTTAACTGTTCTGAAAGAGTTAGCAGAAATGTAAGTTCGGTTGATGATTGAATGGCATGGGGAGTATTAGCGGGAATAAAAATAAACATTCCAGATTCCAAGCTAATCTCCTTGCCAGCTAGGGTAAATAGCCCTTGCCCTTCGATCACGTTAACTGTGGCATTGCGAGGGTTGATATGTTCAGCGATCGCTTTCCCCAAAGATAGCGACATCAGAATATATTGACAAGTTCTATCTTCTAATAAAATCTTACTCTTGATTCCCGTAGGAGCATACTCAATTACTTCTCTCCAATGAATAGCATTATTCTCTTGTGTCATTATGGTCATGGAATTATTCCTTATTAGTGCAACGCATATATTATGAGAATTCTAAACTTAGAGGTACAGTCTGAAATTTATCCCAGTTGGATGATTTTGGCAAAAATTTTAACTTTACTAAATACTTCTGGTACGCTCTTGCTCCTTAGAATGATTTAACTATGACTAGCGATCGCTTGATTTAATCAGTGAATTGATTGAATACGACATAAAATGTAACTGAAGGAGCGCCTGTCAATGCTCATAACCCCAACCATCTATTTACTCCCTTCCCACCCAAAGAATAGTCGTTACAAAGTGAATAATTAGGCGTGCGCGGCTAATTATTCACTGGGAAGGGAGCAAGAACTCAAGTATTTCAATTTATGTCTAAAGATATAGCGATCGCCATTCTCGTTAGGACATAAAACCCAGATAGTGAAAGGCGGAGCGCAGTGCCACCTTTCACTATTCGGGTTTTGATTTGTCCTGATACAGGTGACTACGACTATAATACTGATGATATATTCTTAATCAATAATTTGAGAAATGTTACGGCAAATTGATTGCTGAATATCGCTAACTTAAAATTAATTTGTATTACATTACAGATTTGTTGTAATGCACTTCCATCTAAAAATCAGGTAAATTATGAAACTGCTAAATCTAGTTGCCCCCCTGTTTGTGATTTCGACCACTGCCTTTGGGATGCCTGCCATTGCAGGGGAAAAAGATTCTCTATTTGTGAATATGACCGCCGACCATCCCCATCGCAGTACCATGGCAATTCAGTTCTCCAAGAGCCAATTTGAACGCGGTCATCCAGTCACGATCTTTCTCAATGACAAAGGTGTTCTTGTGGGTTCAAAGGCAAATGCAAGAATATACAAAGAACAACAGAGCGCTCTAGCCCAAATCATCAAACAAGGCGGCGTTGTGATCGTCTGTCCTATGTGCATGAAAAAATATGGCGTTAAGGAATCCGATTTAATTGATGGCGCAAAGATCGGTACGCCAGAACTTACTGGTAGTGCTTTGTTTAAGGACAACACGCAGACATTATCTTGGTAATCTAGCAGTTTTTACACCATAAAGCGCTATAAAAACTTCTTCACCACAATCATTCCACAACCTATTAGGATGTCCACTTTGCATGATGATACTTGATTACCTGCAAAAGCAAATTCTTGTTTTAGCTCTTGCTTGTCTTGTGATGTTGACAATCTTTCAGCCATCAGCACAGGCAAGAGTGGGCGTTCTAGATGTTTACTTTTTTCACAGCGAAACTTGTCCCCACTGCCTTCGCCAAAAGCCTTTAATGCAGACGATTGAGACTTACAACAAAGATGTGGATGTCCACTTTATTGAAGTTCATCAAGAGCCACAAATTTGGCAGGATTTTAGACAGAAGTATAATATTCCCAATGGAGCAGTGCCTCGGACGTTTGTGGGAGATAAGTCTTTTATTGGCTATAGCGAAAATGATGGTTCCCTAGAATACAATCCAGTTTATTCTGGTTATATTGGCTATCGCAACCAAATCATCCAAGCGATCGCTAATGAGATTGGACACGAAGTTCAACTATCAAAAGCGATCGCTATCTCTACAAGCGCAGCATATCAATTCCCTTGGTGGACAATGGGGATACCATTGATTTATGCGACGAGTTTCCCTTTCCTCAGAAAGCGATTAGAGCAAGAACAGAGCAGACGCTATTGGTTGGGAGGATTAGTAGCTACTGTTCTGATCAGCTTGTTTTTAATCATTGGGTTGACTCCAGATACGGCGATCAATCAGTTTGCTCAAGGGCTGCCTTTTCCGATTTTTGTGGCAACTATTTCCTTAGCAGATGGGTTTAATCCCTGTGCTTTTACGGTTTTAATTATTCTGCTTTCTTTGCTCACTTACACCAAGCAAAGGCGAGACATGATCATTGTTGGTAGTACTTTCATCGTGACTTCGGCGGTGATGTATTTTCTATTCATCATGCTGATGATCGGATTGGGTTCTATTTTATTAGAACAGTATGGCAAACTTTTTATGTTGGTGCTGGGGATCGGTATTGCGATCGCAGGTACTATTAATCTCAAAGATTATTTTTGGTTCAAACAAGGGGTTTCGCTATCCTTATCTGAAGAACAACAACGCACCATCAGCCAAAAAGCAGGCAAAATCGTTCGCGGTCTAAGAGACTCAGCCGCAGGGCAAATGCAATTTTTAGCAGCTTTGGGTGGAACGATATTATTAGCAATTTTCGTAAATCTTGTCGAGCTAGGATGTACAGCTATTTTACCTGCTGTTTATATGACCACTCTAATTAACTACTGTGCCGCAAGTTCGCCGCAGACAAATTGGTCTTGTTATATTACTTGGACAGCACTCTACGCAATCATTTACATCATTCCGTTATTGCTAATTTTAGGAAACTTTATCTACTCATTTGAATCATCACGATTTACGGAAAGCCAAGGTCGAAGACTCAAGTTAGTAGCAGGGTTGTTTATGGTGTTTTTTGGGATGGTCATGATTTTTCGCCCAGAGCTTTTGATGTTTGGCTAAGTCACATCCAAGAAATAAAATCTAAACCCAGTAAGGGTTTTCAAAACTAAAAATGGCATAGCCATTTTGGCTCTTCTGGGATCAAGTGCTATATGAATTTTTGCTAAATTTTGATAATTTTTACTCCTATATACCTTGAAATCGAGCTAGGATAGAAACAAGATTAAAGGCAGAGAAAATTCATCCTTTAAGTCTTAATTATGTTAATCAAAATAATCAAAACGCCAACTGAAGGAGGTGTTGAGATCGTGAAGGATATAAGATGTCCGTTGATATTTTTGGGTATATTGCTATTGGTTCCATTGGCATTTGTAGCAGCCTATCTCTTATGGTCTACCAATCATCTAGTTGCCCTCTTAATATTATTTTTAGGAATCTCGGCTGATATTTTAGGAGGATTTAGCATCCTAGACCGAGCGTTGATTCATGCCTAAAAGACTATTGCCATATTAATCAGTTCGCTGACAAATCCCTGAAGCCTAATCCGACATTTTTGTTTTGTCAGTTCAGTGATTGGTCTTAGTGCAGATGGAGGCTGTTATGAAAAAAATTATCATTTTCACTATCCTGATTGCCATGTTTTTTCTAGCCTCGACTCCCGCTTTATCTGCCCAGTCCCCCATGAATGGTCTGGGTGGAAATCACTGGAGGGTGAGGCAATCTGAATCTCCAACTAGAATAATGCAACCAATAGATCGCTTCAGTATCAATGAAACAGTGGTGGGAGAAGTAGTGGCTATAGATACCGTCACTTCAATGCATCGCATGTCTACTGGAGTGCATTTGCAATTAAAAACAGACACAGGAGTTAGAGAAGTTCGCCTAGCGCCAACTTGGTATCTCGACAATCAGGATTTGCAAATCAAAGTGGGCGATCGCATTGAGGTGAAAGGATTTAAAGTGATGACGGGAAGTGAATCTGCTCTAATCGCTGCCGAAGTATCTAAAGGCGATCGCTATTACCATGAGTCGTGATTGTTAGGCGATTAATGGTTTGCGAAGGGCGGATCGCTGTTTAATTTTTTCGTGAGGTAGCGATCGCTTATAAAATTGACATTACTGGCTTGACATTACTGGCTTGACATTACTGGGAGGATCGACTGTAAGATTAGCAAAAATCTAAATCAGAATGGAAGGACTAAATGAGTGTAGATTCTCAAACCGAGTACATTGACGCTTTGATTGATTTACATCGAGGGATTGAACGGAAAGGACCTGGCGACAATGCCTTCTCACTCAATATTTTGAGCAACCTCTCTACTTTACCTCCCCATCCGCAAATAGCCGATCTGGGATGCGGCAGTGGTGCTGGCGCGTTGCTACTTGCACAATATTATCAAAGCCCTGTGATGGCGGTGGATTTTGCTTTGGGTTTTATTGATGAACTCAAGATTCGTGCGAAACAATGTGAACTGGAGCATCTGATCAAGCCAATTCATGGTGACATGGCAAAGCTCGATTGGGCAGATGGTTCGATTGATTTGCTTTGGTCTGAAGGGGCTGCTTATAATCTTGGGTTTGAGCAAGCTCTGACAATCTGGCGATCGCTGCTTACAAACACAGGGCTTGCGGTTATATCGGAAATGAGTTGGTTTGCGGATCATGTGCCTGAAACTGCGGCTTTGTACTGGCAAAATGCCTATCCGATGATTGCTAACGAGGCAGAGAATAGCGATCGGGCGCATCGTGCTGGCTTTAAGGTGATTTCTACGCATCGGCTGCCAAGTCAGGCTTGGTGGAAAAATTATTACGAACCACTGCGCGAACAAATGATGCGTCAGGTGGAAATTTCACCTGTCATGCAATTAGTTATCGATGAAATTGAAGAGGAGATGAACCTGTTTGAGAGATTTAG
>DCSN01000154.1:0-6013 GCA_002325645.1 Pseudanabaena sp. UBA1465
CCCACTCACATTAGTTAAAAAAGTAAATGATAAACAAGGGGCTTAATCCCCTTGTCTAAAACTTGCATTTTCAAAGAGAGTGGCGGCGCTTTGCGCCGCCACTCTCTTTTTGGTTTTCCCAGTGAAAGATTAGACGTTGCGGCGCAAAGCGCCGCAACGCTAATTCTTGGTTTTTAATGTCTATTTTGATACTGGGAAGGGAGTAGCTATGACAAAAGCTACCGAAATCAAGCGATCGCAGTAGCTTTTGTATATTTTGGGAAGACTCGCAGCGCGAGTCGCCTTCACAAACAAAAGCTACCGAAATCAAGCGATCGCAGTAGCTTTTGTAAAAATAAAAAATAAATAAGAGCAGTAGTAATAGCCAAAGCTATCAATTAGGCATCGTAGGTTGCCTTACCAGTAAACTTAACGTTTATAGGATTAGGATTGTCACCAATCTTGCGACCAACGCTATTAGAAGCAACGCGACCAGCATTCACCTTTTCAGGGAATACACCATCTTGAGGATGGAGATACACTTGATCACCGTTTGGAAATTCACGCCAAATTTTGTAATTGGTGATCTTAAATTTACGCAACTGTGTACCCAAAGCAAGGGCTTGCTCTTTCTTAGCTAAGTAAAGCAAGTTATCGCCTTTGACCATAGTTGCCGCGCCGCCAGTGGGAAGTTCAAATACTTGATCCTTAGGAGAATTCCAAGAGATTAAGTACTTTTCTTCGGTGAAGGCGGAGTTGAGCAAGCCACCTGTGCTACCGCCCCAAATTGGGGTTTTGCCAGTGGGCTTAGGAGCAGTAAGGGTTGCTGCTTCTTGTGCTTGTTCTTCAGACATTGAGATGTTCTCCCAAATTGCGTATATGCTTTTGATATCAAGTGCAAAGATATCATTTTTCCATACCCCTGCTTCAAGCTTACTTAACGTTACTTTACGAAGCTTGACAAAACTTTTAGAGAAAAGCTCATGCTTCGCGTGAACTTTTTAGCTAAGAACTAATTAAACGGCTCAAATATCTCTCGATCAGGATCGCCGCCACAATGTCATCGATCGGGCGATCGGGCGATCGCATTCCACGGGGGACTAATTTCATTAAACCTTTAGCAGGATAAATGTCCCAAAATCTCTGCCGCGCCTCTTCACTACTAAAACGTTCATCTACGGTGATGATCCGTAAATCGGGGAATGTTTTTTGTAGTTCGGCTTTCCATTGTTTAGATGCAGTTTGATCGCCCATCACCATTAGAGAGATGGGATAGCTATTTAATAGATTGCCAACTTGGGCGATCGCCTCGGTGCTAGGGATAACCGACTGAAAATTGAGCTTACGATCTAAGCCCATAATTGCGACACCACATTTTTGTTTTCCTGGATCGAAACCTAGCAGCACAGATATTCCTGTAATTTTATTTATTTAAGGGGTGTAAATCGGTTGAGAAATAGGGCAGGTATAGTTACAAAACTTCCTGCGATGATGCAAATGAGAGCTTGAGTTATGCTAAGCGGTTGAGTATGAAATAGGGGATTACTAAATGGTAATTGACTAAATAAAATTTGGAAAACAAAGACACAGGCAAGCCCGATCGCAGGAATATAGGTGACAGGGCTGCTGTGATCTTTTAGGTAAGTCAGTAGCGATGGTACAAATTGACTGATGCTGAGCAGATAGAAGCTTTCGGAGGCAACGAGGGTATGTACTGCCATCGTTCGTGCCAGATCAATGTTATTTGTAGTTTGCAAAATCGATTCAAACATCCCAAATACAGCGATTAGATTAAAGATGGAAATGATCAGGATGCGCCATACTAATTGCCATGTGAGTAAGGGCTGATCGGGACGAATCGGCGATCGCTTCATGATGCCTTTTATTTTTGGCTCAAAGGCAAGGGTGGCACTGAGAGCGACAGAACTAACCATATTTACCCACAGAATTTGTACGGGTAGAATTGGCAAATTCGTCGCCGCCAGAACACCACCCAAAATTGTGAGCGCTTCACCGCCATTAACGGGCAAGATAAAACCAATGGTTTTGATCAGGTTGCTATAAACAGTGCGGCCTTCTTCGACAGCAGCTTCAATCGAGGCAAAATTATCATCGGTCAACACCATGTCGGCGGCTTCCTTGGCGACTTCTGTGCCAGTAATGCCCATGGCGATACCGATATCTGCTTGCTTCAGCGCAGGCGCATCATTTACGCCATCGCCTGTCATGGCAACAATTTCCCCTTTGGCTTGTAGGGCTTCGACTAGGCGGAGTTTTTGTTCGGGGGCAACTCGCGCAAATACGTTACTAGCTTCAACCGCAACAGCAAGAGCTTGCGCGTCCATTTCGCCTAGTTGTTTACCCGTGAATACTAAGGCTTGTTGATCTTGGCTGAGTCCCATTTGCTTAGCGATCGCCGCCGCCGTCAAAGCATGATCGCCCGTGATCATTTTTACTTGGATTCCTGCGGACTGACAGGTTCGCACGGCAGCGATCGCCTCAGTACGCGGTGGATCGATCATGCCTTGAAGTCCTAAGAAAACTAGATCGTCATCAATATCGTCGTGATTAATTTTTTGTTTTTGTTCGGGGATTTCTTTTTTGGCAAAGGCAAGCACCCTCAAGCCTTGGGATGCCATTTGGTTAATCACTGGTTCAATTTGCGATCGCGTTAAATCGATATTTAAATCAATATGTTCACCATAGCGATCGAGTTGGTAGGAGCATCTTTTCAAGATTGATTCTGCCGAACCCTTGACATAAATTGTATGAAAATTGGCAATTTCTCGATGTTGATGTAAAGTCGCCATATATTGAAACTGTGACTCAAAGGGAATCGTATCTAATCGGGGTTGAGTTTGCTCTAGATCTAGTAACGTTAAGCCCGCCTTATTTGCCGAAACAATCAGAGCCGCCTCAGTGGGATCGCCCACCACCGTTAATTGTCCATCCTGTTCTTGCAAATGGGAATCATTGCACAATAGTCCACACTGTAAGCAATCCTGTAATGCAGGAATTTGGCTAACTTCAACAGGTTGAGTATTGGGCTGATCATTCTCTAAAATCGCACCTTCCGATTGATAGCCAACACCTGTCACAACGTAGGAAGCCTCACCAGCATAGATTCCTTGCACCGTCATCTGATTTTCGGTAAGTGTGCCTGTTTTGTCAGAACAAATCACCGTAGTACTGCCAAGGGTTTCTACGGCGGGGAGTTTGCGGATAATGGCATGACGTTTTGCCATCTGCCCCACGCCGATCGCTAAGGTGACAGTGACAACGGCGGGTAGTCCTTCAGGAATTGCACTTACCGCCAGCGCCACCGAGCTTTTAAAGCCATCCGTCCAAGTTCCGCCTTTGCCAATTACCACCACAAAAGCAAAGGCTGATAAACCTAAAATGACGTATAACAGCTTTTGACTAAATCGCTCAATTTTGCGCGTAAGTGGCGTTTCGAGATTGGTGCTTTGCTCGATTAGTTGCGAAATGCGTCCTGTTTCTGTTTGATTGGCGATCGCCACGACAATCCCTTTAGCCTGACCAAAAGTAACTAAACCACTGGCATAAACCATATTTAAGCGATCGGCTAAAACTGTTTCAGGGGCAAGAGTTTCCATATTTTTCTGTACAGGAACCGATTCGCCCGTTAAAGCCGCCTCACTTACCTGTAAGTCGCGCAAGCTCACTAAGCGCAAATCCGCAGGCACTTTATCCCCCGATGACAACAAGACCAGATCGCCAATCACCAAATTGCGGGAGTTAATTTGGACTTTTTTGCGATCACGAATTACGGTTGCCTCGGTGGAGATAGATTTGGCAAGAGCCGCGATCGCATCTTCTGCTTTTGACTCTTGGATAAATCCAATCACCGCATTAATTACTGTTACCCCAAAAATCACCCCTGCATCGACCCAATCTTTGAGCAGCAAGGTAATTACACCTGCAACAAGCAGAATATAAATCAGAGGTTGGTTAAATTCCATCAAAAAACGGGCGATCGCACTTTTGCCTTTTTTGCCCTTAAGTTGATTAAATCCATAAATTTCTTGCCGTTGAGATACCTCAGCATCTGACAATCCAGCGTTCAAATCGGTTCTCAGATATTCCGCAACAGCTTCTGTTGAAAGCTGATGCCATTGCTGCTCAGAGAGTTTATCGATGGTTGGAAAGGTCATAATTTTTGAATAAATTCGTCAATACCGTTACGGTAGGTTTCGCTGGAGTCTAAAAAACCACCGTTATGATCGCCGCGCAATTTAACTAATTTTTTTGGTGTGTTGGCTACTTGAAAATTTTTCTCGCCATGATGAAACGGGATAATCTCATCCTCGGTGCTGTGAATGATTAATACAGGGATTTTGATGTTTGGTAGGCGCTCAATCGAGTTGTAGGAAAATTTTGATAATAGGCGAATTGGCAGGAATGGGTAAAGCTCGGCGGCGCGATCGCTAACTGAGGTGAAGGTCGAGGCAAGGATTAGCCCTGCTGCCGAATTTTGAGGATTTTGTTGTGCAGTGGTTTGGGCGATGTAGGAGGCGATCGCCCCGCCTAACGATTCGCCATAGATGATAATTTTTTGGGGTGGGATGTTGCGTTCTTGGGTGAGGTATTGCCACGCTGCCTCAACATCTTTATAGGTTCCCTCTTCGGTGGTTTTGCCTTCACTCTTGCCATAGCCACGATAGTTAAATAAAAATGTGGCAAGCCCTAAGTCTTTAAATATTGGTAAATAGCTAACCCGATTACCAATATTGCCACCGTTGCCATGACAAAATAAAATTACACCCTTGCCAATGGGATCGTTATCTGTTGCGGGAACAAACCAAGCAGATAAATTTACATTATCCGTGGTGATTAGTTGAATATCTTCAAATTTTAAACCAATAGATTTCGGTGTTTCTAGGACATCTTTACTTGGCATAAATACCATGTTTGATTGTCCGAAATATAAGGCGATCGCTAAGCCAATATAAGCAAAAACAAGAATCCGCAAACTAGGTAATAACAACTTCTGAACTATTGATTGAAAGATTGGCATGATTACACCTAAGTTTCGAGTAACTTTTTAACCGCTTCTTCAATATTTTCCTGTTTGATTAAAGACTCGCCTACTAGTACTGCCCTTGCACCACAATTTTGCACAAAGTCTAAATCTTGACGGGTATAAATACCAGACTCACTCACCCATAGATATTTATTTCTAGTGGCTGGATCTAGTCTATCCATTAATACTTTGGTTTGCTCAAGTTCGACCACAAAATTTTCTAAATTGCGGTTGTTAATTCCGATTAAGCGCACATCCGCAATTTTTAAAACGCGATCTAATTCTTCTTGAGTATGCACCTCAACTAGAGCCGTCATTCCTAGCTGATGAATTAATGCTTGTAACTCAGTCAAATCGGTATCAGTGAGGATAGCTGCAATTAATAAAACGGCATCTGCACCATGCGATCGCCCCCAATAAATTTGATAGGGGTCAATAATAAATTCTTTGCAAAGTAACGGTAAATCAACGACTTGGCGCACTAGTTGCAGATTTTCAAAGCCGCCTTGGAAAAATTCTACGTCGGTCAATACCGAGAGACAACTCGCGCCGCCAATTTCGTAGGACTTGGCGATCGCTTGAGGATCAAAATCTTCACGAAATACACCTTTACTGGGCGATGCTTTTTTGACTTCAGCGATCAATGCAGGTTTGGTACGAGAATTTTGCAAGCTACCATAAAAATCTCGTACTGGTTGCCCATTTGCCAGTTTCGCTTTCACCGCATCTAGTGACTCGTTGGCGTACATTTGCGCCACCTCACGCTCCTTTTGCCAGACAATTTTTTCTAAAATATTTTGGGGCGCATCGGTGATAGCGGCGATCGCATAGCCTTGGTGACGAGCAACTTCAGATTGGCGACGTACTTGCATTTATAAAATAACTCTAGATATACAAAAGGACACAACTTTTAGAATAAACCGATTTTGAAGTGATGGGATGATGGCGGCGATCCAGACTTTATCTAAGCCGAGAGAAATTATTGAAAGT
>DCSN01000154.1:6092-8004 GCA_002325645.1 Pseudanabaena sp. UBA1465
ACTTTCAATAATTTCTCTCGGCTCTTTGATTATCTTAAAGTGCTGTAGCTTTGTAAATTATGCAGTTTCTTTATGAGCAAAGCGCTCGTTTTTCGGTATATTTGCCTGTGTAATGTGAGTTGAGCATAGTTTTTATGAGCGCGATCGCAAACTCTAACCAACCCGAAGACAAGCCAAAGACTTCGCGAGTTCAATCCTATTGGCGGAATATCCCTTGGAAAAAATTATCTAGCTTGGTAATGGCGATCGCCCTGTGCTTTTACCTCACGGCTTGCGGTGGTGATAATCAGTCCGCGAGCAAAGATCCCGCCCAAAAAGTTGACAGTATTGCCACTAATATCGTCGAAGTTTCACCACCTACCGAAATTCAACGTTTAAGTCGGCTTCTCGATCGCTACGACCCACAGGTGAGCATTGTTAGCCCCAAACCTGATGAGGTGCTAAATAGTGACCAAGTAGCGGTGAAATTTGATGTTAAAAATTTGCCGATTTTCAAAAATTCTGACTTTGGCTTAGGTCCCCATATCCATGTGACCTTAGATAACCAAGAATACAAAGCACTTTACGATCTCAGCCAAACCGTAGCATTTGAGAATCTCGCGCCCGGAACCCATACGATTCGAGCTTTTGCCTCTCGTCCTTGGCATGAAAGCTTTAAAAATAAAGGAGCCTACGCACAGGTTTCCTTTAATGTCTTGACTAAGACTGGCGAAAATACTCCCGACCCCAAAACACCTCTGCTTACCTATAGCCGTCCCGTTGGAACCTATGGCGCAGAGCCAGTAATGTTAGATTTTTACATCCAAAATGCGCCTTTGCATTTATTGGGTAAGGATGAACCAAGCATTGATGATTGGCAAGTCCGCGCCACGGTTAATGGTCAAAGCTTTACCTTCGATCGCTGGGAGCCAATTTATTTAAAGGGCTTGAAGTCAGGCAAAAACTGGGTCAAGTTGGAACTGCTTGAAGATGATGGCGATGCGATTCCCAATGTGTTTAATAGCACCGCCCATGTGATCAACTTCCAGCCCAATGGCTCTGATACCCTCTCCCGTTTAGTGCGTGGTGAGAAGATTGCCAATATCGAAGCGATCGCTGATCCGAACTATGTCACCCCGACCCCTGAGCCAACCCCTTCTCCCGTTGAGTCAGCAAGTCCCACGCCCGTAGTAACTCCTACCGCCAAAGTCGAAGAAGCTCCTCAGCCTGTCTCACCTAGCCCCACAAACACCACTCCAGCCGCAGTCAAACCAGATTCAGTAATTCCTGTGGTCGTGCCTGTACCCGTTAAGGTCACTCCAGAAGCGATCGCGCCTGTGAAGGTTGCACCAGTTATCAATAGGGTTGTACCTATAACTGAGCCAGTCAAAGCAGCACCAGCCAAAGTTAAGGCTATTGAACCAATCAAGGTTGAACCAATCAAGGTTGCCCCTGTCGTTAAACCCGCGCCGATTGTGGAGCCAATTAAAAAATATGCCCCTGTCGTTAAACCCGCGCCGATTGTGGAGCCTGTGAAGGCTAAACCTGTAATAGTAAACTCAGTCAAATCTCCAGCTATTGCTGCGCCAATCAGTAAAGAGGTCGCTCCATCTGCAACTCCATCTCCAAAACCTGAGAGAGTCTTCAAACCAATTAAAGAACCTGCTCCTGATAAAGTGACTAGCGGAATTGAGGATTATTTCAAAAACTTTAGCTTTAACCGCCAAGTTTCCCCTGAAACAGATAAACCTGCGATCGCTAAACCAGAAGAAAAATCTGCTGCTCCTGTTGCTGTGAAAACCCTAGAAACCAAACTAGAGTCTAAGTCCACAGACAATACGCCAGCATTAACAGATCTATCTACCACCACATCGACAAAGATTAAAGTGTTAAATAGGTAGTCCTAAAGTCCTACAGCAATTGTCGATCAAAC
>DCSN01000154.1:8111-8287 GCA_002325645.1 Pseudanabaena sp. UBA1465
ATTTTTCTTGGTTTGGATTTGAGAGCAAAGCGCTGTAAGTAAGTTTAGGGGCGCAAAGCGCCCCTAACATAAAAAAAGCGACACAGAGTGTCGCTTTTTTTATGGATTTTCAGAAAGAACTTTCTGGCTCATTTGACCAATTTCTTTGCGAATACGTGACAACTCCCGTTATTGAT
>DCSN01000025.1:0-10408 GCA_002325645.1 Pseudanabaena sp. UBA1465
GGGAGCATCTCACTTTGGAACTAAGCATAAATACTTATAACGAAACCTCAACGTTTTAGGCTTAAACAATAAAGAAAATATTGTGAATATCATTTATTTATCGCATATTACCAATACTAAAAACAACGATTTTAGGCACTTTTGATGCTAAGTATAATTACTCATCGCCAAAGTGAGATGCTCCCGCGTAAAGCCGCCTATCCTTACTTCTTTATATAGACATATAAAACCAAGAAATAGCGGTGTGCGGCAAAGCCGCACGACAAATCAAAACCCAAATAGTGAGAGGCGGCGCTCTACGCCGCCTCTCACTATTTGGGTTTTATGTCCTAACGAGAATGGCGATCGCTATATTTCTTGACTGGAAAGGGAGTAGAGAAAATTACAGGACAATTTCTGATGCAACGATCATTGAGCCAACACCACTGTTGGTAAAGATCTCTAGTAATAGGGAATGAGGGACGCGACCATCAACGATATGGGCAGCCTTTACGCCTTGAGCCAGCGATCGCACACAGCATTGGACTTTCGGAATCATCCCACCACTAACCACATTGCTATTCATCAGTTCTCTGGCTTTTTGAATTGTGAGACTGCGATAGAGAGTACTAGGGTCTTTGTAATTGTGGAGAATACCTGCAATATCGGTCAGCAAAATCAATTTCTCGGCTCCCAATGCGGCGGCTAGTTCACCTGCAACAGTATCGGCATTGATGTTATAGGACTGACCTGTTTCATCGGTGGCGACACTAGACACAACGGGAATATGTCCTGCTTCCAGCAATGTAGAAAGTAGACCGATATTGATGCCACTGACTTCGCCTACAAAGCCGATCGCGTCATTACCCTGAGGACGCGCACGAATTAGGTTGCCATCTTTGCCACATAAACCCACACCAGATCCACCAGCAAGGTTAATCATTTCTACGATTTGTTTATTAACGCGCCCCACCAGCACCATTTCTACAACTTCCATCGTCTCGGCATCGGTGACACGCAAACCGTCAATAAACTGAGGTTTAATGTTGAGCTTGGTTAGCCATGTGTTGATTTCAGGTCCCCCGCCATGAACGAGGACGGGTCGTAGCCCCATAAATGACATGGTGACGACATCGCGGATCACGTCCTGCCGCAGATTTTCTTCTTTCATGGCGGCTCCGCCATATTTAACAACAATGGTGCGCCCTGCAAATTGCTGCATATAGGGCAGAGCTTCACTTAGAACCTGAACGCGATCGCTGTCTGTTAGCATTAACACCTCGACTACTCTTAAAAAATACTTTGATTAACCTTACAACCTCAATTACCCTAATAGACAAGCTAATCGGGCGGGTTATTAATATTTGGTGACTTTTATGAAAGACAGGAGCAAAATAATTAGGCGTATGGGGCAAAGCCACGCACGCCTAATTAGGAGTATTTGAATACGGCTCGATGAGCCGCCTTCATTTGTTTGGAGATACACTGGATTTTTAGTATTTTAAATTTAAAGCATGAACATTTCTAGTCAACTTTTACAACTTACTGCATGGATGGCAGGGGAATTTAGCAACCGCGAACAATCGCAAGATCAACCTGTCTGGTTTGTGAATCTAGTCTGGTGGCAGCGCCCCATTCCCTTTAATCTTCTAGGCAGTGTTGCGATATTTGCCGAACAAGCCAATGCCCTGATCCTCGATCGCCCCTATCGTCAGCGTATTTTGCAATTCGTGGAAAATGACGGCAAAATTCAAGTCAAATATTGGAGCTTTAAAGATCCTGCGGTATGGGCTGGCGCTGCACGCGATCGCGATCGCCTCAATCAAATCACGATGAATGACATCGAAGCGATCGCTGGTTGTTTATTAGATATCTCCTTTACCAATGGTCGTTACAAAGCCGAAATGCCTAAAGATGCTAAATGTTGTTTTCAATATTTAAATGAATCGCGCCAAGTTGTTTTGGGTTTTGAAGTTAGTGCTGATGAATTTTGGAGTGGCGATCGCGGAGTTGATCCTGAAACGGGATCAGCAATCTGGGGCGCAATCATGGACTTTTACAAATTTAAAAAAACTCATAATTTTAGTCATGAGTTTTAGATTGCGAAGGTTCACGACAAGAAATAATAATAGGCTGTGCTACCATCAAAATGGTTAGTGATGTAATATAAAAACATCTGCAATAAACCTAGTCTGAGGTTAAATCAATGGAAAAAATCTCCCAGACTTCTAACAATTCCGACAGCAATATACTCAGTCCTGAAGAGCTAGAGTCTCTAAATCGACTTAAAGATTTTTTTGATAAAAAAGAATTGCGGATAAATTCTTTAAAAGTTTTAGCCGAAAACCAAGATAATATTATTAACCATGCTTTACTTGAACTAGTCAATGGTAAAACTGTAATAATTCAGCAAGTAAACTTAAATCAAGTAATACCTATTAGTTTTAAATCCCAAATATTTTTACGGTATATATGTGATATCTCTTTGTGTTACATTAATCGCGCTTTGATGCTTGAGGATAAAACATTTTTAGACCAAGTTCAACCAGATCTAAATTTTTTGAAAGATAGGTATTTCTCATTAGGTGGCACTAACAGCTTGATTTCTGCCGCATTTAGACAAATGCAGGCTGTTATTCCTCCGTTAATCAATAACTTTGATATTGTTGCTGAGTTAGATAGTTATTTTGAATATTTGATTTTTAGTTTAGATAATCAGCATGAAGCAATATTAAAGAATCAATCTCAAGGCTTAGCAAAATTAGCCGAAGAATGGCTAGCAGAAGATATAGAAGACCCAAACGAGCAAGAGGAAACTTGGAATTATCTTCGGGATGCACTTAATAATGGAACATTGTCCCATCGACCAATACCTGCATGAAGCCAATTGTCCTATTAGATACAGGCGTTTTAGGCAAGGTAACTAACCCTAAAACTAATCAAGATTGTTTAAAGTGGCTAAGTACGATAGAACCAAGGGGGTATAAAGTAGCAGTACCTGAAATTGCGGATTATGAGCTAAGACGTGAGTTAATACGCGCTGACAAATTGAAGGGAATTCAACGTCTAGACCGATTAAAAAATGAAATCATTTATTTACCAATTACCACATCTGTAATGCTCTATGCAGCAAAGTTATGGGCGGAAGTGAGGCAAAGTGGGCAAGCAACGGCTGATCCGAAATCATTAGATGGGGACGTGATTTTAGCGGCTCAAGCATTGTTACAAGCACAGCAAGGATATGAGGTGATTGTGGCAACTACAAATGTCAAACATATTTCTAGATTTGTTGATGCACGTCTGTGGACAGATATCTAGATGACCGTACTTACCGAACCGTGACGATTAGTGACATAATGTACAGGAAAACTTAGAACAAGACTGATACTGCTATGTCAGACGGAAAAGGATTTGGCTTTGGTTTAGGCAAGATGAAAGAAGCCTTCCAAAAAGCGCAGCAAATTCAAGAAGGCGCGAAAAAGCTACAAGAAGAACTCGATCAACTGCGTCTAACTGGTGAATCAGGCGGCGGCTTAGTTAAAGTAACTCTCAGTGGCAACCAAGAACCTCAAAGTGTAGAAATCTCTCCTGAAGCATTAAATGAAGGGGCAGAAGTTTTATCTGATCTAGTACTCGCCGCCCTCAAGGATGCCTATCAACTTTCGACAGGCACAATGAAACAGAAAATGGAAGACCTCACTGGTGGCTTAGGTTTACCCGCAGGTTTCTAAACAGGAAATAATCGAGCAAGGGCGCAACACGCCCTTGCTCGATTGATCAAAACAAATAAAAAACAACTAAATGAGATCACAACGTGACCTCATTTAGTTGATTAAAATAGGTATTAAAAATATGAATAATCCTGCCCTGCGCGTCCAGCGCCGTAACGAACCAGCAGCGCTGATCCCCACCCAGCAAGAAGTATCAATTTTGGACTGGCTAGAATCTACAGGTCGGCTTATTGCCAGAGAAGGTACTGAATCCAACTTTAAGCTTGACGATGAAGCTGAAGAGTTAAGCGAATTAATGCTTGGTGATGATGCTAGTTACATCGACGATGACGATGATGACGATGATGATGATGTCGATTAAGACAATAAAAGTGCGCTGGGCGCACTTTTATTCGTTATTAGGGTAGTGTGACTATGGCAAAAAAACAAAAATTCCCGCATTTAGTTGGTTCAAAATGGACGGCTATGCAGGAGACTTTTGGCTGGCGACATTTTGTTGTAGTCAATCGGAAGAATGAGGGGGAGTTAGTTTTTGCCGAAATCAAGGCAGCTTGCGATGATTCAGTCAGATTTTGGCTCAATGCTAAGGCGCTAAAAAGGCGATCGCTATGGAGTCCTGGTTGGAAAACCCTCAACGAAATGTAAAAACAAAAAAAGAGTTGCTATCCAACTCTTTTTTTTGTGGATTAGTACGGGATTATTTTCCCGCCTTCGGCGGGAAAATAATCTATAGGGCTACACAGCAGCAAGAGCAGCAATATGCATGAGTTTTAAGAAGCGAGTAAAGTTGAAGTGCTTAGCCATCATGTCGCAAATACTCGTTACCTTCACGCCTTCATGGAGGCGGACTTGTCCTAGACAGCCTTCGATAATACCCACTGTGCTAAGGGTGTCTTTACTGACCGCCAGAACAGGTACACCTAACTCCATTGCTTTATGAGCAACATCATCGCTAATAAAGGGGCGACCCGTAAGAATCAAGCAATTTGTGGAAGTTTCTAACGCTGCAAATTGGAGATCGATGCGGCTACTACCTGTAATTACAGCTTTGTTATAGGACTTGCGGAAATAGCTTTGGGCGGAATTAACATCCATTGCCCCGATTTTCAACTCCTCGACCATCACCTTGCTTAAATCAATATTTTCAGGACAGCCAAGGATCGTTGCATTGAGTTGTTCGATCAGTTCAGAGACGCTAACACTTCGCAAAGTGCGGTTTTCAGGCATCATGGCAAATACAGGAACGCCTTGATTTTCCAGATAGGGATGCAAGATTTCGATCGCCGTTTCATATTGATCTTCAGGAATATCATTAATTACTACACCTAATAAGCGATCGCCAAAGCGACGTTTTGCCATCAAGATATGATCAACAACCAACAATGAACCAAACCTCATCACCAATAGGATGGGGGCTTCTAGATGATCTGCCATCTGCTCTAGGGATAAACCAAAGATGGCTCCTTCTGCTGTATTGGCAGGAGCCTCTAAAAGGACAAGATCGCCTTCAATAATCTTTTTATATTCCTCCAGTTTATGACTGTAATCCGATGTATCTTCGCCAGATAGACGACGCTGGAGAGCAGCACGATCAAGATTGAGGAGAGTGGGTCGCAACAGTGATGATGGTAAATTTAGCGCTTGCTTAATAAATTCCACATCAGCCTCAACACGTTCGGCTGATTCAGGTAATTCTTTGGTCGTAAAAGTGCCAATCGGTTTGCCGTAGCCAATTTTGTAACCTTTGGCTTGCAAGTGATATGTTAGTCCCAAAATTGTTGCTGATTTCCCACTACCTGATCTGGTAGAACCAATCAACAAATGCTTAGCCTGTGGCACGTCTTGCCCTCTAAAAATGATTACAAACTTTATTGGATTGTATTAAAGCTTACATCCTGTCAACCTATTGTACCTGATGGACTGTTACGCATAATTTTTGATATAGATACTTATGCATAGAGATTATGCAGTTTTGCAATAGTTTACTTGCGAAAAATAGCGTCACTCACACGACAGGACTCAGCGATCGCCTGAGGATCGTGGACACGCAAAATATCGGCTCCGCCTGCAATACAGGCGGTACAGGCGGCAATTGTCCCAAATAAGCGATCGCGGGGATCGGGGCGATCGCAGATTTTGCCAATAAAGCTTTTGCGGGATAAGCCCACTAAAAGTGGGGCTGGAATCGCTTTGAAAGTACTTAAATTTCTGATCAGGTCAAGATTATGTTCCAGAGTTTTGCCGAAACCAATGCCAGGGTCAATTGCTATTAAATGTTGAGGAAGCCCCCAAGCTTTGGCGACTGAAATTGCATCCAAGAGAAATTGGTTGACATCCCGCACGACATCGCGATATTTGGGATTTTCCTGCATTGTGCGCGGCTCTCCCTGCATATGCATTAAAAAAGTTGGTACTTGCAGCTTTCCCACTAAGGGCAACATATCCAGATCAAAGCGCCCTGCGGAGACATCGTTGAGCATATCTGCGCCTGCGGCGATCGCTGCTTTGGCGACGCTTGCCTTTACGGTGTCTACGGAAATCGGTAAATTCGGATATTCGGCGCGGATGGCTTCGATGATCGGCAAAATGCGATCGCTTTCTTCCGCAGCACTGACGGGCTGAGCATTGGGACGGGTGGACTCGCCGCCTATATCAAGGATGTCGATATGGGGCAGCATTTGCACCACCTGTTGCAGCGCTGCCTCCTGCGAGTTAAATTGACCGCCATCGCTAAAACTATCGGGCGTAACATTCAAAATGCCCATGATATAAGTGCGATCGCCCCAAATAAATCGGCGATCGCGAATTACCCAAGGTTTGACAATGGGCTTGGTTATGCTTGGTTCCAATGTGTAAACCTCAAAACTAGGGGTAATGGCTTTAAATTTCCGCTAAAACTTGAGCAGGATGTAATTCGGCTTTAACGCCAAGATAAACCTTCTCAATATTACCCTCAGCGTCAATCACAAAGGTATTGCGAAAGATACCAACATACTCTTTGCCCATAAATTTTTTCTGTCCATAACTTTCATAGGCTGTGGCAACTTGACCATCAACATCGGTGAGTAAGGGAAATGGCAGATCAAATTTTTGGGTGAATTTTTGATGGGATTTGGCATCATCGGTACTGACACCAAAAATCAAAGTATTTTTTGCTTGAAATTGGGCATAGTTATCGCGAAAACCGCAGGCTTCCTTGGTGCATCCAGGGGTATTGTCGCGAGGATAGAAATACAAAATTACGCGGCCGCCTTTGAGACTGGAGAGGGTGACAATATTGCCGTTAGTGTCGGGCAAGCTAAATTCTGGAGCGCGATCGCCAACCTTTAAAGCCATAAATCTTTTTTACGAATAATCTTCTAATTTTACAGCGCTTTGCGCTTAAACCCGAATCAACAAAATTTTTGAAAGTGTTGCTTTGCAACACTTTCAAAAATTTTCTTGTGTTTTGTTTGATCGGAAATTGCTTTAAAAAAGCTTAAAAAGCAAGCCTCTCTGAAATTAGTTTTCAATGCCCATAGCCAGTCTTGTGTAAACCGTCGCCAGAGCATTAGCATCACCTACATTTCCGGGAAATAAAACCACAGGTAAATCAGGGAAGCGCGGATGATTTTCGGGAGTCCGCACCACCGAGCATCCTGCCAAAATTTGACCGAGTAGCCTTGCGGTGGGCAGATTTAAGCCTGTGCTTAAAACATCATTGGAGGTAATGCCACCCTTGCTAATCAAAAAGCCAATATCGGTGGGCAATTCCTGCACGATCGCCATCAATAGCGCCGATACTGACTGACCGAAGGCGAGTCGAGTCGAAATGTCGGCAAATGCTAATTCTTGGCGACTGGTAAAGACTACGGCGGTTTTCCCTGCGGCATGGGCTTGCTCAACCTGCGCCAAGGCTTCTTGCTTAAGAATTACCGATTGTGATTCCGTATCGCTCAATAAACGCGCCACATCAATTTCGACAGGAACAGTATTGGGAGCCTTGAGTAGGTTTTCCAATTGCTCGGTGGTCTTTTTGACATGGGAACCGACGATCGCCACACCAGCTTTGTGCGATCGCATATATTTCGACATTTCTTCCGCAGGAATGGGTTGCGGTGGTAGCTTAGCAAGGGCAGTGAGTAAACTCGCGGCACTACGGAATAAAAAGCGCTTACCTGTGGCAGCGATCGCCAAAACATCCGAGGCAAATTGATTGAGATCAGCCTGATTTTCGGCATCGACCACACCACATTGATTGTTATGGAGTCTGGCTAAACGGAGGCGAGTACCCGCACGGATATCCCCTAATAAAAATCGTTCTACCTGATCGGCAGGAATTCGCCCCTGAGTTTTTTCTGCGACATAATCAGGCAAGTAACTATATTTGTAACCAAACACCGAGTCCTTGGCAAATTCGGTTTCATGGACTGGCGTAGGCACACCATTAACTACCAAATAATGCACACTCGATTTGGTAAAGCGTCCACCTTCAAAAAACGCTGGCACAAGGAAATGTGCGTCAAAGTTACCCAACTCCTCGGCGATCGCATCGGTTTCAACGGGATAATGTCCCCGCAAGGTTGAGTCCGAACGACTGACGATCAAAAATTCATGGATGCCTTCTGCTTCAAGGGCGGGCTTAAGATTGCGGCAAACTTCGCGAGTAACTTTAGTGGCATCTTCGGGAGTTAGCGATCGCGTATTCGTCAGCACAAACATGATCGGGGACTCGTCGGCAAGCCCAATCCGCAAGGTTTCCACATCCCATTTCGTCAGTAATAGGCAGCTATGCACAGTCTGCGAACCTGTCGGATCATCATCAAGAACAATAATTTTCGGCTTCGGGGAAGAATTAGCTGCCATTAAGTTTTATCTGAGGGGTTATCCTTCAGTTTACTAAAAAAGCGATCGCCGACCTTTGGATTACAGATAAATTTTTAAAAAGCTTGCTTCGCAAGCTTTTTAAAAATTTTAGGACTTACGCAGAATTTGCTAAGACCCTCACCCCTAGCCCCTCTCCCATTAAGGGAGAGGGGAACAAGAATAATTTCTTACTCCCCTTCTCCCTTAATGGGAGAAGGGGTTGGGGGATGAGGGCGATTTAGGTTTTGCATAAGTCCTAAATTTATCTGGTTTTCAAGAATGCTGTGATTGAGATAGAAAGCCGCCATCTTTTAGGGATTTCAGGAAATTGCATCTGGCTCATTCTTGAGATCGGCGCGTGTTAGCATGAATTAGTGGGTATTTTTGCTAATCCTAACCCAACAGCACCTTAGCCCGAATCAATCAGACAATCAGCACAGAAGCTCAGAAAAATGACCAACTTGTTTTCCCTCCTCGCCGCATCCGATCCTCTTGTTGCAGGTTTTATCGGTAAAGAAATCGATAGACAGCGCAACAATATCGAACTTATTGCCAGCGAAAATTTTACCTCCCTTGCAGTTATGGCAGCACAGGGATCAGTCTTGACTAACAAATACGCCGAAGGACTACCCAATAAGCGCTATTACGGTGGTTGTGAATTTGTAGACGAGATCGAATTGATCGCGATCGAGCGCATCAAAGAATTATTCGGTGCAGCCCATGCTAATGTTCAGCCCCACTCTGGCGCACAGGCTAACTTTGCTGTATTCCTCACCCTGCTTAAACCGGGGGATACCTTCTTAGGGATGGACTTGTCTCACGGTGGACATTTGACCCACGGTTCACCTGTGAATGTATCAGGTATGTGGTTTAACAAAGTCCATTACGGCTTGAATAAGGAAACTGAGCAACTAGACTTTGATTTGATTCGTGATTTGGCACTACAACACAAGCCTAAATTAATCATCTGCGGTTATTCAGCATATCCAAGGATTATTGATTTTGCTAAATTCCGTGCGATCGCCGATGAAGTTGGCGCATACCTGATGGCAGATATCGCCCATATTGCAGGGCTTGTCGCCTCTGGTCATCACCCCAACCCCATCCCCTACTGTGATGTCGTTACCACCACCACCCACAAAACTCTGCGTGGTCCCCGTGGTGGCTTGATCATGACTCGCGATGCCGCCCTTGGCAAAAAATTTGATAAGTCAGTTTTTCCCGGCTCCCAAGGTGGCCCCCTTGAGCATGTCATCGCCGCGAAAGCAGTTGCTTTCGGTGAAGCCCTGCGTCCTGAGTTCAAGACCTATTGCGGACAGGTGATTGCCAACTCGCAAGCCCTTGCTTCTCAATTACAAGAACGTGGTTTGAAATTAGTTTCCAATGGTACGGATAACCATTTACTGTTGGTTGATCTGCGTTCCATTGGGATGACTGGTAAAGTTGCTGATTTATTAGTAAGCGGCATCAATATCACGGCTAATAAAAATACAGTTCCCTTTGATCCTGAATCTCCTTTTGTCACCAGTGGTTTACGCCTTGGTTCTCCTGCGATGACTTCACGCGGTCTAAAAGAGGCTGATTTCCGCGAGATTGGAAATATTATCGCCGATCGCCTCCTCAGTCCTGAAAGTGATGCGGTTCAGGCAGATTGCATTGTTAGAGTTCAAGCTCTATGCGATCGCTTCCCTCTCTATCCTGAACTTGATTATCCCAATCTCACCACTAAAGAACCTGCATTGGCAGTCTAAATCCTAAAAGAGAAAGGAGCGCAAAGCGCTCCTTTCTCTTTTGGAATGATAATACAGAGCTTTGCGATCAAACCCAAACCAAGAAAAATTTTGAAAACGTTG
>DCSN01000025.1:10466-36625 GCA_002325645.1 Pseudanabaena sp. UBA1465
CAACGTTTTCAAAATTTTTCTTGTGGTTTGTTTGATCGGCAATTACTGTAAGGCGATCGCAATGGTAATGATACAGAACAAGATTTGTTATAATTGGGCTGCTTGGTAAGCAAGTTAGGTAGACAAAAATGGTTCAAACTTTAACTAAGACTGAATTGGTAACTTTTGCGGAATTTGCCCAATGGCTGCCAGAGAATAAACGTTATGAATTACACGATGGAGTAATTATTGAGATGCCGCAGCCTATTGGGAAACACGAACAAGTTAAGGGTTTTTTGGCTATAGAGCTTGCTTTTATGGTAAGGCAAGCAAATTTACCTTACTTTTTACCTAGTCAGGCGTTTGTGAAAGTGTCTGATGCAGAATCGGCTTATTTGCCAGATATTTTAATCTTGAAGAGTTCCAATTTGGTGAACGAGGCATTGTGGGAGAAATATTCTACGGTCACACAGGGATCTTCTGTTGTCATCGCGATCGAGGTAGTGAGTACGAATTGGCGAGTTGATTATTTAACCAAGGTTAAGGATTATGAAGAGATTGGAATTCCTGAATATTGGACTGTGGATTATTTAGGGATTGGTGGTCGCAGGTTTATTGGTAATCCAAAGCAGCCCACGATTTTGGTGCATGAGTTGATTGATGGCGAGTATCAGGTGACAGCGTTTCAGGGTGATGAACGGGTGATTTCGCCCAGTTTTCCAGATTTGAATTTGACGGCTAATCAGGTTTTTCAGGTGGGGGCTATTGAAAATACCAAAATCTAAAAAGAGAAACTTCTCTAGCTTCGATCTGGCTTCTGCCTATACACAACTGGGTGTTAAAACCTTAATGCATATGCTCTAATATTTTAGCGAAATCTTTGCCAGAGATTGACTTCATACGGCAATTTCCAAAATTCTAGTATTTTTCTGATTTTCAACCAGTTGAGTATCTACATCCAATCACAGGTAAGCCTTGTTTTTCGCGATCGGCTAGTTGCAGATTTAGTTCTAACAGTTTACTCAAAATATCGTCATCCTCGCTAAAGCTGTAGGCTTGCATGACGAGTTGATCGAGCTTGGCATGGAGTTTATAAAGTTGGCTGGCGGGTTCGTGGAAGTATGAGTTATAAAGTTTGGTGATGCTCCATTGTTTGCTTTCCATTTGTTGACTGCGATATTGATGGGGTTCTTGCATAGCGGCGCGGATTTTAGATCAGCGTCACCTTCGCCAACTCCACAGCAAGCGAATTAATATCCATTCCAAAAAACTGCTGCGGAGTCACCAAAGACATATAGCCTCGCATTGGATCAAGATTCTGCAACCGTTGCAACAAATCAAACTCCACCGACTTCAACTCCTGATAATCCAGATACAAAAAATTCCCCGAACCACAGGCAGGATCGGGAATCTTGTACTCGCTCAACTCCTGATGCAAAGCTTGTAACTCCGTTAAAGTATGCGCCGAATTAATGCGATCGCGCCAATAATCGGCGATCGTTGGTAATACAATCCGCTTAATATCCCCCTCAGAAGTGAAATGAATACCGTGAGCATGACGCTTTTTCTTCCCTTCATCCGACTGAAAAGTACCCTCAAAAATATTCCCAAAAATCGAAGGCCGCACCTTTGATCAATCCGCACCCGCAGAAGCTTCTAAAATCTTTAACTCACCTATTTCCAGTTCAATCGGATGGATTTCCTTAAACAAACCACCATTAAAATATTCGACATCCTGATATCGCCCCGCAGGAGTTACGCCCATCGTATTCATCGCCTGAAATAAGCCACCCAAAACATCAAAGGAACTCGGCTTTTTGTTTGGCTAATAATTCTCATGATTTTTATCCTATGAACTTTATTTAAACTATTCCTTAACTACAGGATCTTCTTCTTCAGGCAAACCCATAAACCGATTGAGGTCGTTGGCAATCTTGATCGCAACTTGGCGATCGCTAACTGTGTCCAGTTTAAATTGCACCTTAGAGTTAATATTTATTCTTGGAGTAAAAGATACAACACCTTTACTGTTACTAGAATACAAAACATCAACCTTAGCAATTTCATTAAATAGAAAACTATTAACTTTAGTTCTTAGAAGCTTTCTTTCAACGTGGTTTAGCTGATGTTCAGATTTATCTAAAATTATCTCCTGATAATCTATAAGTAATACGATCTTCTTAAGCAATGTCAAAGCAATCCCTACAGTAATAAATATAAATGGAATCAAACCAAGAGCAATAAATGGTAAAAGGATGAGAGAATTAAAATATAAATTAATATCAAAACGCTCATCTATTGCGTATGAAAAGTATTCTTGCTTAGAATTTAAAAAAGGATTTAGTGATGAAACAGCGCTGTTAGCAGTAGAAGAACTGATATTCTCAAATGGTACTTTTTCTCCAGATTTAGTTACAAAGGAAAATCTATAACTATAAACAGAATCACCATCGCTATCCACACCCTCATCAACTGTTACATATCTAACTGAATTCACAAACTTGTAATTGATAGGTTCTTGCTTTACAAAATCCAAGTATTTTGATTTTGAGATTTGACAATCGACTTGTTTAGGTTCAACCCGATCGCAGCTAATTCTAAGAACACCAATTTCAGATAATGGCATTAAAGCTATTAATGTTGGGACACAAGTAAAAATACCAGTGAGCATAAAAACTTTTATCATCAAAATATAATCTTGAAAAGTCTCTTTAGGATAAGAGATTATAATTTTAGAATTTGTCTGGCTAATAATTCTCATGATTTTTATCCTATGAACTTTATTTAAACTATTCCTTAACCACAGGATCTTCTTCTTCAGGCAGACTCATAAACCGATTGAGGTCGTTGGCGATCTTAATCGCAACTTGGCGATCGCTAACCGTATCTAGCTTGAATTGCACCTTAGAGTTAATATTTATTCTTGGAGTGAAATATATGTTTTTGTAGCTATCAGTTGCATACAAAACATCAACCTTAGCAACTTCATTGAACCGAAAACTATTAACCTTAGTACCTAAAATCGTTCTTTTAGAATGCCTTAACTGATATTTAAATTTATCTAAAATTATTTCTTCATAATACACAAGCCCAGAAAAAGCACCCAAAATTATACTCAATCCGACAGCAATAAATGGTGAAATGATCAAAAAGAGAACATATCTATCGGGTTCAAAACGTTCATCTAATATGTATCTAAGAGATTCTTGCTTAGATTGTAAAAATGTATTTAGCACGGAAGTAACTCTACTAGCAGTAGAAGGACTACTACTCTGGAATGGTACTTTTTCACCAGATTTAGTGAGAAGTGAAAAGTTATACCTATAAACGGTATCACCATCACTATCCTTACTTGTAATAACGTTATATTTAACTGAATTTACAAACTTATAATTGAGAGATTCTTGCTGTACAGAATCGAAAAATTTTGATTTTGAAAACTGACAATCAACTTGTTGTGGCTCTACGCGATCGCAATTAATCCTCAGAATGCCAGTTGCAGAGGATGACATTAAAGCCATATACATTGGGATAAGACTAAAAATACTGCCAAAAATGAAAATGAGTATAAACCCAGTATAATCTCCTAAAGAAGTGTTTTTTGGAGAAGAGATTAGAATTTCAAAGTTAGCTTGACTGACGATTTTCAACACTACTGACATCCCCCCACAGATCTATTAATAAGATCTACTAAAAAAAAATTTGTTCATACACTACAACTTTTTTTGTCAAGCTAAGGTACTCAGCAATACATTAGAATTATTTCTTAATAAATAGGGTTTTACTCTAGCGTCAATCTATGGGGGGCTATACTGAGATTTACATAGGACTCTATACTATGAATATCTCGGCAATTATTTCCCCATGCTATCCGCCAGTCCCGACCTAATAGCCTTAGCGCGATCGCAAATTATTTTACTGACCCAGAGCTTGGGTGCAGTCGCTAGTGCTATATATATCACCGAGACTGTGGCGGACGGAATGCCGCCCCATTTGATCGAAGTGGCCGTGTTCCCAGAGGAAGGGGCGATCGCCTTACCAGAGACTTTTACTTCTGAATCTTTGCCAATGTTGGCGATGGGGACTAATGGCTTGGTAAGACAGCGCCGCTCTGTCTTACCTTTGATTTATGAGGAGGCAATTTTAGGTTTTTTGGTGACAGGACGGGAAGATCGGGATTGGTTTGATTATGAACAATCACAAATTCAACAGATTGCCAATACCTTAGCGATCGCCTGTGCGCTTGATCGCCGCAATCAATGGTTAGCAGCTAATCAACAACGTAATTACGAAGAACAAAGCAACTTTTTCGCTTCACTGCTGCATCAACTCCGCAACCCCCTCACCGCGATTCGTACCTTTGGTCAATTGCTATCGCGGCGCATCGTTGCTGACGATCCTAATCAAAAATTTGTGACAGGAATTTTGCGCGAAACTCAACATATTCAAGATTTACTGAGTGAAGCCGATCGCCCTGTACCAATGTTGCTATCGGAAGCCGAACATGAGAAGGCGCTCTTGCCTTCCGCAACCATGGAACTTGCGGAAGTCGATCTCAGTGAGATTTTGGATGGAATTACTAATTTTGCCAGTGCGATCGCTCAGGAACGCAATATTCAATTCCTATCAAATATTCCTTCCCACTTGCCTAAGGTATTAGGTAATGAATCGGCTTTAAGAGAAGCGATCAGCAATCTTGCCGAGAATGCTCTCAAATATACGCCTGAACGAGGCTATGTGTTATTAGGCGCAGATGTGAAACCTGACACAGTTTACATCTATGTTCAAGATACGGGGGTAGGAATTCCTGATGCTGATTTACCACACTTATTTGAGCGCAATTTTCGGGGTAGACAGGCGGATGGCGATATTTCGGGTACGGGGTTGGGACTAGCGATCGCCAATGAATTAGTCCAGAAAATGGAAGGTAGTATTCATGTAATCAGTCAAGTGGGCAAGGGAAGCACTTTTGCCGTAACGTTAAAGCGGACGGGATAAGGTTTGTCTCTAAGCAAATCATGGTTAAGAGATCAGCCCTAAGTATCTGCACATGAACCACCCGTAATGCGAAATTCATCAACCTGAGTCCATGTGTCTTGGTTCAGCGCCCAAAGCCCTGTAAATACATAATAGGTTCCCGTCTCTTGGGGACGAAATACTACTTTTAACTCTCGATAGTTTGGCATAGCACCAAATTGAGTTTGGGCAACAGGTTTTTGTTGAGAATTACGAAATCCAAAATATCCGTCGGTGAGATTTCCTGATGTCCGCACTCTTGCAGTTAGAGTATAAGTGCTGCCTACCCTCAATTTTACAGATTGGCGAATTCCATTCCAACCTTGATTATGGCGAATCCATGCATTGTTTTTTCCATTAAAACTCAAGCCTTTATTAATATCCATCCCAGATCGCCCTTCGCGTATCCAAGGTTTCATAATTGATGCTACAGTCTGTTGCTCAAATCCTCCATCATCTATGGGAGAGGCGCAGGAAGCATAAACTGGAGATGGGAGCAAGGTTAGAGAACCTGCACTGGCGATCGCACCTAAGCCCATGAATAACGGAATGATTACCCTGCTGATGGTTATAGTTTTCATGATTTTGATGTTAATGACTATGTACTTCAGGGAAAACCAATGGCTCATTGAGGGTTTGACTCATATTGCTAATAATGGCTTGCAAATAGAAGCGTAATTGCTGGAATTTAGTAATATTTGGCTGATATGTACCATCCGTCTCCAGATCAAATAAACGACCTGTAAATAAATCATTGCTAATGGTTGGATCTTCCAAAATCACCCCATGCTCTGGTTCTTGCCAAGGAAATAAACCTTCAGGTAAATCTCCTTGCAAAATACTTAAAATGCGATCGCGACAAACTTTGATATTCACACCGCGCATTTGTAATTGTTTTAGCAGTTGAGTGGAATTTATCGCCTGAGTCAGGTTAAGTCGGCAAATTTCTTGCAATAGAAAATAATCAGAATATTGCTGACGGGCAACATCATATAAGTGGGGATAAAGGGGAGCAGCCGCTAACCCATTTGCCACCACTGACATACTCAATGGATCGATCTTAGCATTAGGCAGCTTTTGGGTGAGCCAACGCGATAGCAATGGAATATGCATCGTGCTACCAAGTAATAGAACTTGCTGTATATCTTCACCCAAAATCCCTGCATTACTGATCACAGCATTGAGTTCACGATTAATCCTTTGAATAAATGGCTGCAAAATTAAGTTTTCTATTTCACGGCGGATCACCACAATGGGCTGTCCCATCAGTTCCTCGTTCCAGCTATCGATCTGAATATCTTTACCAAAAGTGATCTTGACGCGATCGGCAAGTTCTAACATTTGCTGACCAATGGTGGAACTGAGCAGATATTGCTGTAGTAAGCTACGTTGCTGCGGTGCATCTGTCGCCACATCTGGCAAATTGAGGTGATCAAAATTGCAGAGATGACGATTAGGATTAGTAATAAGTTGCCAATGGGGATAGAACAACTGCACGATGATATCTTGGCTCAGGCTAATACCTGCATAGTCAAGATTTTTGATATGGACTTTAGAGCGATCGCTCGCTTTAATATCCAAAACCCCTTTAATTAAACAGAGACTAGTCGTGACCGCACCTGCATCGATGAGTAGGGTAATCTCTTGAGAAAGTTTGTGATCGTGAATCAACGACAAAACTGGAGCGATCGCCTGTTCCACCGCCATCACCTGTTCCGCTTGACTAACTAACCCTGATTTGAGAATCGCCTCGCGCACATTGAGAATATAAGTATCAGACCAGTTGGTAGGATAGCCAAACACCACCCCACTCAGTTTCAATAAAATCAGACCGAGATCAGGAAGTTTAGGATGATTAGCACGGGTTTGGATTTGCTCAAGCAGATTTTTGAGAGCAGAAATCAACCAACGCAAACTGGCTTGATGCCCATCAGTCCATTGCACAATGGGCTGCCATGTACTCACCCCGCGATAGGGTAAGCCAAGCTTCAGGAATTGCTTGAAGTGAGTAATCGCAACTTCACCATCTTCTAGTCCAATATTCTGTGATTTCTTAATGAGGGTACGGATTTCCTTGGCGATCGGATCATCAAGACTATGATCCTCATTCCAAACTAGTTTACATAACATTTCATTAGCATCATCCAGAGATAAGGAGTAAACCTTGCCAGTATTAGCATTTAGCAAGCTTGTCCGAATTGCTGTACTACCAATATCAATACCTAAGATCCAAGTGTGATCGAGGCTATACAATTCCTTTTCAGGTGGTGGCGGCACTAAGGCAACACTTCGAGATTCCATCACGAAGGAGTCAATATCTAACACATTGTCGAGGGTGTCAGTAATTGGCGCAACTGATGATAGCCCTAGCTGTTCACGGCGATCGTCCAGTAATGGCTCACTGAAATTAAAGGAATTTAGATCATCTAATAGATTGTCCCAGTCATTCCCTTCAAAATTATTTTGAGAATCAGCAAACTCATTGAGCAATGAGTCTTCATCCTCAGAACTAGATTGATCATCTAAGTCAATAAAATCAGCGATCGCATTATTTGGCAATTTTGATAAGTAACTGGAAATATCAGGCTTTTCTTTAGCATCTGCAAAATCATTTAACTTGCCATGTTCTAAAGCAGCAAAAAACTCATCTGCCGATAGTTCTCCAATTTCAGATTTATCCCTATACTCAATAACTGGTTGAATTAGTTCTGCTTCTAGCTGCTCTAAAGCAAAGCTCCATTCATCTGCTTGATTAACATTAATAATAATAATATTATTATTATTACGGTTTTCAATGTCAGGATCTTCAATAACCGTTGCGACATCTTCGATCGCTACAAAGTTTGTTATATCCGTTGAAGTATTCAGACTGAATGCTTCTGACTCAGCAAATCCTTGTAAGATTGTATCGAGTTCTTCAATAACTTCAATTGGCTCTGAAAATGTAAGGGATTCCTTCATTGTGTTAGCCCCAACATCTAGATTAGAATAGCCATGATCTTGCCAATCTTGCATGACGGTATCAAACTCATTCAATTTCTTGGCATTTGTGGGGATACTAGGATCATCAAAATTATTAACAAAAACATGTTCAATTTCCGTATTAGGGTCAAAACCGAATAGAAGAGTATCGAGTTCACTCTCGTCAATCTCTTCTATTAACTCAATGTTTTTAGGAGAAGTTTTTTCGACAGATTCCACAAATAATTGATCGAGTTCATCATTGCTTTCAAAGGGGGTTGATGAACTGTACTTGGCTGCGTTTGCAGCAATTACATCCGCAAAGATCGCATCCATATCATCGGAATCATGCTCAGATCCTGATCCTTGAGGTGCTATCTTTGGTTCAAACAGAGATTCAGGCTCATCAAAAATCTCAGGGATTTCATTAGATTTTGTACTAAAGGGAGATGGCTGTAAATCTGCAATGTCAATCACAACTTCAGATTGTTCATTCGATGGTTTTAGTTGTGACTTATTTTGCTTACTATCTAATGATTCTCCAAGTTTATCGACAAATAAATTGTCAGGATTTTCAATAATAGGAATAACATTTGAGATATTGTCTATAGACTTTTCTTGAAGATTAGCACCCGTTAAAGTATCGGCATTAATATCAATAATGGTTGGATAGCTTTGTGACTCTTTTGCGTCCCAATTGGTTAAGGCATAGGGAGTATTCCGAATAAATTGATCTAGACTATTTGCAATTGATGGATCAGCAGATATTCCAAAGTCAAGACGTTCTAAATCAGAATTTAATTCATTAATCAGAGAATCTTCCCACTCTGTAAATTCATTATTACTAACATTTTTGTTGGTGAGTAATATTAGGGATTCATCTGAGTCAGAGGCTTGATCGCTAAAATCATGATTAAACAACCTCTTTGCTTCCTGATCTATCTTACTATCTTGGTTCTTGCTGCTGATAATTGCATCTATAGATTTAGATTCAATAGATGTGACCTCTAAAGATGGTACGGAATTAGCATTAAAAATCGCCATATCTGACATGAGATCTGCACCCATGGATGCTTGGATTTCAGGTATTTGTTTTTGTGGCTGTGTAGGTAATTTCGCCATATCGATCGCGTCATTCCCCAGCCATAACAATAATTCCTGATCGGGAGATATATCCGCAATATTTGTGGTTGGGATAGGACGATTACTACTTTCTTCTAGCCATTGCATAAGTTCTGGATCGTCAACTGTGACTCCAGACTCACTTGGCAAATCTGAGGATAAATCTGCGGATAAATTTAATGCTTGTAAATCAAGTTCGTTAACATCCGCTATCTCAGTAACCTGATCATCAAAATTCTCAACTATTTGAGTTTCTGCCTCTAGATCAAAGTCAGGATGGAGATGGATAGACTTGTTGGCAATGTGCTGATCTTCAATGCTATTTGGATCTAGACTACTTGTGTCGATCGCTAGATCTTCATCAAAAGGCGCATCTAGTGCTTCAAGGGGCTGATTTGTCTCAACTGGAATTTCAAATAAGGTGTCAGAAGAAGCACCTAATATAGCTTCAATTTCGGTAATTTCAGAATTATTTTCATCAGATTGCTCCGATTCAACTAGCTCATCTAAATCTGACTCATTGACATTACTATCAATAATATTAACTAGATCATCCTTTGCAGCTACATCTTCCGAAAGTTCTTCTGCAAAAAGATTTCCCTCTAACTCCCCATGAATATCTTCATAGGAAGTATCTACTTGTTGCGATAGATCAACGCCAGTAGCCAAGGGAGATATATCGATTATCTCTTCATCTGCAATCGGTATAGGAATTGGCTCACCAAATTGATTACCAGCTAATAATGCATTAATGAGATTCTCATCCACAGGTTCAATAACCGTCTCTAGGTATTGTGGCGGAATATCATCTGGCAATTCGGGTAGTATATTTTCCAACTCAGACATGGATGGAGCAGCAACATTTTCATTCTGTTGGCTCATCCGATCAACTAAGGCATTAATTAGGGCTTCACCTTTTTGTTCTAGGGTTTCTATATGACCAAGCTTAGTCTCAATAGAGGTTTGGTATTCTTGGATATCTTGCTCTAGCGATCGGAAGGTGGAGCTAAACATTTCATCTAGGTGGGACAGGAAGCGATCGGTTTGCTCCTGCACTTTATTGACAAATTCCTGCTCACGTTGTGCTTCGGCAGCAGGACTTGTCGCGATCGCTGGCTGATTGACTAAATTATCCTGTAGGGTTTCTTGAATTGTCTGGGCTACGGCTTGATGAACGGTTCCTGTTACGGTTTGCTGCACAGTTTGTTGCACCGTATCAGTGATTTGATCGCGAATCTGATCCTGTAGATAGGTATTGACCGATCGCAGCGATCGATCTAACGACTCTTGTTGTGAGGATTGAAATTCTTGAAAATGTTGCATCCAAGCATTGCGATCGGATTCTAACTGTGAAATTTCAGCGCTTAACTTTTGCTTTTGCTGATTTAAAGTTATTAACTCCTGACTTATTTGCGATCGCTGCTGGGATTCGACAATTTTGTTAATACTTGCCGAAAGTTCCCCGACCATGAGGGCGCGTTCGACGGCGAGGGTTTGACTAACAACTTGCTGTACCGATAGCTGTACTGACTCTTTGACTACCTGTTGCAATGTTTGCTGAATTGCTTGCTGGAGTGCGGCAATCATGCGATCGTTGACAAAGGTAGAATTGGATTCAGGCGTGCCATTCGTCATAATGCTAGTCTCCTGTATCAAGTCAGTTTTATCACCAAATAAATTGCTACCGACGGGGCTGACAAATAGGGTTGGCAATGTATCTAGTTTATCTGTTCTGGCGGTTTGAGTGTTTGCGGTTAAATGCTCAATCTCCATAGGTTGATGTCCTTGTAAGCGCGTGACTAAAGCCTGATATTGCTGATCTAGGTTGCCTATCTGGGAGTCATCGGTTAAGTTTTCGAGGTGCGATCGCAATTGTTTTAACTGCTCTCTTTGATGAATCATATCGGGAGATGCCTTTCTAGATACCGATCCTACGGGGCGGCTCAGCAATGCATTGATTTCATCGATCAAACTACTAATCAGAACTTTTGACATAGCGCCCCCTAGATGACCTCCATAACGACACAAAATAATGGGCAAATATATACCTGAATGAGCTAAACTTTAAAGCCAAATTTGTTAGCAGACAATAGCACACATCTTTCCCAGTTTTTTGCTAATATCTTGGCGATTTTTCTATAAATTTTTTTGTGAGTTTCTGGCGAAGATAACTATGAAAAACAACTCGCATATTTCTCCGATTTTGCCGATCGCGAAGCAATTAGGTAAATTCATTAATTACTTAGTGGTTTCCGCGATCGCCACTGCCTCAACGATAGCGATCGTCAGCAGTGCGGCGGCTGAGCGCCGTGAGGTCGATATTCGGATGCAGGTCAATCAAGACGAGGGTTTTGCCGTAATGACGCGTAAGGCGGAAATACTAGCGCGATCGGCTGCCCAACGCACCTTTGATCGTGAAGTTATTGTGTCCGATGTATCGGTAAAAGTGACCGCCCAAACCCAAGAGCAAGCTGCCATTATTTTACAACTGATTGTTTCGCGTAGCGAATGGTCAAGTCGTCCCGATCCTAAAGTTTGGGCAACTTATTTCCCGATGGCAAAGACCTTAATCGGTATCAACTAAAAAAAAGGTCACAATGTGACCTTTTTTCGCAAACTCAAATAAATAAAAGACGGCGCGAAGCGCCGTCTTTTATTTATGAATCATCAGCTTAGCGCTGGCTTCATTAGTTTTTAGAAGGAGAATACAGTTCTTAAAGTACCAACAAAAATGGTGCTACCAGTTGTGTTGTTGGGATTAAAGATGAACTGCACATCAGGAGTAATACGAATGTTGTTGGATACTGGGAAGTTGTAGAACAATTCCAAGTTGGTTTGTGTGCTGTTGCCAATTTGGCTGTCGATGAAAGGTTGACCAACTGCAATACCTGCCAATGCACCTTCCTTGAATAGATCGGGGAACGCAAAGCCAAACATCCAAGTTTGAGGGTTCAAACTAGTTGCATCAGAAAATTGTTCGCCAGTGAAAAGTGAAGAAGTAAAGCTATTGATAGGTGGAGTTGTGGCTGTAGCTTCTACTAAAAAATTGCTAACAGCAATACCACGGTTATCAATTGTACCGAAGCCATAGCGACCAAACAAAGCTATGCTCTTAGCAAGCTTCCATTCAAGGTTGACACCACCACTGTTGATCGTGGCGTTATTGACTGATCCATTGGTGTAGAGAAGTTTAAGAGCAAATGGCTTCTCGCCATCAGCATTCTTAGGGGCAAACTCTAGCTCAGCCGTTGCTTGGTAGGGATCGCCGAAACCACGATTGACGTTATCACCTGCGGTAGCTTGATTGCCATTACCTGCGAGGTAAAGACCACGCAAGCTGAAAGCACTCTTACCAATATTCCAATCAAACGCACCACCTGCTCCACCAGCTTGACCATTGATCAAGACTTGGAAAGGATTATTGATGAAGAAGGTAGAACTGAAGTCAACAGCTTCGTTATTCGCAAAAGTATTAGTATCGATGTGATCGTATGCGTGCATCACGGGGCCAAGAGATACGCGAGCATCACCAACGTTGAAGTCGTAACGTAATTTTGCAAGTATAAAGTTTTTGGATAAGCCTGCAAAGTCTTGTCCATAGTTTGCGAAGCCAACATTGCTATTAACTCTAGCAGGGGCTGTCGGGAAACCTGCAAGAAATGCGTTAATCACAGTATCAGAGGAATTACTAATACCAACTTCCAGTCTAGTCTTTAACAAGTCAGAGCCTGTAAAACTGGTATTGAGGTCGAGACGAACACGGCTAATTACGAAAACATTGGTGTTTGTAGGAGCGCCAGCAAGGGTGTTGCCACTACCGCCTGTTACAGCAATGATTGCTTCGCCAGAAAGCTTGGTGGTGGTGGAGAACTGTTGAGCTTCGAGTTTAGCGGTCTTAGCATCAAGGGCATCCACGCGACCACGAAGGGTGGCGAGTTCAGCAGCAAATTCTTCTTGTAGCTTTTGGAGGGTGGCGAGGTCTTCTTTGCTAACTTTGTCAGCCAGTCCTGCGGAAATAATTTCGTTGATCTTGTCCAAGCAAGCATTTAAACCTGCGGCGAACTCGTAGCGGCTAGTTGCTTGTTTACCACGGAAGGTGCGATCGGGATAGCCAGCGATACAACCGTAGCGCTCTACCAAGGATTGCAAGGCAGTGAAAGCCCAGTCAGTAGGCTTAACATCACTAAGTTGAGATACTGATGTAACGTTCTGAGCAACTGGATCATTGCTCATGGTTTGGCTCATTTGTGAAACGTCAGTGGTTTCTGCAAAGGTTGGGCTTACTGCTACAGCAGCGATGACACCGAGCAAACCGAGACTACCAGCCAAACTTAAAGATATTCTTTTCATATTCCACCCCTCACGAGAGTAAATCAATATAAGCATCATACATAGATCTATAGGTGGAAATTACTCTCTTTTAATACCCAAATAAATAAAAGACGGCGCTTCGCGCCGTCTTTTATTTATGAATCATCAGCTTAGCGCTGGCTTCATTAGTTTTTAGAAGGAGAATACAGTTCTTAAAGTACCAACAAAAATGGTGCTACCAGTTGTGTTGTTGGGATTAAAGATGAACTGCACATCAGGAGTAATACGGATGTTGTTGGATACTGGGAAGTTGTAGAACAATTCCAAGTTGGTTTGTGTGCCGTTGCCAATCTTGCTTTCGATGAAAGGTTGACCAACTGCAATACCTGCCAAAGCACCTTCCTTGAATAGATCAGGGAAAGCAAAGCCAAACATCCAAGTCTGAGGACTCAAACTAGTTGCAGTAGAGGTTGCTCCGCCAGTAAACAGGCTAGAAGTAAAGCTAGTAGCAGGAAGAGCAGGAGTAAAGCTGACGGCGACACCACGATTATCAATCGTACCGAAGCCATAGCGACCAAACAAAGCTACACTCTTGGCAAGCTTCCACTCAAGGTTGACACCACCAGTGTTGATAGTGGCGTTATTGACAGAGCCATTGGTGTAGAGAAGTTTAAGAGCGAATGGCTTCTCACCATCAGCATTCTTAGGTGCAAACTCTAGCTCAGCCGTTGCTTGGTAGGGATCGCCGAAACCACGGTTGACGTTATCACCTGCGGTAGGTTGATTGCCATTACCTGCAAGGTAAAGACCACGGAAGCTGAAAGCGCTCTTACCAATATTCCAATCAAACGCACCACCTGCTCCACCAGTTTGACCATTGATCAAGACTTGGAGAGGATTGTTGATGAAGAAAGTAGAACTGAAGTCAACAGCTTCGTTATTGGCATAGCTATTGGTGTCAATATGGTCGTAGGCATGGAGTACAGGTCCAACCGAGATCCGAGCATCACCCAGATTGAAGTCGTAGCGCAATTTTGCAAGGGTTACGGTATTAGCAAGATTTGAATAGTCTTGTCCATAGGTTTGGAAGCCAACATTGCTACTAACGTTAGTAGGGGCTGTCGATGAACCTGCAAGAAATGCTGTAGGTACATTACCACCAGCGCCATTACCAACCTCTAGTCTAGTTTTTAAGAGGTCAGTACCTGTAAAACTGGTATTGAGGTCAAGACGAACACGGCTAGTTACGAAAACATTGGTATTTGTAGGAGCGGCAGCAAGGGTATTACCACTACCGCCTGTTACAGCAATGATCGCTTCACCAGAAAGCTTGGTGGTAGTAGAGAACTGTTGAGCTTCTAGTTTAGCGGTCTTAGCATCAAGAGCATCCACACGACCACGAAGGGTTGCTAGTTCAGCAGCAAATTCTTCTTGTAGCTTTTGGAGGGTTGCGAGGTCTTCCTTGCTTACTTTGTCAGCCAGACCTGCGGAGATGATTTCGTTGATCTTGTCCATGCAAGCATTCAAGCCAGCCGCAAACTCATAGCGGCTAGTTGCTTGCTTACCACGGAAAGTGCGATCAGGATAGCCAGCGATACAACCGTAGCGCTCTACCAAGGATTGCAATGCAGTGAAAGCCCAATCAGTAGGCTTAACATCACTGAGTTGAGATACCGATGTAACGTTTTGAGCAACTGGATCATTGCTCATGGCTTGGCTCATTTGCGAAACGCCAGTGGTTTCTGCAAAGGTTGGGCTTACTGCTACAGCGCCAATGACACCGAGCAAACCAAGACTACCAGCCAAACTTGAAGATATTCTTTTCATATTCCACTCCTCACGAGAGTAAATTTCAAATGTGTGCATTACTGATGTATGTATTCCGTAGTAGCGATTTACGACTGATATGCTTTTGGTGTATCAAGTCAATCAATGGGAGTAGATTTATTTAAACTACTCTTTTATAACTACAGATACTGATAAGTTAGCTACATATATAGAATGATGTTTGTATTCTAGCATACACAAACTTAGTGAATGGTCATCCTATCGGGTCATTTAGTTTTTTTGATTTATTGAAAATTCACTTTAAAACCTACTAAAACTTACTTTTTATGTCATCAATTAATCAGCCTCTAAATTTAAGCGAGATTTCACAGCAGTTAGAGAGTGAAAACTCTCGCGATCGCCTTCGCGCTTTGGTTTCTCTTCGAGATTTATCTCCCGATGATGCCGTGCCTTTGATTTTGAAAGTAATTGATGATGATAATTTGCAGATTCGCTCAATGGCAGTATTTGCTCTAGGGCTGAAACACACAGAGGATTGCTTTCCAGTACTGGCAAAAATCCTAGAGACAGAAAATGATTATGGAATTCGTGCGGATGCGGCTGGTGCGTTGGGCTATTTGCAGGACAATCGGGCCGTAGAGCCTTTACTCAGAGCTTTTTATGAAGATACGGAATGGTTAGTCCGATTTAGCGCGGCGGTATCTTTAGGCAACTTAGGCGATGTGCGAGCCTATGATGCTTTGATTCAAGCCTTAGAAAGTAACGAAACTATGTTGCATCAGGCAGCGATCGCGGCTTTAGGTGAAGTCGGCGATTTGCGATGTGTGGATAAGATTTTGCGGTTTGCTCAGTCTGAAGATTGGCTGACTAGACAACGCTTAGCGGAAGCTTTGGGACATTTAAAATGTGATAAAAGTCTATCGGCTTTGAACTATCTCGTTCAAGATGCTCATCCACAGGTGGTGACAGCCGCAAGATATGCGATCGAGCTTCTGGTAAGCAAATAATTAAGAAGCTGCAACGCAGTTTCTTAATTATTTGCTTGTCCAAAAAGTTTGCTTAGCAAGCTTTTTGTGGCTGTCCGATTTTTAAGCAAGCGCAAAGCGCTGGAAATAGTAAGGAATTAAAATGACCATGATTTTAGCTGGCGATATTGGCGGAACCAAAACGCTGTTGCGTTTGGCAGATAAAGATTCCAATGGATTTAAGGTCTTACATGAACAGCGATTTCTTAGTGCCAATCATGTCGATTTTTTAGAACTTGTTAAAGAATTTTTGGCAACTGCTACCATCAATCTGGGTGAATTGCCATCGTTATCTGCCGCTTGTTTTGGGATTGCGGGACCAGTGCGCGATCGCGGGTCAAAATTAACGGCGCAGTTAACTAATTTAGGCTGGACGTTGGATAGCGATCGCCTTGCCGAGGCATTAAATCTTGATAGGCACAAAGTCAGCTTAATTAATGATTTTGTGGCAGTGGGCTATGGAGTTTTAGAACTACAGCCCCATGATTTATATACCTTGCAGGATGGGCAAGTCAAAGAGCGATCGCCAATTGGGGTGATTGGTGCAGGGACTGGTTTGGGCGAGGCATATTTGGGATGGAATGGCGATCGCTATGAAGTTTATGCCACTGAGGGCGGACATACTGATTTTGCGCCGAGGAATGAGCTAGAAATTGAGTTATTGCAATATTTGCAAAAACGTCACGATCGCGTATCCGTAGAACGGGTAGTTTCAGGTCTAGGGATTGTGGCAATTTATCAGTTTTTACGCGATCGGCAAGCTGCACCAGAATCCGCAGAAATTGCTGAAAAAGTTAGGCGTTGGGAATCTGGAGATATTGAGGCAGAGGCGGCGGCGGCGATCGCCAATGCTGCGCTAGATAACTATGAAATTAATAGTGAAACTAATGTTGATCATTTAGCGACCCAAACAATGCAAATGTTTGTGGAAGCCTATGCCGCCGAAGTGGGAAATTTAGCGTTGAAATTAATTCCTAATGGCGGGCTGTATATTGCTGGTGGTATCGCTCCTAAAATATTGCCTTTACTTCAGGACGGGAATTTTTTGCAGATTCTCAAAAATAAAGGCAGAGTCAGCCCAATTTTAGAAAATATTCCGATTCACATTGTGCTTAATCCTGAAGTGGGACTAATTGGGGCAATGCTTCACGCAGCAAACTTTATTTGAGGCGGGTGCGAATTTTATTGCCCACGGGTAAAGGGAACACTTGATTGATTCTCTCTGGCGATTGTCTTAAATCTGCGATCGCTAAATAGTTCAATACTGTAAAGTGAGTTTTTTCTACGGCGGCAACTTTGACTGCGCCTTCGTCAAGCAACCCTTTTTGGCTATATATTTTCACCCAGATGTAATATTTTGGCAAAGCAACGCCAACTTGGGTTGGGATCTCTCGCAATAATTCATATTCAACCGTTACTACTTCTTTGTATAAGTCCTGAAAATAGGTGATAAGATCGCGTTTAAGAAGCTTGTCAAACTGTTTAGGCACATTGCCTTGAACTTGTGAACCTTGGGCGATCGCGAAGGGATGCCATAGCTGTAACGGAGGATATCCAAAGCTAACAATTCCAATCAATAGGATTAGGCTATAGGTCATTATAATTAATCTCCAGAATTAATCTTCAGACAGTGATGAGGCGGCGCTTTGTGCCGTCTCATCACTATAATCTCTAAGGAGCTAACCTTTGAATTTGCCATGATTGGTCTTCTTGGGATGTATATAAGAAGCGATCGTGTAAGCGGTTAGTGCAACCTTGCCAAAATTCAAAGCTACTGGGAATAACCCGATATCCACCCCAAAAATCAGGTAACGGAATCTCTCCATCTAAAAATTTTTGCTTAATCTGTTCAAATTGCATTAGTAAAAGCTGTCGTGAAGAAATTACGGAACTTTGTTGAGAAGTCCAAGCTCCTAACTGACTGCCTCTAGGACGAGAGGTGAAATATTCCAATGATTCTGCTGTTGCTACTTTTTCGGCAGTTCCTGTAATATGCACTTGTCTTTGGAGGGGCAACCAAGTAAATAAAATTGAAACCTTGGGATTGATCTCAATTTGACGAGCTTTGCGACTCTCATAATTGGTAAAGAATACTAATCCCTTATGGTCAAAATATTTGAGCAACACTGTCCTCATAAACGGCTGTCCTTGCTCAGAAACCGTCGATAAGGTCATGGCGTTGGGTTCTAACAACTCACTATGACATGCTTGCTGAAACCATTTCTCAAACTGCTTAAAGGGATCATCATGGAGATCTTTGCGTCTAAGTTCCCCTTGTTTATAATCTTCTCTTAATGCATGAATATCCATTTTTTGACTACTTAATTTGACTAGAGCCTATTGATGTTTTGAGCAGTCCAGAAATTTTTTTGAAAGCATCACAAAGCAAGGCTTTTAAAAAAAATTCTGGGTCTTAAGTCAGCGCAAAGCACTGTACTTAATATTGGGGATCGTAAAGAACGACATTTTCCTGCTCATTCGGATCATTACGGGAAACGATCGCATGGGCGGCTTTGGTATCACTTAGATTATGGGGTTGATGTGGGACACCTGCGGAAATGATCACCAAATTCATCGAAATCTTCTTGGCTCCCGACTTGCTACAAGTACTAGTTACAACATTAATCATATACTCAGCAAAAAAAGTTAAGATGGTAGACTCTAAGTAAAATTTTTGTAACCCTTGTAATAAATTAAGGTCACGACATCAAGTTATGGATGCAGTTGCAGTAAAGCCCAGCGATATTAAACCTAGTGATATCCTGCGGCAAGCCGATACCGAAAAACTAGCGCGGATTCGCCACACTTGTTCGCACGTCATGGCAATGGCAGTCCAAAAGTTATATCCCGATGCGAAGGTGACGATCGGTCCTGCAACTGAGAATGGCTTTTATTACGATTTCGATCGCAAGGAAGCATTTGCTCCCAGTGATTTAAAGGCGATCGCTAAGGAAATGAAGCGGATCATCAAGTGGAATCAGCCTCTTGTGCGTCAGGAATTGCCTCGTCCTGAAATGCAAGCGGAAATCGAAAAACTCAATGAGCCTTACAAAATTGAGTTATTAGCGGCGATTCCTGAAGGGCAAAATATCAGTCGCTATTTTATCGGTGATCCTGAGAAATTTGAGAAACAACCTTGGTGGGATTTGTGTGCTGGTCCCCACCTCGATAGTACTGGCGATATTAACCCCGATGCTTTTGCCCTTGAGAGTATTGCAGGAGCCTATTGGCGTGGTGATGAAAAAAATCCAATGTTGCAACGGATTTACGGTACGGCATGGGAAAAACCCGAACAGTTACAGGCGTATCACGCCATGCTGGAAGAAGCTAAACGTCGCGATCACCGCACCATCGGTAAAGATTTGCAACTGTTTAGTATTCAAGAAGATGCTGGTGGCGGCTTGGTATTCTGGCATCCTAAGGGCGCAATTATTCGCAATACCATTGAGACGTTCTGGAAAGATACCCATGCTCAGAATGGCTATGAGGCAGTCACCACGCCCCACATGGCAAACTTAGATCTGTGGAAAGTCTCAGGACATAACGACTTCTATCGCGAAAGTATGTTTCAGCCGATGGAAGTGGAAAATCAGGTTTATCAGCTTAAGCCGATGAACTGCCCATTCCATGTGTTGATTTATAAAGACACACTCCATTCCTATAAGGAATTCCCAATTCGCTATGCCGAACTTGGTACGGTCTATCGCTACGAGCGCTCTGGCACGATGCATGGTTTGATGCGGGTGCGCGGCTTTACCCAAGATGATGCTCATATTTTCTGCACCGAAGCCCAAATTGAGCAGGAAATTATTGGTGTTCTCAATCTTGCCGAATTGATTCTCTCCACCTTTGGTTTTGAGAATTATGAGATCAATCTTTCCACTCGTCCCGAAAAATATGTCGGTTCTGACGAGATCTGGGAAAAATCCACTGAGGCGCTCAAACAGGCTCTCAATCATAAGGGCTGGAACTATGTAGTCGATGAAGGCGGCGGCGCATTTTATGGACCAAAAATTGATATCAAGATCGAAGATGCGATCGGTCGCCGTTGGCAATGTTCGACGATTCAGCTAGATTTCAATTTACCCGATCGCTTCAAAATGGAGTACGTCGGTGAAGATGGCGTGCGTCATCAGCCGATCATGATCCACCGTGCTTTGTTTGGTTCCGTCGAGCGTTTCATCGGTGTCTTGATTGAGAGCTATGCAGGAGATTTCCCGCTCTGGTTAGCACCTGTCCAAGCTAAGCTCATTGCCGTTTCCGATAGTCAAATGGCCTATGCTGAGGAAGTTGTTGCCAAGATGAAAGCCGCAGGTTTGCGTGTGCAACTAGACTATAGTGGCGATCGCATGGCGAAGCAAATCCGCAAAGCTGAAATGGAAAAAGTACCTGTGATGGCAGTGATCGGCGCAAAGGAAGTCGAAGCGGGAACCTTGAGTATTCGTAGTCGTAAGAATGGCGAACTTGGGGCAATTTCTGTCGATGAAGTGATTAGCAAGATGAAATCTGCCATTAGCGATCGCACTTGGTTCTAGGGTAAATCTAGATCAAACTTCTAAAAAGGGGCATAAGCCCCTTTTTGAATATTATTAAAACTTGAACTTCTGACCTAATGACGAAACCTTTATTGATTGTTGGCAGTGATACGGGTGTGGGCAAGACCGTGTTAACCGCAGCCCTAGCCGCCTATTGGTTAACCTATCGCGATCGCAATTCCTCCCTAAATGTCCCTAGTACATCTTTAGGAATTTATAAGCCTTTGCAATCGGGAGAAGGCGATCGCGAGTTTTATAATCAAACTTTTTCGTTATCGCAAACCCTTGCGGAAATTACACCCTTATATTTTGAAACTCCCATTGCTCCTGCGATCGCTGCTTATAAGGAAGGAAAAGCGATCGATTTAGGATTAATTTGGCAACAGTTCCAGAAATTGCAACAACAAAAGGAATGCTTGTTAGTTGAAGCAATGGGGGGCTTAGGTTCGCCGATTACCGATGAGTATATCGTGGCGGACTTGGCGCGAGATTGGCATCTGGATACGATCTTGGTTGTACCTGTGCGATTGGGGGCAATTTCTCAGGCGATCGCGAATGTAGCTTTGGCGACTTTGCAGAAGGTGAAGTTGCGCGGAATTGTCCTCAGTTGCTCACAAACTTTTACAGAAGAGGAAATCGAGCAACTTGCGCCGCCCCAGATGATTTCCCGACTGACTTCAGTTCCTGTATTGGGTCTACTGCCTTTTATTGAAAATCTGGGCGATATTTCCCAACTTGCCCATGCTGCTTCTGATTTAGATATAGAAAGAATTCTAATTTAGTGTTTGTGTACCTCGCTTTGCTAGGTTCACAGCGTATTTAGTGCAGAGTATCCCGTGGCGATGACCTGTACTAATGATATAAATGAAGCTATGTATGATCGCCTTACCTCAATTGCCTTTCTCAAAGAAATTTCAGCCGATCACCAAGATTTTGATCGGGCTGAAATTGTGGCAACCTTAGGCGATCGCCTAATTACCTTAGGACGCGATCCTATTTGTGAAATTGCGATCAATATCAATCTCTATGGAACCGTGTCCCGTCGCCATGCGGAGATTCGTCCCATAGCTAACAAGGATTTTCAGGGGTGGGAAATTTGTGATCTCGATAGTGCCAATGGCACATTCATCAACGATCGCCGCTTACACGGTTGTTATATTCTCCAACATGGCGATCGCATTCAGTTAACTAAAGATGGTCCCATCTTTATGTTTGAGCTAGAGTCAAGCCATGACACCACCATCGGCACAGATTATAATCTTCGTCCGCGATCGCAAATTACTAGCATTACTTTCACAAAACTATTGCCGATTTTCTCGACAGGTAACGATCTATGGAAAAAAGCCTATCTCCTTCCGGGGATGGCGACGGTGGGCTTTGTGGTGATGATGTTTGCATTTTTGGGGCAACCGCAATTATTTAATCTCACGATTTCTGTATATATCAGCCTCGCCGCCTATTATTTTGTCTATCAACTTTGCGGCAAAAAGAAGCCTTGGTGGGTGATTTTAGGGTCGGCGATATTTACTGCAATTATTCTAAGAAGCCCAATTTTAAATATTTTTATCTGGTTCTTTTATAAGGTTCTGCCCGGAACTGCGCCGACGGGACAAGTGAACTTTGTCAGCGTTTTGATTGCTATGTTTTTTGGGGCGGGTCTGATGGAAGAATTACTCAAGGCTCTGCCCATATTTTTACTTTGGTTTATGGGTTTGCGGTTAGGGAAGAAATGGCGATCGCATATTGGCATTAGCGAACCTCTTGATGGAATTCTAATTGGAGCCGCTTCTGCGGTTGGCTTTACCTTAACGGAAACTCTCGGATTGTATGTCCCCAGCATCGTTCAGAGTGTGGCGAATCAAGCGATTAGCCCTGAGATCGCTGAACTAACGGGTTTGCAGTTACTAATTCCGCGTATACTTGGTTCGGTAGCAGGACATATGGCTTATAGCGGTTATTTCGGCTATTTCATCGGTTTGAGTGTGATGAAGCCTTCGCTCCGTTGGCAAATTCTCACGATTGGATATCTTAGCTCTGCCTTACTTCACGCTCTTTGGAATACCAGTGCCATGATCAGTTTTTGGCTCTTGGCGATCGTTGGTGGTGTTTCCTATGCCTTTCTCGTCGCCGCAATTCTCAAAGCCCATAGTTTTTCATCTAGAGTTTAGCTCGCTCGGCTATAACCTATTGCGCCTTAAAGTAGTACAGATAAATTTTTGAAAGCGCGGCAAAGCCACGCTTTCAAAAATTTATCTGGTTTTCAAGTCAGCGCCAAGCGCTGTAACTTTGATTATTTGAGATTGTGCTATAGTTGCCTTATATTTGCGATCGTCACTATTATCTTCACAATATCGTGATTGCTCAAGAATCAACAAAATCTATAGAAATAAATCAAACTAAAACGGAAGAACAGTATTTTGTTTTGCCGAATCGATATTCATGGAAAGAATTTAAGACGCTTTCTGCTTTAATTGGTGATTCACATAATATCCATCTCAATTATCTTGACGGCACTATCGAGATTATGACCACATCTGCTGCCCATGAAATCATCGTGCATTTACTCTCGATGTTGTTGGGAATTTACTTTGCAGAAATGGATATCGATTTTATTCCCACTGGTAGCGCTACTTTGGAATCGGAAACTAAAGGGGCAAGTGTAGAGCCAGATCTATCTTTTTGCTTTAGTAATAAATTGAGCGATCGCGATTTGGCAATTGAAGTGATTTTCACGAGCGGTAATGTCGCCAAATTAGAACGTTACCGTCGCTTTAATACCAAGGAAGTATGGTTTTGGGAAGATGGCAAATTTTCTCTCTATCGGTTGCGTGACAATGGCTATGAGGCGATCGCGCAAAGTGAATGTTTACCCCAGCTTGATTTGGAATTACTTGCCAGTTGTTTGCTGATGGCAGAACCAAAATCAGCGCTCAAAGCATTTCGACAAGGACTATAAACGATATTGGCGATAGACATCACTGGCGGCGCGATGTAAGAGAGAATGTCGATAAACTAGCGATCGCATATCTTCGCAATAACCACCACCAATCACACAGGCGACAGGAAAACCTTGCGACACACAGGTACTCAAAACCTGCATATCGCGCCGATAGATTCCCGAATCGGTAAGTGCTAATTTGCCTAAGCGATCGCCTATATGTGGATCAACACCTGCATCGTAGAGAACCAAATCAGGCTGAAATTCGGTTAATAAATCTGGCAAATGATGGGCAAGGGTGCGTAAGTATTGATCATCTTCCATTCCCTCATGTAAGGGAACATCGCGATCGCTAATTTGTTTAACTGAAGGGAAGTTGATCTGGCAGTGCATGGAAAAAGTGAATACATCTGGCTCATTCTCAAAAATGAGCGCCGTGCCATCGCCTTGATGCACATCTAAATCGACGATTAATATTTTCTTGACCAAGCCTTCTTTGCGTAAAACTTGGGAGGCGATCGCCAGATCATTAAAGATACAAAATCCTGAACCATAATTCGCAAATGCGTGATGAGTTCCCCCTGCGGTGTTGCAAGCTAAACCATGAGCTAATGCTAATCTAGCGGTTAATAATGTGCCGCCGACAGCAATACGGGTGCGATAGGCAAGTTCGTAGCTCCAAGGTAAACCAATGCGACGTTGGGCTTTATGGTCAAGTGTCCCTTGCCAGTATGCCTCAACATATTGGCGATCGTGGACTGAGGCGATGATCTCTAAATCTGGTAATTCTGGTCGAAAAAACTGTTCCGATTTAGCTACTCCATCGGCGATGAGCATCTCATGCAGTAAGCGAAATTTCTCCATCGGGAAACGATGGGTATTGGCGATCGGCGCAACATAATTGGGATGATAGACGAGAGGTAGATCCATTGATGTTGTATTTATTTTTCCTGCTCTAAAATCCCAATTAAGCTGGTTACTAAATCAGCGAGATCTTCAGGTACTCGATACAAACTGACATCTTGAGTCATCTGCTTAGATTTACGATCTAATTTTGCAAATTGCCATATTTTGCCAATTGAGACAATCCCATAAAGTGTGGAGCAATCACTTATTTCTGCTATGTCCACAGCAATTAGTTCTACTGCTAGCTGCTTAAATCCACGCTCAAGATTCTCATCCTTTGCTTCAATAATCAATAATTGCTGAGATGCTTCTAGATAGTAATCTAGGGAGCCTTTTAATTGCTCAGTGACCATCAAGGGATAGGACACAAATAGCTGTGTATCGATATAATCCATAACTTCCATGAGGACAGGTGCGATCAAAAATTCGCGTCTAGCCAGTTCACTATCAAAGGCAATTCTAAGTAAATTACGTTCTATCCGATGTTGCAAATCAGTTAGAGAGGTAATTACCTGTGAAGTTTTGGGTAAGGTAAGCTTCGCAATCTGCCATTTATAACCAAAGTATGCCAATAGATCTTTGGGGTAATAGTTAAGTTTGAAATAATCGGAGAAGTAACAAGATGCTGGTAACTCGATCGCTTTGTGACTCATTGCTATATTTCCAAAAAGCTGACTGATATGAGCTTATGATAGTCCACACCCCAGTGAAATAGAGCGATCGCCTTACTATCTTGACATTTCACTAAAAAGTAACTACTGTAATTACAACTTGCAAATTATTTTCTCGATTGTCGCTATAAATGTAGACACTTGCACTAAAACAAATCAAAACCCAAGAAGCGAGTTGCGACGCTCCGCGTCGCAACTCGTGTTCTGGTTTTGTGTCCTAATAAGCATGGCAGCAGCTATATTTACAGAATATGAAAACAAGTCATGAAAAAGCAGTCACGAGTTCAGAATATTAAATTAGTTTCGATTGGCAACTCTAAAGGCGTGAGATTGCCTAAGTTGATATTACAAAAGTATGGTTTTGCCGATGAGTTGCTGTTAGAAGAGACGGAGCGAGGGATTTTGTTGCGAAAAGTAGATGATGAGAAGTTGTCTTGGGAGGAGACTTTTCGGGAAATGGCTCAAGAACGTGAAGATTGGCAAGATTTTGAAAACATTGTTTTAGATGGAATTGAGATGGATGAAGTTGCAACCCAAACGCTATGAAATTTATTTTGCTGATCTCCATCCTACCCTTGGTGGAGAAATTAGCAAAGTCCGTCCTGTGGTTGTGATTAGTCAAGATGCGATGAATTCCGCCCTCGATACGGTGGTGATCTGTCCGTTAACTTCTAAGCTGCATCCAAAATGGCGAAGTCGTCTGCAAATTATTTGTGCTGGCTCGGATGCAGAGATTGCCGTGGATCAGATTCGTACTATTAGCAAGGTGCGTCTAAAAAATAGGATTGATGTTTTGGCTGAAGATAATGCGGCTCAATTAAGAAGGATTATTACGGAAATGTATGGTTAGTTGGGTGTTCCATGCGATCGCTTTGTGATTAACCAATTACAGCCTATTGAGGCTTTG
>DCSN01000025.1:36734-38213 GCA_002325645.1 Pseudanabaena sp. UBA1465
GCTTTGCAAGCCTTTTTTGTTTAATTGATAATTAAATTTACTAAAGTGCGTACTGCAAAACCAGTGCCGCCCGCGTTGTTATAGCCCGACTCGCGCTCAATCCAGACTGGCCCCGCAATATCAAGGTGCGCCCATAGCTTGGTGTGTTCTACAAATTGCTTCAGAAATAAAGCCCCTGTAATCGCACCACCTGCACGGGAACCTGTATTTTTGAAATCCGCTACCACCGATTTCAATTGATCAAAATAGGGATCTTCGAGGGGCATCCGCCAGAATTTCTCACCAGCATCTTTTGCCGCTTGGGCGATCGCCTCGGCAAAGTGATCATCAATTGACCACATTCCTGCGATCGATTCACCCAGAGCCACCACACAAGCACCCGTTAGCGTCGCCAGATCAACGATCGCATCAACACCAAGTTTGTCGGCATAGACAAGGGCATCGGCGAGGGTCAACCGACCTTCCGCGTCAGTATTATTCACCTCAATGGTTTTGCCATTAGAAGCGGTGAGGATATCTCCCGGACGCATGGCGCTACCATTAACCATGTTCTCGCAAGCCGCCACGATGAAATGGACTTCGATATCGCTGGGTTGCAGATGGGCGATCGCCTTGGCTGCTCCGAGCGCCGCCGCCGAACCACCCATATCCGTCTTCATGAGTTCGATGCTGCTACCGATGCCCGTTTTCAGGTTCAAGCCACCCGAATCAAAGGTTAAACCCTTACCAACGATCGCTAATTTGCGCTTTGGCGTACCGTTGCTGTAGGTGAGGTGAATAAACTTGGGCGGAATATCCGAAGCCCTAGCCACACTCAGAAATGAACCCATATTCAGGGCTTCGCAATCAGCTTGTTCCAGAATTTTGGCGGTGAAATATGCTGATTCTTCAGCGATCGCCACAGCAGTTTCCGCAAGGGTAATCGGCGTAACAATATTCGCAGGAGCCGATACCAATTCCCTCGCCAAAATTACGCCATCGACAATCTGCTGCGCCTTCGCGATCGCCACATCCGCAATTTCAGGCTGAGTTTCCAAAATCTCGACTTGGTTTAAGCGCCAAGGCTGATTATTTTTAGACTTAAATCGCCTGTCTTGGTGAGCCACCAGCAACGCCCCCTCCGCGATCGCCTGAGCCGTCGCGCTGACATCTTGGTTATAGGCAGGAAAAGCTAAACCCAAAGTCGTCGCCTTCTCTTTATTTGCCCATCTCACCGCCGTTGCTGCGGCTTTGCGCCATTCATCAGCATTGGCTTTTGCAGGATCACCCATGCCAATCAAAATCACCTTACGCACCGCATAGTCAACCCCCACCCGACCACTTACCGATGATCCACTTTCTCCCGTAAATTCCGCCTCGGTGATCAAATCGGTTAAAGTGCAGCCTAAAACCTTAATATCTAAGTTTTTGAGCGCCTCCGATAATTCTAAGGTCTTAGTTACTTTTGCCTCCGCCTGTTCACTAGTTGGTTCACTAGTT
>DCSN01000025.1:38303-38467 GCA_002325645.1 Pseudanabaena sp. UBA1465
CTAGCAAAAACAGCGATCGCAAGGGCATCTCCTCTCCATAATTGAGTCGCAGTTCCTGATGTAAGAATTTTCATTGGTGTATGCAGTCTGTAAATTTTGTGGCTTTATCACATTTTATACATTAGTTTACATTGTCTCATCAGCCGTTAAATTTTGAGAAGGCT
>DCSN01000025.1:38529-44919 GCA_002325645.1 Pseudanabaena sp. UBA1465
AGCCTTCTCAAAATTTAACGGCTTTATCACAACCTCAGAAGAGGAGGGGCGGCGCAAAGCGCCGCCCCTCCTCTTCTGGTTTCAATGCTGGCGGCAGCTAGACAAATCATGCCGATAAATTCAAAAACTTAAGAACTACTCTTGATTTGATTGGACATTTATAGCTTTATACTGATATGGCTTTATACTGAAGTCCTTAATAAATTAAGGATGTGTTTGCACATCTCTACCCAATCGGATGATGATTGTGACGCATGTGCTATCAGAATATGCTTTAAATACGTTATGTTGGCTGCTGTTTAAATCTGAGGAGTTACAAACTAAGATTATGCGAATTTCTTCCAGTTGGTTGACGCTTGGTGCGAGTGTATCGCTTCTGATTCCAGCTTGGACAGCCAATGCTCAAGAATTTACCAACTTAAAAGTTGCTGCTGCTTCTGAATCAGTTAATCAAGCAGTAACTAAATCACCCCAAATACCTCCCCAATCACCTGCTCCAGCCCCAGAACTGATCAGCGCTACCGAGCCAGCGATCGTGTTACCCAGTGCTGGGGTGTCTACTCCTGGACAACTAGAACCTGAGCAAACCCTAGTTGTTCCCACTACCCCTAGTCAAGTTAAGCTAGAGCAAACCAAAGCCGTTACCTTAGATGAAATTCTCGATTTAGTTGAAAGGACAAACTCTGACTGGATTCAAGCGAGAATTGCCATAGAAAAAGCGCGTGCTGCATTGAGATCTGCCGAAGCAGGGCGATCGCCAACGGTTACAGGCTCAATTCAATATAGCTATAGTGACTCTGCTCAAGCCCGTTTGAGTAGCATCAACAACAATACGCCCCTAGGAAAAACGACTAGTAATCCCCTCTCTGGCACTGTGGGCATTAATTACAATGTCTTTGATTCTGGCGTAAATGATGCCACGATCGCCGCCGCCGAGAACAATGTCCGCATTGCAGAGTCCACCCTCAATCAAGCTAGGCAATCGCTGCGGCTAAATATTGTAACTGGCTATTACAATCTCCAAAATGCTGATGAAACGATCCGTATTCAAAGCCAAGCGGTTAAGAACTCAGAAAGAAGCCTAAAAGATACTCAATCGAGAGAGCGGGCTGGGGTGGGTACAAAGTTTGATGTCTTACAAGCTGAAGTATCTCTCGCCAATGCCAAGCAAGATTTACTCAATGCCGAGGCTTCTCAATTAGTGGCAAGACGTGAGTTATCGCGACAACTCAACTATCCGCCGACTGTCGAAATTACGGCGGCTGATAAAATCGCTCCCGTCGCCGCGTGGAAACTCTCTCTAGAAGAATCAATCTTGCTTGCAGTACGCAATCGCGCTGAGCTAGATATTCAGAAATTGCAGAGAGAAGTTTCTCGTAATAATGCTAATGCCACTTTAGCGAGATTAGGCCCACAGGTTAGCTTATTTGCCAACTTCAATACGGCTTCTGAATTTACCAGTGGTGGTGGTATTGGCACTGGTTATCAGCTTGGCGCAAGTTTAAACTGGACTCTTTATGACGGTGGTAGAACGTCGGCTCAGGTAGACCAATTTAAAGCCGATCAAGCCACTGCGGAAAGTAAGTTTGAGCAAGCTGCTCGTCAAGCGCGTTTTGATGTCGAGACTGCTTATATCAATCAGCGATCGCGTTTCCAACAAATTGAAACTGCAACTAAAGCCGTCAAACAAGCCACAGAAGCACTACGTTTAGCACGTCTCCGCCTTGAGGCTGGAGTCGGTACGCAGCTTGAGGTACTTACGGCTGAGTCTGACCTCACCCGCGCTGATGTTAACCGCGTCCAAGCGATTATTGGCTATAACCAAGCTAGGGCAAACCTTGAACGCGCCGTTGCTGGACTCTAGAGAACAACAAAGAGAGTTGCACCGTAACTCTCTTTGTTGTTTGTTAATCTGTACCCGACCATGACCAGATCGGATTACCATTTTTGACATCTTTTTTGATAATCACGGGCGTTAGGCTGTTCGCGTCACGCATTCCTGTCATATCTAAAATTAGATAGGCATTGCCATCGATCAAGCGCATTCGTAAGTAGGAATGATCTTGGAAGTCTTCGTCGTTGATTTTGGTAATACTGGCAGATGCTTGGCAATTTTGATATTTGCTTTGGAGTTTGGCAACCCATGTCACACTAAATTGATCGCTGGTCTCGATCTTAAATGCTCTAGCAAACCAGCCTAAAGAGGCTGATCCATCAATGGTATATCCTCCTTCGTAATAGGGGCGTGGGGTTTGGGTCACGCTAACCTCAGTGGGACAAATTGGGAAGCTGTCTCTGGTGTTAAGCGGATAGACGCTCAGGGTAAGTCGATTTGGTTCGGCAAAACTAGGATTGGCAAATAGGGATAATTGGGCGATCGCCACAGTCCCCAATCCTAAGCAGACGTGCTGTAATTTTTTGCGAAATCCTTTGATTTTGAAATTTTTCATAGTAATCCCAAGCTGTGTTGTATATGTCGATACTCCCTTCCCAGTCAAAGATTAGACGTTGCGGCGCTTTGCGCCGCAACGCTAATTCTTGGTTTTTAATGTCTATTTTGATACTGGGAAGGGAGTAGTCAGGACAATCAATTTTAGTGGCAAGGCTTTGCCTTGCTGCTAAAATTGATTCTTTTTTAAGTCGTAAGTTCCCCATTTTTTTGATTGGAGCAGAAAAAACGCTATATTGATCAACCTAGCCTAAAAGCGATTAATAATTCATGACAACTTCTATTTTATCCGATTTAAAACTTCGTTTCTCGAAGGCGATCGCAGATGCCTTTGGTGAAGAATATGCTGATCATGATCCCGCCGTTGCGCCTTCTAAGGATGCTAAATTTGGCGATTATCAATGTAATGCGGCTTTAGGTTTAACCAAAAAGCTCAAGCAAAAACCGCAGGATGTGGCGGCAAAAATAATTGAGAATTTACTAGTTGACGACTCCATAAATGAAATATTCGAGACTCCCACGATCGCAGGGGCAGGTTTTATTAACTTAAAGTTGAAACTTAGTTATTTAGAATCACAATTAGCAAAAATGCAAAAAAGCGATCGCCTCGCGATCGCCACAGTCGATAAACCTGAGCGCGTAATTGTCGATTTCTCTAGCCCGAATATTGCTAAGGAAATGCACGTCGGACATTTGCGATCGACGATTATTGGTGACAGCATTGCCAGAATTTTAGAATTTCAAGGTCACGAAGTTCTGCGGTTAAACCATGTGGGCGATTGGGGAACCCAATTTGGGATGTTAATTACCTACCTGCGCGAAGGATACCCCGATGCGCTGACTAAAGCTGATGCGATCGCGATCGGTGATCTGGTCGAACTCTATCGCGCCGCCAAAAAACGTTTTGATGAAGATGAAGCCTTTAAAGAAACTTCACGCAATGCCGTAGTGGAATTGCAAGCAGGCGAGCCATCGGCAAAACTAGCATGGCAACTGCTCTGTGAACAATCGCGTCGTGAGTTCCAAAAGATTTATGATGTGCTGAATATTCAAGTTGCTGAACGGGGTGAATCTTTTTATAATCCCTTTCTTGCAGATGTGATTGCCGATCTACGCGAAACTGGCTTACTACAGCAAGATCAAGGCGCATTATGTGTCTTTTTGGAAGGATTCACCAATAAGGATGGTCAACCTCTGCCCCTAATCGTGCAGAAGTCCGACGGCGGCTATAACTACGCCACTACCGACCTCGCCGCCCTCCGTTATCGCATTCGTGAAGACAAAGCCACCCGCATTATTTATGTGACGGATATCGGGCAGTCAGGACATTTTACCCAAGTTTTTCAAGTTGCCAACCGAGCGCATTGGATTCCTGAAACCGTCCAGACTACCCATGTTCCCTTTGGCTTGGTTTTGGGTGAAGATGGCAAGAAATTTAAAACGCGATCGGGTGACACCGTAGCCTTAAAGAGTCTGCTCGAAGAAGCAATTACTCGCGCCCGTGCAGACATCGAAATCCGCAATCCTGAAGCTTCGCCAGAGTTTAAACAGGATGTCGCGGAAGCCGTGGGACTGGGTGCGGTCAAATATGCTGATCTTTCCCAAAATCGTACTAGCAACTATATTTTCAGCTTCGACAAAATGTTAGCTCTGCAAGGCAACACTGCGCCCTATATGCTTTACGCCTATGTACGCGTGCAGGGCATTGGACGCAAAGGTGAAATCGATTTTGCCAGTTTATTTGCCAGTTTAAATGTGGATGCAGTGAAACTCACTCAAGATCCAGAGATTGTTTTAGCCAAGCATTTATTACAATTTGCGGAAGCGATCGATGCGGTTGCAGAAGAGCTTTATCCTAATCGTCTCTGTCAATATCTCTTTGAACTTAGCCAAAAGTTTAATCAATTTTTTGAGCAATGTCCTGTATTGCAAGCGGAAGAATCAGAGAAAATCTCGCGCCTAATTTTATGTGATATTACTGCGAAAACTCTAAAACTAGGTCTAAACCTACTTGGTATTCGAGTTTTAGAACGGATGTAATTTAAACTAAAAAGAGAAGGGCGGCGCGTTGTGCCGCCCTTCTCTTTTTGGGGCTTAACACGATACTTTATACAGGAATGGACTGGGGATAGCGAAATAAATTTGTCGGATCATATTTGCGTTTGATCGCTTGAAGTTTCGGCAAATTGTCACCATAGTAAGCCTGTAGATAGTTCTTTTGGCTAGGATCGATGAAATTTTGATAGCAATAGGCGGTTGTGTAATCTTCCATTTGATCATGGAATGTCGATAACCATCGCTCATTATCGGCAATTACTTGCAAATCTTCAGGCTTCCATTCCAACTCAATACTCGAAAGCATCGAGTAACCACGATGGACAAAAGCCATGTCCTCTGGGCGTTTTTGATCGATTTTGCCACCGAGTAAGAAATATTTCCATGTCGCCGCCAGACTCGTCCCCGGCCAAGCATTGAGATTACTAATAATCGTGGCGATCGCCTGATCGGAAAGTTGACCCTTCACAAAGCGCGATCGCTCATGGGAATACTCAGGCAGTCCCTCCTCGGAGACAAATTCCTGCGCTTCCCAATAGGGTAAGTTCTGAATAGTATTAGTAGCAGGTCTTTGGACAGTGAGAATCGGCGCTAAAAGTGCGTTCAATTCGTCCATGGAACCAGTCAATTGTCCAAGGATAGAGAGACTAAGAACGGTTGAATTTGCTTGCTTTTTGGCGGTGATACTTACCTTGATGCCCAAACCTTCAGGAGCTTTTTCGGTCATGGTTTGGATTGCTTTAAAGGTATCAACAATTTTATCTGTCCATGTCAGTTGAAAGACGGTCAGCCGATCGACGGGAAAGGTCTGGAAAGTAAAGGAGGTATGGATACCGAAGTTACCACCACCAGCACCACGACAAGCCCAAAAAAGATCGGCATAATTTTTTTCATTGCAAGTGATTACCCTGCCATTGGCAAGCATGATTTTGGTTTCCACTAACTGATCACAGGTCAGCCCCTGCGATCGCATATTGAAGCCAATGCCCCCACCCAGCACCAAACCCGCCACACCCACATCCTTGCATCGACCGTGAGTAACGGCTCTGTCAAGGGGTTTACACTCAGCATAGACATTGCGATTTCTTGCGCCTCCCCCTAAGATTGCCAAACCAGTGGCTTGATCAGCATTGACACTGTTCAGCGCTGAAACGGAGATCATTAAGCCTGTGGTTGTGGAATAGCCAGCGTAGGAATGTCCACCACTTCTGGTCACTAAGGGAATCTTATGTGCCTGCGCCCATTGCAGACAGGTACGAATATCTTTTTCGCTAGTGCATTGGGCGATACCCTGCGGTAATTTATCGGCATAGCGCAAAGCCCAAGGTCTAGCCCGTTCCGCAAACTTAGCCGAGTCAGGACGAAAAAGATTTCCTTCTAGGCTTGTGGCGAGATCTTTCCAAATAGCTGGAGTGGCGATCGCCTCATTAGAACCATCAGCAAGCCATTGCAAAAATGGCGTACCCAAGCCCGCGCCGAAGGCTAAACCTGTACCAGCGCGTAAAAATTGTCTGCGTGAAACTTGCGCCATTGTCTCTTAATTCATCACATTTTCTGAAATTCTATCGTTGCTGGGGTATTATGCTGATAAAGATTTAATAAGAGCGATGACTTTAGAAAAACCCGATCGCGTTTGGAATCATAAGCCTTGGTGGTGTCAACCTTGGTCAATTATTTTGACAGGATTCTCGATTATTTCTGGGAGTTGGCTATTATTTAAAATAATTTGGCTAACTATTCTTGTGGCAATTCCTATTTCTGTATGGATGGGATTTTTTGTGATTCTATTTCCTAAATTAGCAATTCAAGAAGAACACCTAAATAGCTAAGAAACCATTTATAGCAATTGCCGATCAAACGAAGCACAAGAAAAATTTTGAAAGCGT
>DCSN01000025.1:44962-50213 GCA_002325645.1 Pseudanabaena sp. UBA1465
ACGCTTTCAAAATTTTTCTTGGTTTGGGTTTGGGCGCAAAGCGCTCCTCCTATAAAGTCGAAGAGAGTAGCCTTTAGTTGCTAGTTTGCATCTTTCTAGATCAAGACTAAAATATACTCAGATTAAAGTTTCTTAATATTTGGGCAATCGTATCGTGCTAATCCAATCAGACTGGCTCAAAAGCTTACGGGGGCGCTCGTTTGACCTAGAGTTGGTGGCGATCGCTGTAATTTATTTTGTGCAAGGAGCAATGGCAATCTCGCAACTTGCCGTAAGTTTCTTCCTTAAGGATGACCTAGGGCTTAGCCCTGCGGAAGTTGCCTCAATGGTAGGGATTACGATGTTACCTTGGACGATTAAACCCCTCTACGGTCTAATTTCTGACGGATTTCCTGTATTTGGCTATCGTCGCCGCCCCTACCTCTTGCTGTCAAGTGTTTTAGGTATTTTCGCATGGGCAAGTATGGGGTTATGGGTGGCGACCCCCTTTTGGGCGATCGCGATGATTGCGATCGGTTCCTTATCCCTAGCTTTTTCTGATGCGATTACCGATGCATTGGTTGTCCAACGCGCCCGCTTAGAAGCTGAAGGCGATGCAGGTTCATTGCAGTCTTTTAGTTGGATTGCCTCATCAGTTGGCGCAATCATATCAGCCTATTTGAGTGGCTATTTATTAGAACATTTTGGCGCAAAACTGGTATTCGAGATTACCGCCTTTTTGCCACTTCTGGTTGGTATAGCTGCCTTTGCGATCGCTGATCCACCCATGTCTACGGTGTATATTGTTGCGCCCGATCCCTTAGCGATTAATCTAGAACCTCAAAAATTATCGAGAAATTCGCAACTATGGATGTCGCTGAAGTTTAACTTTGTACAGTTGCGCCAAGCCTTTAAAAATAAAGCGATTTGGCTACCGACAGCCTTCTTATTTATTTGGCAAGCAACGCCGAGTTCCGATACTGCTTTCTTCTACTTCACCACGAATGAACTTAACTTCAATCCCGAATTTTTGGGAACAATCAAGTTCTTTGCAAGTTGGGCAGGATTGTTTGGCATCTGGTTGTTTCAGCGCTTCTTTAAGGGGGTTCCAACCCGCACTATTTTCTTTTGGACAACGATTATTTCGACGGTTTTAGGGTTAACCAGTTTATTGCTAGTCACCCATGCGAATAGAGCGATCGGGATTGACGATCGCTGGTTTAGCCTTGGTGATAGTCTGATTTTGACCATTGCTGGGCGCATTGCCTTCATGCCCGTACTGGTCTTAGCCGCGAGGCTTTGTCCTGAAGGAATCGAAGCAACATTATTTGCACTTTTGATGTCAGTGATTAATATCTCGGCCCTTTGCTCATTTCAATTAGGAGCTTTGCTAACCCATATTTTTGGGGTTACAGAATCAAATTTTGATAATCTTTGGATCTTGATTGTGATTGCCAATCTCAGCAGTTTGTTGCCACTGCCATTCTTAAAATGGTTGCCTGACGAGAATAAATAGTTAAGGCGGCGCAAAGCACCGCCTTAACTTAACTAAACTTGCGCCGCAAGTTTTGGAGAGGTGGTTATTTTATGGAAATCGATTACATCGCTTTATTTGTTTCTGATGTGGCACGATCGCTTATTTTCTATCGCGATGTGTTAGGCTTTCGCTTTGAGAAGCCAGCTAAATCTGATGGAGCAGAAGGTTATAGTGGCAAGTTAAAAATCGGACTATACGATCGCCGTTGGCTATCTAAATTATTTGGCGATCGCGGTGAGCAGATGATTAGCGGTAATCCTTTTTTACTATCGATGACCGTGCAGAATCTTGATCAGGTGTACCAAGAACTATGCGATCGGCAGGCTAATAGGCTCTTAGGTATTCCTATAGATATAATTTCCCCGCCTACGCTCATGGCTTGGGGACAAAAAATCCTATTTTTAAGAGATCCCGATGGCAACCTTTTAGAAATAGTTGAATCACAGAATTGACAGTAAAAGTACAGTAAAACTGTACTTTTACCATCAATTCTGGTTCCGCGCCTGTCAAAGTGCGGTAAATTCACACCTTAAGTGAATTCTCAATTCGAGATTTATTGCTATATATTTATAGCTGTCGCCAGAGTCTTGTTAGGATACAAAACCAAAAGACGAGTTGCGGCGCTTCGCGCCGCAACTCGCTCCTTGGTTTTTAATTAAGTGAAAACGCCTATAACTGTGGTTAAAACTTCAAAGGTTTATACACCTATGCATACCCAAAACGATATCCCCGTCGCCCAGAGGGTCAGCGATCCAAATAGTTCTAGCAGTTCTAATAGATCGCCTCAAAAAAAATTATCGGCTAATCCCGTTGCGCGATCGCTACAGGCAGTTCCTTGGTGGGGATATGGTTTAGCGGTTCTAGCCTTTCTATCACCGATTATCAGCACTCGTATTTGGTTTGTCCTCAATGCCAACGCCGCCAATACGCCCATATCTACCGAAAATATATCCCCCCCCGAAGCTCAGCCTCGCCAACCTGTCGCTAATCCTAGTGTTGCGCCATTTATAACCCCAACGGCAACTCCTGCTAGTCAAGTACCTACTAATAATCTTGCGAATAATCCTGAAGTTATTGCTACGGACTCCGATAACACAACCCCCGATCTGTTTGGTCATCATCCTTACAAAGAGGCTCCTCTCAATCAACTACGCACCATTAGCAGAGCCAGCGATGGCTATGAAATCAAGTTGCGAGCCGCCGCCGCAAAAAGTTATCTCAACATGGAAGCAGCCGCGAAGGCTGAGGGTGTTGATTTTGCGGTGATTTCAGGATTTCGGACTATTGAGGAGCAGCAACAACTTTTCTTTGATATCAGTAAACAGCGTAACCAAACGCCTGCTCAGAGAGCTAAGGTAAGCGCACCTCCAGGGCATAGTGAACATCACACAGGCTACGCGATCGATATTGGTGACGCGGCTGTACCCAGTGCCAATCTCTCGACTAGTTTTGAAAAAACTGCGGCCTATCAATGGCTCCAAAATAATGCGGCTAAGTATGGCTTTGAGATGTCATTTCCGCCGAATAATCCTCAAGGTGTAATGTACGAGCCTTGGCATTGGCGCTTTGTCGGTGATGATGATAGTCTTGCCACTTTTTACTCTAAGCAAAATCGGAGTAGCTCCTTTATCAAAAAGCCTTAAAAAATCAATTTCGCGCAATTTCGCGCAATTTCGCGAACAGGGGGCTTAAGCCCCTTGTTCTTTAAACAAATACGGCCATGAATGTTACTGCTATAGATTTGCTGGCGATCGCCATATTCACAATTACAATGATGTCTCTCGTAGGTACGATGGTCGGCTTATCGCCGATTGTCCCTAGCGCGATCGCGATTACTTTGTTGGGGGCATGGGGTATTGATATTGGCTTTTGGCAGGGCAAATTTGGGGCATATTTTCAAGTATGGCTGAGGGCGCGATCGCCTGAATATCGTGAACGAGTTTCCTATCATGAAGCAGGGCATTTTCTCACGGCTCATGTTTTAGGCTTTAAAGTTATCAACTATGCGATCGCAGGAATTATTGGGAAATCCTTGGGAGAAGTCTTAGCGAGTGAAAGTTTTGCAGGTATTGAAGGCGGTGTAGAAATCGAAATCGCAGCAGATGCTAATGCTGTGAATCTCTTAGATCGCTACTGTACGGTGTATATGGCAGGTATTGCCGCCGAACAATTGATGTGTGAGGGTGAACCCGAAGGCGGACTTGATGATCTGCAACGTTTACGCCAAGCTATTTCTCATTTGCCCAATGCGATGACTCAAGAGCGTTGGGCTTTGCTCAATGCCAAAAATTTACTCAGCGATCGCCGTTCTATTTTAGTTACCCTCGCTGCACAAATGCAAAGAGGAGAAACTGTCGAAGATTGCTGTCAAACTATCGAGCAAGCTCTGATCGATCCTGCGATCATCTAAAAAGAGAGAGTCATCGCTTCGCGATGACTCTCTCTTTTTAGACGATTCGATTAACTTTGCCTACGACAAACTTTAAATAACGGCCCTCCAAAAAGGCGGCGGGGACAGGATGATCGAGGGGCTGACCTGCTTCATGGATGATTTGAATGCGGCGATCGCTTAACGCGGCGGCACTAGCTAACATCTCCTTAAAAGCTTCGGGGCTAACCTGACTAGTGCAACTTGCCGAAACTAATAAACCATTGGGGGCAACGCATTTAAGCGCGAGGGCATTTAGTTTGGTATAGGCGCGAACGGCCGCAAAGCGATTTTGCTTGCTCTTAGCAAAGGTAGGCGGATCGAGGATGACTAGATCAAAGGTTTGTTGTTCTTGGGCGTAGCGCTGTAGCACCTCAAAACAATCGGCAGTTACAAAGCTATGGCGATCGCTGTCGAATTGATTTAACCGTACATTGGTGTCCGCTACAGCCGCCAAATTTTTACCAATATCGACACTGGTAACATGGCTTGCGCCACCGCGAAGGGCATATAGGGAAAATGCGCCCGTATAGGAAAAACAATTCAGTACCGTTTTACCTTGGCTAATTTCGCCCACAAAACGACGATTTTCGCGATGGTCGAGAAATAAACCTGTTTTCTGCCCAGTTTGCAAATTCGCCTGAAACAATAGCCCATGTTCTTTAACGGTGATATCGCTCGGCGGCGATTTGCCCCATAGCAATTGGGTTTTGCTCTCCTGCGGATTTTCGTTTTCTAAACCTTCTTGATGCTTCGTCCGCCATAAAATCCCTTGCAAAGGCGCAACGGCAATCAAGGCATTCACCACCCAATCGAGTAAAGCGCTTGCGCCTTCCATGTAGGTTTGAACTACTGCATATTCCCCATAAAGATCCACCGTAATCCCCGCTAAGCCATCCCCTTCCCCAAATAGCCAACGATAGGCGGTGCAGTTTTGTTCACGCAGGGGCGATCGCAGTTCCCATGCTGACTGAACGCGCTCTTTTAACCAACGCGGATCGGGTAACTGACATTGAGAAAAAATACGAATCGCGATCGGTCCTTTGTTATCCCACAAGCCAAATCCAGTCCAGCCGCCACAACGCACCCGCAACCATTCCCCCGTCTCAAAACGCGCCTCTCTAGGTAATCGATCGCGATAGATCCAAGGATGTCCTTGAGCTAAACGTTCTTTGAGTTGAGTGGAAACGGTGATTTCACGCAGCTTTGCCATTGAGTGTAGTTATTTCGTTATTTTTTATTGAGGACATTTTAAAACTACCGCACTTTGCACTTAAACCCGAACCAATAATCTAATAGAGGGGCAG
>DCSN01000025.1:50246-51118 GCA_002325645.1 Pseudanabaena sp. UBA1465
CTGCCCCTCTATTAGATTATTGGCGCACAAATTGATAACGCAAAAATAATTCTGATTCATGGTGGTAGAGCGATCGCAATTGCAGTTTTGGTAAATCATTACTGCCAAAGCCATAGTCTAAACCGCCCACAATACTAGTATTGCGATCGCCGCCGACAATATGGGGAGCTAGGGTTAAAAAAAACTCATCCGCTAAGCCTTGAGAGATTAACGCATAGTTGAGAATAGCCCCACCTTCGATTAACAGTCGCTTAATGCCAAGCTGCGCGTATAGCATTGCTAAAACCTGTTTAAGATCGATTTGATCATTTTCGGTGGAAAATCGAAAAATTTGCGCTTTTTCCTCTAGCCATAGTTCCACCGCCGCATTTTCGCCCAGCAAAGCAATCCGCAAATCCTTACCAGCATCCCAGAACCGATGATCGCTAGGCAACTTCCCTGAAGCGCTGATCACAATGCCGAGGGGTTGGGGGTGCAGAAAATTTTTCTGACGTTCTTCTAATAATTCAGGCGGTAAGGTCGGAATAAAAGCATCTTGGCGTAATGTGCCACTACCTGCCATCACACCATCCACCTGCGATCGCAACCTTTTCATCAAATAGCGATCGGGGCGTGAACCTAACCCTAATAACTGCCCCTTATAGGTGGTCGCCTTGCCATCAATGCTAGACACCATATTAAAAATAATATAGGGACGCTGGGCTTTTTTCCCAAAATCATTAAGCGCAAACTCAACGCCTTTAGAGGGAAATGCTAATTCTTCAAAGTTATAAATGCGATCGTGAGATGAGTAAAAGCTGTTATACATACAAAATTTTTGCTATCAACAGATAAAGGCTTTCCTATACAAAAGAACCAATATTTCTGTGGCT
>DCSN01000025.1:51173-54792 GCA_002325645.1 Pseudanabaena sp. UBA1465
AGCCACAGAAATATTGGTTCTTTACTAAATCGCGGAGCCTTAAGCTAAAAATTACTGTTTAACTAGCTTCACAGGCTGACCATCAGCTTGCAATTCCTTGCCATCACCAGACAAGGTATAGGTTTGTTCTGGAGGATCTTGAAGTGGTTTCTCCCCATTTACCGTCTCGACTTGAGAGACAACCTTGCCATCTTTAATTGAGATTTTGCCAGCAGTTTTAATTTCTTGAACTTCGTCTTTGGTGGAAACGGCCTTGAGAGTAGCCTCAAAGGAGCCTTCAGATTTAATTGTCCATGTACCTGTTAAGGATTTAACCCCATCTTTTTCAGCCTCAGCTAAAATTTTAGGATCTAAAACAACTTTGTATTCACCAGCAACTTTATCGACACTAGCAACGCTGTTAGTTCCTTGATCCTTAGAATCAGTTTCATTAGGCTTAGCGGAGGCGCTAGGAGATGGAGAGGCACTAGGAGAAGCCGATGCGGTGCTAGGAGATGGAGAGGTGGTAGGTTTTGTGGTTTCCGCAGGCTTTGAGGTGGTCTCAGTTGGTGCGGGTGGCTGCTGACAAGCGGATATAACCGAAACGCAACTAACCGCGATCGCGGCTAGGATACCTTGCTTTACAGAATAGTTGAGAGATTTTTTCACGATTAATTGAGAAAGATTGAATAACAATAAGTGATAATCGGCATATGGTGACAGTGATAGGATGTCAGACTTGAGCCGCTTGTATATGTAAGATACTCTGCGAATAGTTGCTTAGCAAACCCCTTGCATCATAGCTTAGAACTCGTCGGATGTAGCGATCGCCAACTGCTTGCAAATCCAGATAACTTTTTGGAAGCTTTGCTTTGCAACACTTCCAAAAGATAAGATTTGGCGATCGCAGCAAGCCGCTATATACTGGTTGTCTGCATATAGTAAAACTTTTCAATATTATTTCAACCGATGGTAACTACAAAATCTCAATCCAATGTTCTGCGATATGACATTGTTGGGTCACGACGCTTTAGTAACTATGGCTTTGCGGTTATTGTTGCCATAGGTGCGTTTGGATTCCTCCTAGCAGGGCTATCTAGCTTTTTTAAAATCAACTTACTGCCCTTTCCTGATCCCTTACAACTGGAATTTGTCCCTCAAGGATTAGCACTTTCTTTCTATGGAATTGCGGGTACTTTGTTAGAAATGTATTTGCTATATGTGATCGCCATTGATTACGGAAGTGGCTATAACGAATTCAATCGCAACACTAACCAAGTGACAATTTTCCGACGTGGACGCAGTAAGTCTAAAAATATTGAGTTCACCTACAAGATTGCGGATGTGCAAGCGGTGCGCGTGGAAATTCGCGAGGGTCTAAGTCCAAAGCGAGCGCTATATTTGAGAGTAAAAGGAAAAGGCGATCTTCCATTGTCTGAAGTTGGTCAACCAATCTCATTAAATGTGCTTGAAGATCAAGCGGCATCGATTGCTAAATTTTTAGCAGTGCCATTAGAAGGTTTATAAGCAGTCAGGCACAATTAAATAATTTTGAGTTACCACTGAAAGTATTAAGAGATAAATATGTTTCGTTGGATTTTTAGTTGTTTTTTGGCATTTAGCCTATTACTAACAGGTTGCAGTAACAATGGCAGTATTTCTGCCATTGCATCACCAACCGCATCATCAACCGCATCATCAACTGCCGCAAGTTCATCGCCCTCAGATTCATCTAGTACTAAGCCCTCACCAGCAACTAAGGTCGCTGAGCCATCTCCTATCGCTAATCCTCAAAATTCCCTAGAAGCGGCTCTTGCTAAGTTTGTGCAACTCAAAGGTACAGCGATCATTGAGTTAAAACTGAAGTCGGGGACGGTCAAGATCGAGGTTGATGGAAATAGCGCCCCACTGACCGCAGGTAATTTTGCTGATTTGGTAAAACGTGGTCTATATAACGGTTTAACCTTCCATCGTGTGGTCAAAGATCCGACTCCTTTTGTGGTTCAAGGTGGCGATCCCCTTGGTAATGGCATGGGTAATTTTGTTGATCCTGCGACATCTCAGCCCCGCTATGTCCCCCTCGAAATTCTGCCCGATGGCGCGAAACAACCTGTCTATGGTGAGGTGTTAGGCTCGACCCAAAAGCCCAAGTTACGCCATAACAAAGGCGCGATCGCGATGGCGCGATCGCAGTCTCCTAACTCTGCATCCTGTCAATTTTATTTTGCTCTTGATGATATTTATTTCCTTGATGGTTCCTATGCCGTTTTCGGCTATGTCACCGAAGGGATGGATTTAATTGAAAAAATTCAGGTCGGCGATCGCATTGAATCGCTCACGATTACTAAAGGCGAAGAAAATCTGAAGCAACCTGCTTAACAAAAAAGACCCTGCTTTTGCAGGGTCTTTTTTGTGGAATTTTTGTAGACTTTTTATCTGACGCGAATAATCCTTTTTTCAACGATGTAGCGATCGCCATAGTTATCATAGTGACGTTCATAAATATTAGAACGGCGAATAATCGTCCTTGGTACTACATTATTCCAAGAGTTGCCATAGTGAGCAGAAGATGGATATACTTCGCGCACGATGACTGAGGAATTAGGGTGGCGCTGATAACGCTCGTAATTATTTTGGTAAAAAGGAACTCTGGGTCTTATACCTTGATAGATATTGGAACGGTAGGTAGGACTTGAACCAAATCTAATACTAAAGGACACCTGAGCGATCGCCGATCCTGCAAAGCTTCCCATCGCAGTTAGGGCAGCGATCGCGGCAATAATTGCTTTCATAAATTTATGCTCCGTATGATGCTCCATATGCTTTTAGAACACAACATAGATCTGCTTATCTCTACTGTAACTTAAACGCCATAATAGATGTAGCATTTCTCCAAACCCAGATAAATTTTCAAAAAGCTTGCCTCGCAAGCTTTTTGAAAATTTATCTGTAATATACAAAACCGAAGTAATCTGTACTAATTTTTAGGAAATTTTTGTCTTAAGGCGATCGCGACTTCTGGGGTGACTAGATGCGCTATTTCACCGCCAAATCTGGCGATCTCGCGAACGACGCTACTACTCAAAAAACTATATTCATTGGAAGTAGACAGAAATACAGTTTCAATATCATTCGCCAAAGTCTTATTAGTATGCGCCATTTGCAATTCCAATTCAAAATCGGAAACCGCACGCAATCCCCGAATTAGGACTTGAGCTTGCATCAGATGCGCGTAGGTAACGGTTAAGCCTGTAAAGGTATCCACATCAACATTTTTTAAATGCTGGGTTGCTTCTCGGATCTGGTTCATGCGCTCTTCCATCGTAAACAGAGGCGTTTTATTAGGATTGCGTAAAACCGCAACAATCACGCGATCGAACAGATGACTGCCGCGTTTAATAATATCGAGATGTCCAAAGGTAATTGGATCAAAACTACCTGGGTAAATGGCAATCAATATAGTCACCGACTCGCTACAAGAAGCGATTATATAGCGTTTCCCACTCTAGTAAAGAGAACTGCTTCATGGTTTTGATTCAATAAAAGGTGCAATTGACCGATTTTCTCACAATATACCTGCTATGTGGTCTTTGCTCATTTAGAACCTCTCTTACCCTTTCGTGACATACCCGACACTCAT
>DCSN01000128.1 GCA_002325645.1 Pseudanabaena sp. UBA1465
AAATGAGTGTCGGGTATGTCACGGTACTACAGGATCAATAAAAAAGAGCGCTAAGCGCTCTTTTTTATTGATTTTATTATTTTTTTATGCGGTCAGAGAGACTCGAACTCTCACAGCTTTCGCCACCACCACCTCAAGATGGCGTGTCTACCATTCCACCATGACCGCAACTACAATTTAGCTTTTCAGTTAAGTGCTTTAATATATTACAGCAATAGTGCAAGTATGCAATATTTTTGATCAAACATGACTGAATCCTCTTTAGAATCAGCACAAAATCAGCAAACTCGAATCCGATCTCCTAAAACTTGGTTGCGCCCCGTCGCGATCGCAGGTATCGCGATCGCCAGTTTTTATGGCTCAGTTTGTGCAGGGCTATGGTTTGGGCAAACAAGACTGGTATTTGCTCCTGAAAAAGAACTGACGACCACGCCAGCCAAGTTTAATGCGAAATATGAGGATGTCTTAATTCCCGTCAAAAAGGCAGATGGCACAAGTGAAAATATTCATGGTTGGTGGCTACCCAATGCCAAGCAAGATCAGAGTAGTAATTTTAGCGATCGCCAAGTGATCCTGTATCTGCATGGTAAGGGCAAAAATATTAGTGCTAATGCCAAGCACGCGAATCGCCTCATGCGAATGGGGTTTTCGGTTTTAGTAATTGATTATCGGGGTTATGGCAGAAGTGAGGGCGATTTTCCCACCGAGTCCTCGGTTTATGCCGATGCCCAAACAGCATGGGACTATCTCATCGAAAAGGGTTACAAATCAGATCAAATTATGATTTATGGGCATTCCCTCGGTGGTGCGATCGCGATCGATCTTGCCGCCAAACAGCCTGAGGCTCTGGGAATGATTATTGATGCTTCGTTTACTTCGATGAGCGACATGGCGCAACTCGATCCCAAATATCGTGTTTTTCCCATTGATCTATTAATTCATCAGCGTTTTGATTCGATCGCTAAGGTGCGATCGCTGACTGTCCCTGTCCTTTATATTCACGGTACTGCCGATGAGTTGATTCCACCCGTGATGAGTCAACGTTTATACGACGCAACCCCAACTAAAAAACAAATTGTTTTCATTCCCAATGGTGGACACAGCAATAATGCCGCGACTAATGAACCTCTCTATTTAAATTCTATTAGTAGTTTCTTTAAGTTATAGAAATCTGTTATTTTGCTTGACCCAAAATTAAAGTGAGCGCATCTTGAATTAAGCGATCGCGATCGACCATTGCATCTAACTCATATGCCTCATATCTTCCCTCAAAAGCCTCTCCCGCAGCCGCATCTAAGGCAATATCATAGGCTTCTTCTATGGTTTCGCGCAGTTCTGAAGGTTCACAATAACTTCCCTTAGCTTTGCGTCGTTGATTGGTGCGCTGAATTTCTCGCACCGAATTTTTAATTGAAAGATCCCATGATCTTGTGGTGCGATTTTCGGAACGTTGTTTAATGAGATGGAGCAGCAAGATTTTGGCAAAGCTATAAATCTTATTCAGCTTTTCATCCTTGCTCATTTCTGTCATTTCCTCCACCAACAGCAACGCATCGGATATATTACCGCTTAGCAAAAAACCTTTAAGTTCTAATAACTCTTCCATATCTGCAACGTCTAGCCTCACGACTTAATCTATGGTTTGCTTGACCCAAATAAAGGTCGTCGGCGCTTCGCGCCGACGACCTTTATTTGGGTTTTGATCATTAGCCTGCCAATTTATCAGCAATCAATTTGTTAGTAGATTGAGGTTCAGCGCGTCCTTGGGTTTTCTTCATAGTTTGACCGACAAAGAAACCTAGAAGCTTGGTTTTACCAGCTTTATATTGCTCCACTTCCTTCGGATTCGCGGCAATAATCTCATCAATGATTTTCTCTAGCTCTGCACCCGCAAGCACTGTTAAACCTTTAGATGCAACCAGTTCCTTAACAGATCCACCCTTGACAATCAGTTCGGGCAAGATATCCTTAGCAATTTTACTGCTAATTGTGCCATCGGTAATTAAAGCGATCATTTCGCCTAAAATCGCAGGAGTCAGCGCAATGTCGCCAATCTTGAGCTTATTCTCATTGAGATAGGCGGTAACATCGCCCATCACCCAATTAAATACTTGCTTAGGTTCTGCACCCGTGAGAATGGTCGCATCAAAAAATTCCGCAATAGTGCGATCGTCGGCAATCAAAGCAGCATCGTAGGGAGTTAGTCCAAACTGATCGCGATAACGATGACGATTTGCCACAGGAAGTGTGGGCAGTTCCGAACGATATTTCTCTAGAGTTGTTAAAGGAACCTCGATCACCATCAAGTCAGGTTCAGGGAAATAGCGATAATCACTAGCTCCTTCCTTAGAACGCATACTGATTGTGCGTTGAGAGTTTTCTTCCCAAAGGCGAGTTTCTTGTTTGATGGTTTCATTGCCAGACTCAAGAGCTTCTATTTGACGATTAATTTCAAAATCGATCGCTCTTTGAATGGCGTTGAAGGAGTTCATGTTTTTGATTTCTACCTTTGTGCCGAACTGCTCTCGTCCAACAGGGCGCACCGAAATATTTACGTCACAACGGAGCGAACCTTCCTGCATATTGCCATCGCAAACGCCGAGGTAGCGCATAATCCGCCGCAGTTCTTGGGCGTAGGCGGCTGCTTCTGCACCCGATCGCATATCTGGCTCGGAGACAATTTCGCACAATGGTACACCTGTGCGATTGAAATCTACTAGGGAGTGACTAGAACCTGAGAGGCGATCGCTACCGCCATGCACTAACTTCCCTGCATCTTCTTCCATATGCAATCGCGTAATACCAATGCGCTTAGTGCTGCCATCTTCTAATTGGATTTCTAGCCAACCATGCTCTGCGATCGGTAAGTCGTATTGAGAGACTTGATAGTTTTTGGGAAGATCAGGATAAAAATATTGTTTGCGATCGAATTTGCTGTGGGGGGCAATTTGACAATTTAGGGCTAATCCAGCCTTGACTGCATATTCCAAAACTTTTTCGTTAAGTACAGGCAACACTCCAGGCATTCCTAAACAAACAGGGCAAACATTAGTATTGGGGGTTGAGCCAAACTGGGTTGAACAGTTACAAAAGATTTTGGAATTGGTAGTCAACTGACAGTGAGTTTCTAATCCAATGACGGCTTCATACTTTGTCTTGGTGGTTGTTTGGGTGATGGTTGCAGTCATAACAGGTGATTTTGCGATCTTTTTGTCTATTGTGTTAAATTGTAATGCTTTTAACTACAATCTTGTTTTAACTATTATAGCGATCGCGTTTACCCGTAATGCGTCCACATCCTGATTATTTTAAGAGTTGGGTTTGAGTCGAATCACAATCAACTTTGTAAAGATGATTAACGCGATCGCCTCAAGCTTTACGATTCGAGAAATACACCCATCTTGCGGAACTTTTGATAACGCAGTTCTTGTAAATCTTCCACAGGCAATTTACTTAAGCGATCGAGATTTTCGACTAGGGCAACTTTGAGATTTTCCGCCGCTTGCAATGGCAGACGGTGCGCCCCACCTAGAGGCTCATCAATCACATAATCGACAATGCCCAAACGTTTCAAGTCTGGAGCCGTAATTTTTAAAGCTTCAGCCGCCTTGCCCGCTTTTGCCGAATCGCGCCATAAAATCGCTGCACAAGCCTCTGGTGTTGCCACCGTATAGACCGAGTTTTCAAACATCATGATGTGATCACCAATGCCGATGCCCAAGGCTCCACCCGATCCGCCCTCGCCAATAACGGTGCAAATAATTGGTACGCCTAAACCAAACATTTGTCGCAAATTTGCAGCGATCGCTTCGCCTTGTCCCTGCTCCTCAGCCGATACGCCTGGATATGCCCCAGGGGTATCAATTAAGGTAATAATCGGTAATTTAAAACGATTAGCATGATCCATCAGTCGCGCTGCTTTGCGATATCCTCCTGGGGAAGCCATGCCAAAGTTGCGGGTCATGTTGTCCTTCGTATCACGTCCCTTTTGATGCCCCAAAATAACCACAGTGCGATCGCTAATTCGCGCCAAACCACCAACTAAAGCTGGATCATCATTACCCCTGCGATCGCCATGTAGCTCCATCCACTCATCGGTAATGGCTTGTACATAGTCAAGGGTGCTAGGGCGACGGGGATGTCTTGCGATCTGCATCCGTTGCATCGCGCCTAGTCCCGAAAAAATTTCTCGTCGTAAAAGCTCGGCACGTTGCTCTAAAAGGTGAATCTGACCAACCATGTCCACATCGTTGTCGTTCGCGAGTTCGCGGATTTGGGCGATACGGTTTTCTAGTTCAACGATGGGCTTTTCAAAGTCAAGCAGGATTTGGCGATCGGCCATGATGCAATTTTGTATAGTAGATACCAATTCTCAGATTAGCAGACAAAGGGATAGTTAGTAGCGTTTGTAAAAACCATATCAAATTAGAAAGGTTTCATTTCTTGTCGATTGACTGCATTTACTAGACGCTTAGTTTCACCTTTTGCTTCTTTGAGTAGATCATTCCAATCATTGGGATATTTTTGCCGTAATCCTTCAACTTGTTGTAGAAGTGCTTCCAACTGATCTAGAAAAAGGAGTATGAAACTAGTCCTGACAGCATCTACATTTTTTATGTCGCACCCAACTGAAAACCTCTATATCCGTCAAGATAGTCGGCGCTACGCGCCGACTATCCCTTTTATTACTTAGATTCAGTAAAATCAGCATCGATGACATCATCATCGCCACTTGCTGCATCACGGGTTCCATCTTCGGGAGTAGCACCCGTAGGAGCTTCCGCGCCACCTTGCTGATAGACAGAGGAGCTAAGGGCATAGAGCGCTTGCTTCAACTCTTCAGCTTGAGCAGTGATGGCTTCATGGTCATCCTTAGCAATGGATTCACGAAGAGTCTTAACCAAACCTTCAATCTTGGTCTTGTCAGCATCAGGAACCTTGTCGCCAAGATCCTTGATTTGCTTCTCAGCTTGATAAGCGAGAGAATCAGCTTGGTTTTTCGCTTCAATGCGATCGCGCTTTTCTTTGTCAGACGCAGAGTTACGTTCTGCTTCATTAACCATGCGCTCAACTTCATCCTTAGGCAAGGTAGAAGCACCAGAGATCGAGATGGTTTGGACTTTACCAGTTCCCTTGTCCTTCGCAGTTACCGATAGCAAACCGTTTGCGTCAATATCAAAGATAACTTCGATTTGAGGTACGCCACGAGGAGCAGGAGGAATTCCATCAAGACGGAAGGTTCCGAGACTCTTGTTGTCGTTGGACATTTCACGCTCACCTTGGAGAACGTGAATTTCTACATTGCTTTGTCCATCAACCGCAGTCGAGAAGACTTCGGACTTCTTAGTAGGAACGGTGGTATTTCTAGGAATAATCTTGGTCATTACGCCGCCCAAGGTTTCAACACCGAGGGACAGAGGAGTAACGTCAAGCAAGAGAATGTCCTTAACTTCACCAGCCAATACACCCGCTTGCACGGCTGCACCGATCGCCACAACTTCATCGGGGTTCACGCTTTGGTTAGGGTCTTTGCCAAGAATCTTCTTAACAACTTCTTGCACCGCAGGAATACGAGTCGAACCGCCAACAAGAACCACTTCATCGATTTTCGACTTATCGACCTTAGCATCACGGATCGCCTGCTCAACGGGGATGCGGCAGCGATCGATTAGGTCAGAGCAAAGTTCTTCAAACTTGGCACGGGTCAAGGTGGTGTCTAAGTGCTTCGGTCCATCTTGAGTTGCGGTGATGAAGGGAAGATTGATTTCGGTTTGAGTAACGCTGGAAAGTTCGATTTTTGCTTTTTCCGCAGCTTCGGTCAAACGTTGCAATGCTTGTTTATCTTTACGAAGATCAATACCTTCAGCGGACTGGAACTGATTGGCGAGGAAGTCTACGATCTTCTTATCGAAGTCGTCACCGCCGAGGTGGGTGTCGCCACTGGTGGACATTACTTCAAATACACCGTCGCCCACTTCGAGGATCGATACGTCAAACGTACCGCCGCCCAGGTCAAATACGAGGATGGTTTCATTGGTCTTGCTATCAAGCCCATAAGCCAGAGCCGCCGCAGTAGGCTCGTTGATGATCCGTAAAACTTCCACACCAGCGATTTTGCCAGCATCCTTAGTTGCTTGACGCTGAGAGTCATTGAAATATGCAGGAACGGTGATAACTGCTTGAGTCACAGTTTCGCCGAGATATTTACTAGCGTCGTCAACTAACTTACGCAATACTTGAGCCGAAATTTCTTCAGGTGCAAATTGTTTACCAGCAGCAGGTGCGTCGATTTTGACGTTTTCGCCAACCTTCATTACTTTGTAAGCGACTTGCTTTGATTCGCCACTAACTTCATCGTAACGTCTGCCGATAAAGCGCTTTACTGAATAAAAGGTGTTGTCGGTATTCATCACGGCTTGGCGCTTAGCAATTTGTCCAACCAAGCGATCGCCATTTTTGGCATAGGCAACAACTGATGGCGTAGTACGGAAGCCTTCGGCGTTTGCAATCACCGTTGGCTTGCCCCCTTCCATGACGGCGACAACTGAGTTTGTCGTACCTAAGTCGATTCCAACTACTTTAGCCATAAGGCTTCCAACTCCTAAGTTTTGTTAATCTTTGATCTGATACAAGATTAACCACTTTTCTCGATTAGCACATCAGGGGGACTCTACCTAAATCTGTAGGGTTTACCGTACAAAGCGGGAATTGGCTGTTATAAACTACTAACGACAGCTATAAAATCTCAATTCATTCATTGCTAGGAAAAATTTATGGGAACTTGGGCTGTTGATTCCTAAGGCGATCGCGGCGATCGAGGTTCTTGCTCGGCTGCAAGGTAATTGGGGCGATCGTAGTGCCTATTCGGAAATGGCTGACAATTGGGTTGAAACCCACAAATTACAGCCCTCAATCGCTTTAGTCCAAAAAGCTCATTTAGTAATTGAGCAAACTCTCATGGAAAACTCTGAGCTGAAAGAATTATGGCAGGAAAGCGAGAAATATACAGCTTGGTTAAACTCTATTACTGATTTGAAAAATCGTGTTAAGTGATAAGTTCTAAATAGTTCAGCAATTGTTGTGCTGAATTACTCAAGACTCAGTGATTTTTTATGGCTTTAGGCATAACATCGTTACAAAAATGGTTAAATCCGAAACGGCTTGCCATTGTCGAAGCTTGTGTAATTGGTCTAATCGCGGGTTTAGCGGCGGTCATTCTCAAACAGGGAATTGGTTGGCTAGGCGGATGGCGCGTTTATATTGCCAATCAAATGCCTGCATGGATTGCATTACCTTTGATCGGATTAACTGGAGGATTTCTATCAGGATTTTTAATTGAGAAGTTTGCAACTGAGGCTTCAGGAAGTGGTATTCCTCAGATTAAGGCAGCCCTTGGCTATATTCCTGTTGCCTTAAATTTTCGGGTGGCGTTTATCAAATCGGTGAGTACTATTTTGGCACTAGGTTCTGGATTGGCTCTCGGTCGTCAAGGTCCCACAGTCCAAATCGGAGCCGCGATCGCGGGACAGGTAAGCCAATGGATTCCCAATTCGCCAGAATATCAACGACAACTGATCGCCGCAGGAGCCGCCGCAGGACTTGCCGCAGGTTTTAATGCACCGATCGCAGGTGTGTTATTTGTGATTGAGGAACTACTCCATGATGTCTCTAGCTTGACCCTAGGCACTGCAATTCTCGCATCCTTTATTGGTGGCTTAGTTTCACGTATTTTGACAGGACAAATCAGCCCCAATATTCCCCCAATCCAATTTGCTGCTCAAGAAGTTCCATTTTTGCTGTTACTAGGTTTACTAGTTGGCTGGTTTGCAGCTTTATTTAATAACAGCGTTATTAATATGACTAAATGGAATCGCCAAACTTTGAAGATGGGATTATCATGGCGAATTGCGATCGCGGGTGGTTTGTCAGGAATCGCGATCGCGATGTTACCGATGGATTTTCGCGATAGTTCAGGCTTACAACTATTTTTAGCGATGGGACAGTCGGACTGGCAAATGACGGCGGGAACCTTTGTGGTGCGATTTATCTTGACCTTGATTGCCTGTAGTGCCGAGACTCCTGGGGGATTGTTTGTACCGAGTTTGATTTTGGGGGCGGCGCTAGGTTCACTTGTAGGAAATTTGGAACATTCTCTATTAGGAATCGGAACTTTAGCGACCTACGCACTTTCGGGTATGGGAGCGTTTTTTGGCGCAGTTGCCAAGGTTCCGATTACGGCTTTTGTGATTGTATTTGAGATTACAATGGATTTTAATATCATTTTGCCATTAATGATTACCAGTGTTGTCGCCTATCTTTGTGCCGAGAAATATGCGCCAAATTCTTTATATACTCGCTTACTAGAGCTAAAGGGAATTTACCTACAAACGGAAGTAGTCACTGAAGGCTTATGGGATGGACTACGGGCGGCTGATGTCATGCAGCGACAGGTAGAGACACTGCATGAGCAGATGAGTATTGGTGAGGCAATGCAGTCCTTTGGGCGATCGCGCCATCGTGGTTTTCCTGTGGTATCTAAGGAGAATTTAGTCGGGATTATTACCCAAATGGATTTGGTCAAAGTCCAAGAGCGCAAGCTGTCAGGAGATATCGAAATCTCACAAATCATGACCCCAAAGCCGATCACAGTTAGTCCAGAGGAAAGCCTGTCTCAAGTTCTCTATTTGCTTTCCTATTACAAACTGTCTCGCTTACCCGTGATTGAGCGCCACAAACTTGTGGGTATTATCACTCGCAGTGATATTTTACGCGCTCAGGCTAAGCGCTTACGCGGGGTCAGTTCCCAGACGATTAAGCCTTCCTATCTAGTCTATCAAAGGCGTGGCATTGCTACAGGTGTTGGGAAATTACTCTTGCCCTTAAGCAATCCGCAAACGGCTCCCTACTTAATCGAAATCGGCTTAGCGATCGCCAAATTCCATAACTATGAATTGGAATGTTTACACGTTATCCCTCTTGCACAACATCTATCTCTATCGGAAACTCCTGTGGATTTAGCTGCTAGTTTGGAGCTATTTCAACTCGCCGCTACTGCCGCCGAATTGAAGCAAGTTTCTCTCCATACACAGGTGCGAGTTGCCCATAATATCAGTCAAGCGATTTTAGAAGTAGCTGGCGATCGCCATAATAATCTGTTGCTGATCGGTTGGACTGGAAAATCTGGATCGCCAGAACGGATTTTCGGTAATACCGTTGATAACATCGTTCAAAATGCCGATTGTGATGTGATTCTCGTAAAATTTAGCGATCGCCTCCAGAAATTTAATCCCTTTAAACAAGAGTTTAAAAAGCCCAATGTTTCCTTCGATCGTTGGTTAATTCCGATCGCGGAAGGCGTGCATACTGAACATGCGCTGCTATTACTTCCTGCATTAATGGATCTTTCCCCCTATCCCGAAATTTATCTCTGTCAAGTTTTTTCACCGCAGGATCAAGATTATGAATTTAGTCAATTAGAAAAATATGCGGATTCTCTCTATAAATCCCTCCGTTTTTCTGTAGGACAAATTTCCGTCTGTTCTAAATCTATAGCCGATGCGATCGTCGATCTCGCTAATCAGCAGCGTAGTGATGTGATTATGCTGGGAGCAAGTAATGAAAGTATTTTGCAACAAATTCTTCACGGCAATATCCCCGAAGCGATCGCCCGCAATAGTGACAGGACAATCATTATTTACAAGAAAAATTTTTCAGGAAAAAGCTTTAATTAAATCAACGATTTGCGCGATCGCATTAGCATCTTCGCTCTGGTTCATATTCTGAATATATTCATCACGACGACCAGATAAATCCGCGATCGCCGCTAATAAGCTCTCATTGTGCAAATCTTCTTCAAAAAGAACCGCACTATAGCCACGAGATTGAAAGGATTTAGCATTAAGAATTTGGTCGCCGCGACTAGACTTTTTGGATAATGGAATCAATAAATTTGGCTTGCGTAAAGTCAGAAACTCAAATACAGCATTAGCCCCCGATCTCGACACTACTAAATCCGCCAATGCTAAGACATCCGCCAATTCTGTTCCTAAATATTCAAATTGGCAATAGCGAGGATAATCCTTGAGATTTAGATCAATATTTCCCTTGCCACAGGCATGAACCACTTGATAGGTTTGTGTGAGAACATCTAAAACAGAACGCACTGCTTGATTAATTTTTGCGGAACCTGTACTACCACCCACCACAAACAAAACTGGTAAATCTCCGTAAATACCACAAAAGGCTCTACCTCGATCTGGATTACCATTCAGAATATCAGGACGAATCGGTAAGCCTGTGTGCTTAATTTTAGAGCCGTATTTTGCTAAATGTTTGGCAGTTTCAGGAAAAGTAACACAGACTTTAGTTGCAAAGGGAATGGAGAGGCGATTGGCTAAACCTGAAGAAAAATCCGATTCATGGATAATCACAGGAATCCGTTGCAACCAACTTGCAAAGATCACGGGAACTGTGACAAAGCCGCCTTTAGAAAAGACAACTTGGGGCTTGATTTGCGCGATCGCCAAGTAAGCATCAAATATGCCTTTAATAACTTTGAAAGGATCGATAAAATTTTGCCAAGAAAAATAACGGCGCAATTTTCCTGAAGAGATGCCGTAATAGGGAAGCCCCACTTCAGCGACAAGCTGTTTCTCAATACCACTACTAGAGCCAATATAGAATATTTCCCAGCCATCGGCTTCGAGGGCAGGAACCAAGGCAAGATTGGGGCTAACATGACCACCAGTACCCCCACCCGTCAATACAATTTTAGGGTTTTTAAACGATTGTAAATTTGGCTGATTTTCAGTCTGGTTAATTGCGCCCACAGTTATTACAAGTCTCTATATGTTTTGATATGATTTTATTATGATTTTATTATGACTTTGCTATGACTTTGCTATGACGAATATTTGATTATTCACTGCGAGTATTGTAGCGATTTCATGGCAATTTTCCAACATTTATAGTCGTAGTCACCTCATCACTTTGCTGATAAATACGAATGCGTCCACGTTGAATGCTCCAGAGCTTTCCTGTAATGTCTTCACGTTCCAAAAGAGATTATGCGAGTCTTGTAGAGTATGGTACAATCGCGCCCAATTTCCCAAAATTAAATTTTTAATTTTTTCGCTCCCTTTGGCTAGTAAGCACTATGAGACTTCACACACAAACCCATTTTTATAGTTTTGCTATTGGTCTAGTATCTCTTATGAGTGCTAACGCCAATATTGACTTTAACGCCTCTGCCAATGCTCAGTCTTTTCCGAATGATTCTATACCAGTAGCCCCATCCGCAGCTACTCAATACTTGGTATATCTTCCTAATGTGGCAAACATCAAACAGGCAAAAATATTAGCTCCTGATGCCTTTGTGAGTCGATTAGATACAGGTGAACAGGTAGTCCAGTTAGGCAGGTTTAATAATCTAAATCTTGCTCAGCGCCGTGCCGCCCAGTTTACGCAAGCAGGGCTTGCCCCACAGATTAGAACTGTGCAAGGTAAATTTGCTTCTATGCAAACCACACCTAATACAATTCCCGCGATTCCTAATCCTAATTCTCTACCAAATACGGCTGCCCCAATTCCTGTCGATACAATTCCTAATTCAGTCGTAAGGAATGATGTTTTGCCAGGTGTCCCCAATTCAGGATTCCCAAATCCCAACCCTCAAATACCTCAAAATAATTCGATTGAAATTGTGCGATCGCCTCAATCGATACCCCAACAAAATCAGCCCATACCGATGCAAAACCCTGCACAGCCGATGCCTGCGATCGCCAACCAACCTGTAAATGATTCAGTAAAACTTCGCTATTTTGTGATTATTCCTACGGGGTTAACTTCGGAATTACAAAGGGTACAGGCGATCGCGCCCAATGCTCAGTTGCGATCGTCCTATCGCGGTACATACATTGAAGTTCAAGGTTTTCCCGATCGCAATAGTGCTGAGACACTCAACTTAACTGTTCGCCGCCAAGGTTTTGATAGTCGTGTTGTTTATTTCTAAAAACAGAGATAGCGCGGGGCGCTATTTCTGTTTTTAGGTGTAAGTACGACCGCGCCAACTTTTGGGTTTGGTGAGGGCTGAGATCCAGATCCGAATTACAGCAAAGGGATCGGCGAGGGGTGATAGCCAAAACCAAAAGCCAACTTCGGTATAACTAGTCCGAATCCCCAGTACAAGCAAGCATCGGATGAAGACTAAAAAGGCATTCAGCCAAAATAAAGTATTCATTAACAATGATGGTGCTGGCTGCCAAATTGAAAGCGCTATTAGTAAAGGGATGGGTAAACCCTGAACGGCGGTGAGTAATAAACAATCCGCAAAGGTTTGCTTTGGTGTTGAGGCATCTTTGAGATCAAGCGATCGCCCCCATTCGCGCCATGTTTCCTGCATAGATGTATACATCCGCACCTGCATCAAGGCGGCTCCATCTAAAAAGCCGACCTTTGCACCACTCTGGGCGGCGGCTCGCGCAAGGGTGACATCATCACAGAAGGAAGACTTAGCTAGTTCATAGCCCTTTAGTTCGACCAGTTTGGCACGTTTTGACAAAAAGCATTGACCATTTGCCATGACCCGATCTTCTGTAAATTGGGTGCGATCGCCTGTTGCCCCAAATCGAAAAATCAGCGTAATTAATAGGGCAGGTTGTAGCCATTGTTCACCTGCGGTTTTGAGAATAAATTTGGGGGAAAGTGACACAATATCAAAATTATCGGCAGTAGCCTTTTCGACAAAACTTGCCACTAATCCTTTTTGGGGCAATGTATCGGCATCAATGCCCAAGATCCATTCACTGTTGGGATCGCTATTGAGAAATCCTGTATGTAAAGCCCAAGGACGACCCACCCAACCTTCAGGCAATGGATCATCAGTAACTAGCCTTAAGGGAATCGGGAAATCCTGCTGCAATTTCTGCACATATTCAGGTGTCCCATCCTGCGATCGGCTATCCACCACAATAATTTCTTTAGCAGCCTGATCGCGCAAACCTTCTAAACAAGTCGGTAGGCGATCGATCTCATTGAGGGTAGGAATCACAATCGAGACTTGAGGGTTTTGCTTAGCGGCAGCTTCAGCAGATGGTTCAAGGGGTAATAAAGGCGCAGTGCGATCGCGGGCGGTGCTAAGACGCTTGAGCAGTACAAGGGTTGAGGGGACTTGTAACAGCAAAAAGACTAGCGGAAAACTTGTGAGAAAAAGCGGATTATTCAACTTCGATGGAGGTGTTTACTTAGGTTCTAAAAGCTTATCGGAAAATTGGGTTGAAAAATCCCTTTAATTCTCTCTTGCAAAGGGAGAAGACGAGAAATTTTGTTTTCTCCCCTTTGCAAGGATCTACTGTGTACACACAAGTTGTCAGCAATATCGTAAGTTACTAAAGATCCCCCTAAATCCCCCTTAAAAAGGGGGACTTGATTAATTCTTCCCCCTTTTTAAGGGGGACTGAGGGGGATCTAAACCTTAAAATGTAGACAGCTAGACTGTTGCAAGGGGAGGGGATAAGGCGCTTAGTCTTCTAGCAAACTTCTTAACATCCATGCTGTTTTTTCGTGGACTTGCAAACGTTGGGTTAACAGATCCGCCGTTGGTTCATCGTTGGCTTTTTCGGCGATCGGGAAAATAGAACGCGCCGTGCGAACCACTGCTTCTTGCCCTTCAACTAACAACTGAATCATTTCTATCGCCTTGGGGACTCCCTCAGTTTCAGGAATTGAGGTGAGACTTGCATAGGCTGAATAGGTGGCAGGAGCAGGAAGCCCAAGGGAGCGAATCCTTTCCGCAATCAGATCAACGGCTAACGCAAGTTCGGTATATTGAGCTTCAAACATGAGGTGTAATGTATTGAACATTGGTCCTGTCACATTCCAATGGAAGTTATGGGTTTTAAGATAGAGCGTATAGGTGTCGGCAAGTAAGCGCGACAATCCATCGGCGATCGCCACGCGATCCTCTTCAGAAATGCCAATGTTAATTGAGTTAGAAAGCTGTTTATCGGTGGATTTATCTTTGTTTTTGCCCATGATATTTTTCCTATAGTTTTGATAGTAATGATCGCATTATAGCGATTCAAAAAAGCATAAAAAAGCACCCATTGGGTGCTTTTTATCCTATTTATTAGTGCAGCATAACCACGCTACTAAATAATTAAATAAATCACAGATTTCTTAATAATCCCTTCCTAGTAAAAAATTAGGGTTGCGGCGCTTCGCGCCGCAACCCTAATTCTTGGTTTTATGGGAAGGGAGTATTCTTAATATTCAATGGTCATGCTTTCGTAAGTTTTGCCACGACTAGTTTGGATGCGCTCTGTGGGTTTAGCCTTAATTTTTTGGACAAACTGAGCCTCGGACATCTCGGCACTCACAGCGTTATTTTCTACATCTAGATCTAATTGGGCGAGGTTGCGATCGAGTTCGGCGAGGCGATTTACTATTTGTTGTTGGCGATCGCATACGCGCACTAGTTCCTCTTGCAAACGTTCTTTCTCGTTAGCGAGTTGGTGCATCTGGATATATAGCGCTGACGGGGTTTTACGCAATGGCATAGAACGCAGCTTGGGCTGAATGGGGCGACGGGATGCACGAGAGATAGTCATAGTAATTAACCCCGATGGACGTTTATTGGTAACAATTCTGTGAAATTATTTCGTTGAACTTGGCTCAAAGAATACTTTATACAGAATAAATCCGACTAGCGCCATAATACCGATGGATATGGCAAATGACACAAGTTTAAATACAAAATTCAGAATTGCAAAGGCAACTAAGCCGATCATAACGATCGCCGCAACTTTGGCTGCTCCAGTCAGGTTGTTGACCCAAGCAATCAGGCTACTCAATCCAGTTTTTGCTACGTCAACACCTTGACTAACGGCGACAAATTCTGGCTCAGCACGTTTGTCTGGATTATGGGTTTGGCTATTAGCCTGTTGTTTGCCCATTACTTCTCGCTCTAGCTCACGAAAGCGCTCTTCGAGATTATCAGTTTGACTCATAGCAGCAATCATTAAAATACTATGGCTTATTCTACTTCATACTTTTGCTCATTAACCAGAGGCGAGGGGCGGCGCGATGCACCACCCCTCTCTATGTACAACGCTTTGCGCTCAAAACCAAACCAAGAGATTTTTTTGAAAGTGTTGCAAAGCAACACTTTCAAAAAAATCTCTTGTGGTTCGTTTGATCGGCAATTGCTTTAATAAGAGTTAGTGGTGCATCGTGCCGCCAACTTTTGTTAAATTACCTCATTCACTGGGAAGCGATCGATCATTTGGGCAGCTTGTCTAGCCGCTTGATAGATCTGGGTCGGCAAATTGGGGACATGGGGGATTTGATAGAGCAGATCAATGGTGCGACGCATGAGGCGGACAATATCCCCTTCATCAAGGTTGGTGTTTTGGCATAGCTCAAACCATTCCATACCTAGCGCCCATTGTTCGACTAAGCCCGTTAATTCATAATCCAGCCATGCGGGAATATCAACCAAATGGCGGCGTTGAACTTGCATGAGTTGGCGGCGCACTTCGCGCAAACCATCGAGGGCATCTTCGACCGTTGGCGATAGACCAAACTTGATCCAGTTGTCAGGGCGGCTATTTTCGCTGACGATCGCCGCGCAGACAGTGGCGAGGTGATGGGGGGCGAGGTTATCTAATTCACCTGAGATTAGCGATAGAGCTAACCAAAGCTCATTTTCGCCGCGCAATGCCGCCACGACTTTACCTGTATCTGTCGGCTGGGTTTCTTGGAGACAGTCATAGGCTTGCAAGATATTTACAAGACTCATAAATTCTTGCCAATGCCTTTGGCGACGCTCGTTGACCACTTTTTGCTGAAAATCGATCTGGCGTTGCAATTGCTCAAGACGATTTACTTTTTTGAAAACAGCACCGCGATCGCTCATTTTGGCAACAGGGTGTTGATTCATTTCCGACTCGATCGCCACCACCCTTGCTTGTTGTTTTAAGACTTCAGGGGCAAGTTCTAGATCTGGTAAAGGCTTAATGAGTTTGGCGATCACCAAGCTAGTTTCATCACCATCGATCGATTGACCAGGGCGTAACGGCAACTTGCTGGGATATTCGATATCGCCATCGAGCAGTAAATCTGTGCCAACTTGGACAATATCTTTGTAACCAACCGTATACCAGCGATTATCGCGACCGAGGCAGACAAACCAAGGAAACTGTCCAGAGCCTTGCACCTTTGCCGCGAGAACGGTGTGAATGATCAAACCTTTATGGGTGCGAACCGTGAGGGGTGAACCTGAAAGCAAATAGGGCGCGTAGGATGCCAAATCGTTTAAACGCATTTCCTCCGACTGCTGCGCCAGCATTTTGAGAAGACGCTTTTCTTCGCGGAGGCGATCGCGCAGTTTGTCATAGACTTCCAATTGCTTCAAATCTACATTTGCCAAATCATTCTCTAACTTAGCAATTTGTTCCATTACCAATTCGAGATTCTGGATTTGGGGCGCAAGGTTCAGATCGGCAAGATATTGTCCAAAGCTGCGCTCAACCAAGTCTCTAGCCTGATCGAGGGAATGGGTTTGCAGCAGGTTCATGACCATGCCGTAACTCGGCGCAAATTGGCTCACAAGGGGATCGGCAGTCGATGTCGCCAGATGTGCAGCTTCCTTCGCCCCTTCAAAGGGAGTTTGCACCGTCACCACATAGCCCACCTCGTCCATGCCCCGTCGTCCTGCCCGTCCTGCCATTTGCAGAAATTCTGAAGCATTGAGTAATCGATGTCCGCGATCGGTACGCTTGGAAATACTGGAAATCACGGTGGTTCGTGCTGGCATGTTAATCCCCGCCGCCAGAGTTTCCGTCGCAAATACCACCTTGATCAAACCCTGTTGAAATAACTCTTCCACAAAGCCTTTCCATGCGGGTAAAATCCCTGCGTGGTGGGCAGCAATACCGCGATAGAGAGCTTCAATATGAGTGGGTTTGCCAATCTCAGGATTTGCAGCGATAAAAGCATCAATTTGTGGCTTCAGCCTCAACGCTTCTTCGGCATTAACTAAAGACACATTGCCCAAATCTATCACCGATTTATCGCAACCGCGACGGCTGAAGATGAAATAAATGGCGGGCAGCATATCGCGTTGGCGCAGATGGGAAACTACGGCTCCAATGGGGGGGACGATTTTATGTCGTTCTTCTTTGGACGGAGGTTTATTGGTGAGAGGTTTGAGACGAGGATTAATCTTCTGATTGGAACTATCTAATAGAGGAAAAAATCCTTTGTTATTACAGAAAGAATGCTCAAGGGGAACGGGACGAAAATCGGAATAGATTAACTCCGTATCGCCATGTACTTTGTGAATCCAGTCCGTTAACTGTTGGCTATTTGCCACTGTTGCCGAGAGCGCCACTAACTGCACTCCCACAGGACAATACACAATTGATTCTTCCCAAACAGTGCCGCGTTGGCGATCGTTCATGTAGTGACATTCATCTAACACCACGACCTCTACATCAGTGAGGGAAGTACCCACTTCACCGATTGGCGTACCGTAGAGCATATTCCGAAAAATCTCGGTGGTCATCACCAAGATTGGTGCATCACGATTGACGGAGGTATCGCCCGTCAGTAATCCGACATTCTCATCGCCAAACTGCTGCCGAAAATCTCGTAATTTTTGATTAGAAAGTGCTTTGAGCGGGGTGGTATAAAAAACACGGCGACCACCTGCTAAGGCGGCATGAATGGCATATTCGCCGATCAAGGTTTTTCCTGAACCCGTGGGCGCACAAACAACGACCGATTTACCTGCTTGGAGGGCGGCGATCGCTTGTAACTGAAACGGGTCAAGCTCAAAGGGATATAGTTCTTGTGGGTCTATTGCTTGCACGCCAGTCTGCCTGAGTAATTTAAATTTCAATATTTGTCTAGTCTCTTATACTAACCTATCGCTGTATAGAGAAAAAACCGATAATTTTTTAAAAGTGTTGCAAAGCAACACTTTTAAAAAATT
>DCSN01000127.1:0-7153 GCA_002325645.1 Pseudanabaena sp. UBA1465
CGAAACTTACACATTTTTGGGTGCTACCCGAATTATCAAAAAGTTTGAGTCGAACTTACAAAGCTAAAATCACAGATTTATCTGTGATTTTAGCTTTGTAAGTTCTTTCTCACGAAATCTCGCAAGTTCACTTCAGCAGCAATTTCATCTTGTTGCGCTTCTGCGAGAAAGTTATATAAATATTCTTTCTGCATCCAAGGAAATGTAGGAGAGCGATCTCTCTCTAGATATTCTGATTTTGATTCACTTTCTTGCAGTACATAAATCCTTAATTTATGTCCATTAAATCGCCAAAATTCAGAAATACCCAAGCTGGCATATAGATCGTTTTTATTAATATCGGTGTGAGTAATATCCACTTCTACTACTAAATCAGGTGGTGGATCTTGATTAAAATCAACAGTTTTTCCTGCTACTTTCGGTTGATTTTGAATGTAGTAGGCACAATCTGGCTCTGCACCACGCTGTAAATCTTCGCGATCCATCGTGGTCGATCCCATCGTTTTTAGCTTCAGCCCCATCTCCGTTACTAAAACTCTGATAAAAACCTCAATTAATGATCGTGAAAATTCATGACTTTCTAAGGGCATAGTAATTTCTAGGATTCCGCGATTGTAAGTCAGTCGAGCGGCGCGACTTTGAGGCAGAGCATGGAGAATTTGTTGGTATGACAGCCAGCTAATTCCTCTTAGCGCAACTCGATTTTCACCTTGTTTTACTATATTGACTTCTGAGGTAGAAGGTTGTATTTCTGGCGGGGAAACAGTAAGAACCATTTGTTAATCGTAACTCTGCTTAAAAATATTCTAAAGCAAAAACAAAATAAAAGAGAAGGGGCGCAATGCGCCCCTTCTCTTTTAGCTAACAGTTATGAGATCGCCAGAAAGTCCTTTGAAGGCAAGACGCTCATTTTCGATATCGACAAAAATGGTGTCACCATCGGTATAGTCACCCCGCAAAATTCCCTTGGCAATCTGGGTTTCCAATTGACGCTGAATGATCCGTTTGAGTGGACGCGCACCATAAACAGGATCGTAGCCAACTTCCGCAATGAAATCTAAAGCAGCATCGGCAAGTTTGAGGGTCATGCGGCGATCGCCTAGTCTCTTTTCCAAGCGTTGAACTTGGAGCTTGACGATGCGGCGCAATTCATCGCGGCGCAAGGCATGGAAGATCACAATTTCATCAATACGGTTGAGGAACTCAGGACGGAAGCTAGATTGCATTGATTCCATTACTCTTGCACGCATTTCCTCATACTTAGAGTCATCCCCTGCAATATCGAGAATATATTGCGAACCGACATTACTAGTCATGATGATAATCGAATTCTTAAAGTCAACGGTGCGACCTTGAGAATCAGTAACACGACCATCATCAAGGATTTGCAGCATGATGTTAAATACATCAGGGTGGGCTTTTTCGATCTCGTCAAACAGAATTACGGCATAGGGACGACGACGCACGGCTTCCGTAAGTTGTCCGCCTTCTTCGTAACCGACATACCCAGGAGGTGCGCCGACTAAGCGGGAAACGCTGTGTTTCTCCATATATTCCGACATATCGATGCGCACCATTGATTCTTCAGTGTCGAAGAGATAAGCAGCAAGGGCTTTAGCGAGTTCCGTTTTACCAACGCCCGTTGGTCCTAGGAAAATGAAACTGGCGATCGGGCGATTAGGATCAGCAAGTCCTGCGCGAGAACGTTGGATGGCATCAGCGATCGCCGTAACAGCTTCTTCTTGACCAACTACGCGATCATGCAATACATCTTCGAGTTGTAACAGTTTTTCTTTCTCTGATTCCACCAATTTGCTAATTGGGATACCCGACCATTTGGAAATAATTTCGGCAATGTCTTCTTCCGTAACTTCTTGACGCAATAGCGATCGCCCTGAAGTTTGCGCTTCCTTAAGATTGACTTCACCAACTTCCAATTTACGCTGTAAATCTGTAAGCTTGCCATACTTGAGTTCGGCAGCTTTATTAAGATCATAATCACGTTCAGCTTGTTGAATTTCTACATTCACATGCTCGATTTCTTCCTTCAGTTTGCGGATATTATCGATCACTTGTTTCTCAGCTTCCCATTGCGCCTTAAGGGTAGTTTGCTCTTGTTTGAGATCACCTAATTCTTTGTTCAGTTTTTCAAGACGGTCTAGAGATTCGCGATCGGTTTCCTTTTTTAAAGATAGACATTCCATCTCTAGCTGAATCACCTTACGATTGATTTCATCAAGAGCTTCAGGTTGGGAAGTAATCTCCATTTTTAACTTTGCCGCAGCTTCATCAACCAGATCGATCGCTTTATCAGGTAAGAAGCGATCGCTAATATAGCGATTCGACAAAGTGGCGGCAGCTACTAACGCTGTGTCAGAAATTTTCACACCATGATGCAACTCATAGCGATCGCGCAAACCTCTAAGAATCGAGATCGTATCTTCGACATTGGGCTGATCGATATAAACCTGTTGGAATCGACGCTCAAGGGCGGCATCCTTCTCAATATACTTGCGATATTCATCCAAAGTCGTTGCACCGATACAGCGCAGTTCACCACGCGCCAGCATGGGCTTCAGCAAGTTCCCTGCATCCATCGCGCCCTGTGTGGCTCCTGCACCAACAACGGTATGGATTTCATCGATAAATAGAATGAATTGACCGTTAGATTCAGTAACTTCCTTGAGAACCGCTTTTAGTCTTTCCTCAAATTCACCACGATATTTTGCACCCGCAATTAGTCCACCCATATCCAGAGCGATCAGCTTGCGACCTTGCAATGATTCGGGTACATCACCACTGAGAATGCGTTGCGCCAAACCTTCCGCGATCGCCGTTTTACCCACCCCTGGTTCACCAATTAAGACAGGATTATTTTTAGTGCGCCGCGACAAAATCTGGATCGTGCGGCGAATTTCATCATCACGTCCGATGACAGGATCAAGTTTGCCCTCACGCGCTAATTCCGTGAGATCGCGCCCATATTTGGTTAACGCTTCATATTTATTTTCGGGATTTTGATCGGTCACTTTTTGATTGCCTCGCACTTGCTGAATAATGTTACGGAGCTTAGCCTCATCGAGTCCCATTTCTTGATATAAAGGCTTTCCAAAGCGATCGTCTTGGCAGTAGGGCAGCAAAATATGCTCGATGGAAATAAACTCATCGCCAAAACCTTTACGTTCTTTATCGGCACGATCTAGCAATACATCTAAATTTTTGCCTAAGTAAACCGCACTATTAGAACTCGATACTTTCGGCTGTCGATTAATAAACTCATCGGTGCGATCGCGCAAACGTTGAATATTGATCCCTGCTTTACTAAAAATACTTGCCGCTAGTCCTTCTTCCTCTAGCAAAGCCTTCATTAAATGCTCTGGCTCGATTTGTTGTTGCTGGGCTGCTTTCACCACGTCGGGTGTCCTTGCGATCGCCGCCCATGCTTTTTCAGTAAATTGATTAGGATTAGTTGGTTGCATCGCGAGTTACCTCCCGTAGTTTTAACGTCTGTGAATATCTTAGAGCCTCTGACTTTTTAATGGGATCGGTTCTACCTTGCTAAACAGTGCGTGTTTCCGTACTTTTGACAATATTTAGGTTTTTTTAAGTATATAAATTTTAGATATTTTTACCTGTTCTCGATGCGATCGCACCCTTGCGATTACTTCTGACGGTTCTTTTTTTAACCATTCTTGATAGCGATGTTCTTGTGACTGCTCTATTGCAATCAGGCTGAGATGAGCGAGTAATTGGCAAAATTTATATCTTATCTTAGCTCAGCTTGAGATTTTGCGGACAAATTTACTGTGATCGAGCAAGACTACATTTGTTCCTGTTCTGTAGCGCTCAACGTATTTGCCTCTAACGCCACCTTTCATTTTGCTAAAGTCATATTCAGGAAGCATTTCGTCCTCTAACTCGTGATTATTCTCCATCTGCATAAAATCTCCGCTCATTTCAGGTTGCTTTTGGTATTGATGCGATCGCAGCCTTAAGATACTTTCAGTAGATCGCTACTTTCTTCACTTAATAGTTTCTCAATGTAGGACTCTAAATGAACTAGTTTTATTACGCTTAATCGATGCAGTTTTTCTAGGATTTCCATTTCTTTTTGCCATTGTTCGACAGAAATAATTTGTGATTCTGCGACTTCGACGGTCACATTTGGGATATCAAAACCTTCGAGACTATAGCCATCTTGTGCTAATTCATTCATGCTGTAATGTTCTACAACCGTAGCAACTGAACCACGTTTGAGTTTATACGTGGGTAAATCTTGCAGTAAGACAACTTCAGAAAATAAAGGAAATTTAGGTTTCATAAATTTACTCACGATCGCTTGAACGTTTAGGAACTAAGGTAACAAACTTTGCTTGTTGATTTGTCAGCATCCAGATGGTAGTCACTGCAATTTCTACTCCATTAACTCCTTTTAGGGTTGCATCAATTCTATACTTATTCCCGTAGATCGTTGTTTCGACAAATTTGGCAGGTTGTGTCAAAATTTGCGCTCTAAGGTCAATTTCTAGCTGTTGCCAATTTTCTAATGTGTAACCAGCTTTCTGAAGAAATTGTGATTTATCATCTCTAGGCAAAAGCACCAAGAGATATTTTGTCAATTTTTCTTCAGCGATCACTGCGTTTATAGGCAGAAGCATAACTTGTTTCGCAAACTATTACTGATTATAGCTTTTGGTAATTAAACTGTGATAATGCCTAATGCGATCGCTAAGTAAAAAGTATATTTTCATGAAATGAGTAAAAATTCTTTTTTACCTGTTCCCTATGCGATCGCACTCTAGCGATCGCTTCTGACGGTTCTTTTTTTAGCCGTTCTTGATAGTGCTGTTCTTGTGCCGATGACCTTTGCTGCAGGAAATGAGGGCTATTTCAAATATTTCAAAACAAAAGCCCACCCCCTTCAGAATCACCCTTTGAGATAATTGTTTCGCTAAGAGTGGACGGTTTGCACCCTCGCCCTCAAAGCATCTATGTTTTACGTTCGGATAAGAAAATTAAAAATTAACAAGCGAGCTATCTTATTAAATTTCACTGGGGATAAACAACACGATCTTGTTCGATTTTAAGAAACTTACGTTTTTGTAGTTCGGCAATTATTTGATCTATATCAGACTCAGAAATTCCACCGTTAAATTGAAACATGGCTTTAATTGAGTTAATTAGTGACTTTTTCCTCAATGGTTTTAACTTGGATATTCTTTCTTCAATATATTCGATAGTATCTATACTCCTTTCCGACTCCCCATGAATTTGAGCTTTTTCAATGACTTTTTGCTCAATAACCTTTTGAGGATGGATATTTTCTTCTTCTTTTCTAGCTAATTGTATTAGGAGTTGTGCAAGGCGCAATTTATCTCTGTAGCTTAGCTTTTCACACGCCAAAGCAATTGTATCGTAGTCCATTCTCTTTAGTTTTTTTAACTCGGCTAAAGAGGGCGCAACGCGCCCTCTTTTACTTTTTATTGTGCAGTTGTTATTGTCAGCACTGCTACTGATTTTGCATTTGGTTTTGCATTTGGTGCTTTAGCTTGAAGAAACTTAGTTTCTTTTACAGCTTGATTGGATAGAGAGAAGAGAGGATTAGACGCAATACCCGCGATCGCTGTGAAGATCAGCGTAAAGACGATCGCCGCTTGGAGAGGCTTCATACCCACTTGAGTCCATGTGATTGCTGGATAATTTTTGATTGAAGCAGACATTTCTTGAGGTTCCTTAACTACCATCATCTTGACGACGCGGATGTAGTAATAGAGAGAAACTACACTCATGACTAGAGCTAGTAAAACCAAGCCATAAGCCTGAGCTTGCCAACCTGCCCAGAAAATGTAGAGCTTACCAAAGAAACCAGCGAGGGGCGGAATACCACCGAGGGAGAGGAGGCATACACTCAAAGCGAGGGTCAATAAAGGATCTTTTTGGTATAAGCCACTGTATTCACTGATTTGGTCGGTTCCTGTGCGGGAGGCAAACAAGATTACACAGGCGAAAGCACCCATGTTCATGAATAGATACAGGATCAGGTAAAACACCATGCTGGCGTAACCTGCTTCGGAGTCGATCGCCATGCCGAGCATCACAAAACCTGCTTGACCGATGGAGGAGTAAGCCAACATCCGCTTCATGCTAGTTTGCGCGATCGCCACCACATTGCCCAAGACCATACTCAAAACAGTCAATACGACAAAGACGTAATGCCATTGCAGAGAAGCCAGAGGAAACGCAGTAATCAAAAATCTGAGCGCTAGTCCGAAGCCAGCCACCTTAGAGCCAATCGACAAAAAGGCAACTACAGGCGTGGGTGAACCTTCGTAAACGTCAGGTGTCCATTGGTGGAAAGGTACTGCCGAAAGCTTAAACGAAACCCCTGCAATTACAAATACCATCGAAATGATGAGGGCTGTGTTGCTAACGGTAATCTTTGAGGCGATCGCCGACAGAGAGGTTTCGCCGCCCGAAAGTCCGTAGAGCAAGGACATCCCGTAAAGGAAAATCGCCGAGCTTGCCGCACCGACTAATAAATATTTCAGCGCCGCTTCATTGGAACGCGGATCGCGTTTGGTATAACCCGACAGCAAATAAGACGAAATACTGAGGGTTTCAAGGGAGACAAATACCATCACCATTTCGTCGGAGCCAGTGAGGAACATCCCGCCGAGGGTGGCGCTGAGCAAAATTACGAGATACTCGCCAACCACTACGCCTGACTGCTCTAGATAACGTACCGAAACGAGGATCGTAAATAGAGCCGATAGGGCGATAATGCCGCGAAAAATAATGCTGAGTTTGTCACTATTAAAACTGCCCAAGAAGGCGATCGGATTTTCTAAACTTGTCCATTGCCACACAAGGGCAGATGTGACTGCGACTAAACCAGCGATCGCAATATAGGGGAGAACATTTGCCGACTTGCGCCCCGATGCAATCAGATCGACGACTAGCACAAGTACCAATGTCCCAATGACAATTAGTTCTGGCAAAATCGCGCCACTATTGAGTAGAGCATTGAGACTTGCTGTATCCATAACTTAATTCATGTGTTGTTGCTATGGCAATTGTATAGCAAAAGTAGAGAGCGACACTCAGTAACGCTCTCTACTTTTGTACAGCAATCTAAGTAGCCGAGCCTAATTAA
>DCSN01000127.1:7258-15234 GCA_002325645.1 Pseudanabaena sp. UBA1465
TTGATTGCGCCTAGCTACTTACACAGATTCATGAAATTACTTGCAAAACTGACTTTGGTAAAAGCTTGTCTTTAAACCACACCGTGAGCGCAGGTGTATCACTAACTTTTACGCCCGCTTTTTCGAGATTGAGCCGTTCGGAAATTGCCAAAATCAAATTTTCACAATTAGCCTGCCTTACCTGCGAAAACTTTTTTTGTAAATATTCAGGTCGCCAATAGCCAACGATCTCTAATAAATAACTGCGTCCATCAGGATGCACTAGTCGGAAATCAGGAATCATCACGCTTCCGGGAATAGGAATTAAATCTACTTCTCTTTCCAATTTCCATTCCGTTTTTAGATCCGCCCATTTCTCTGCAAATGACGACTCGATCGCGCTATCATACATTTTGCCCGCAGGGTAATGGCTCACTAAACCACAGTCTGAGTTGAGGGTAAATAAACCTGTACGCTTTTGTTTAGAGTAGGCATCTTTTTCAACAAGTGTTGCGTTTAAGCTCCATTTAGTCACATGAAGTAAAGCAGGGAGCAGCTTAGCGATCGCCAGTCCATAGCGTGTACTTGTGCCAAATAAACTGGTCGCGCCATCAACAGTAATCGTAAAGCCATAATCGACATCGCCTTCGATATAGGACATTAACTGAAAGAGCTTGAGATAGCGAAAGAGCAGCTTATATTCCCCTGGGTCATTGCGATGCACATTCAGGGTCATGTGACTAGCGCGATAAAAAATCCCCTGCACCTGCGAAAGGTTATAGCGATGGATTAGGGTTTCAGTAGTTGGCGTATCAAATTGCGTCAGAATCCGATTTTCCATCAGATCTGCATACAGCCCTTGCGTAATTTGAGAAGGAAGCACTTCACGATTGAGTTCTTGAGTGAGCTTGTTCGCGAGTTTTGTTAGAGTTTCCTCAGTAGCTTGTTGACTGGGAATAACTTGAGCCGAAAGTTCAAAGACACGGCGGCGTAATTCCTGCGGTTCCAGAGGACTAATAATTTCAAAGGTGCTAAAGCTGGATTTAAGAATATGTGCTAATCCCCGCTTCACTCGATAATCGGGCGTATCACCTTCTAATTCTTGTAACTGGCGATCGAGTTCACTTTGGGGCTGACCTTTGCAACTTTCAAAAATAGTGATTAATTCCGTAGCGATCGCAGTTAGATGTTGATCATCTAATTTCAATCTTTTGGGAACGACGGTTTCGCCATTCAGTCGATGCATTAGGAGTTCGCTAGGCAGCATAAAAAAGGTTTATAGATAAGTTACCGCAATTATCGAGCCAATGAACCACAAGATATTTTTCACAGCGCTTGGCGCTTAAACCCAAACCAAGAAAAAAATTGAAAGTGTTGCAAAGCAACACTTTCAATTTTTTTCTTGTGGTTCGTTTGATCGGCGATCGCGGTAAACTTGATTTCTTTGTACTTTACAAACTTTTTAGATAGGCGATCGCCTTGAAAACCCAGAGAACATTCTAAAAACACAATTTAGCAGGAACTCCACATGGTTAAATACAAAAATCAATCATTATGTACCTCAGATATCTGTAACTAAGCATTATGTGTGGAATTGTTGGCTACATCGGACATCGCTCGGCAAATGAAGTTTTAATCTCAGGGTTACGCAAGCTCGAATATCGCGGCTATGACTCCGCAGGCGTGGCAACAATTCCCCTAGGCGATCGCGGTTTACATCGGATCAGAGCCAAGGGCAAGCTGATCCAACTCGAAGAAAAATTAAATGCTGATACCGCACCTCAAGCACCGATTGGCATCGGGCATACCAGATGGGCAACCCATGGCAAACCAGAGGAACATAATGCCCATCCCCATACCAATACGATGGGGAACTTGGCAGTTGTCCAAAACGGTATTGTCGAGAATTATCATATTCTTCGCACTGAGTTAAAGGAACTCGGTCATGCCTTTGTCAGCGAAACTGATACGGAAGTCATTCCCCATATGATCGCGGAGTATCTTTCACAATTGGAGCATCTCGGTAATATAATTCCTGAAAAATCACCTTCAGTTCTCTTTGAAGCAGTGCGCCTGACCGTTGCCAAGTTGCAGGGAGCCTACGCGATCGCCGTGATTCATGCCGATTATCCCGATGAATTAATTGTGGTGCGCCAACAGGCTCCCCTCGTAATTGGGCTTGGCAAAGATGAGAACTTCTGTGCCTCTGATACCCCTGCATTAGTTGCCTATACACGCACCGTAATTCCTTTGGAAAATGGCGAGATTGCTCGACTAACGAGGGATAGCGTCGCCGTTTATAATGCCAAAAGCGATCGCCTCCGTCGTGCGCCCCAAACCTTGAACTGGAATCCGACGATGGTGGAGAAACAAGGCTTCAAACACTATATGCTCAAGGAAATCTATGAGCAACCGGGGGTATTTCGGGCAGGGCTTGCCAGTTACATTAATGAAGCTAATCACATCAATTTAAGACTTCCTGAAGGTTTTATCCATCAGGTTGATCGGGTGGAAATTGTCGCCTGTGGAACTAGTTGGCACGCTGCACTGGTGGGCAAGTATTTACTAGAGCAGCTTGCAGGTGTTCCCACCAGCGTTCAATATGCTTCTGAATATCGCTATTCACCACCACCTTCTTTACCAAACACCTTGGTTATTGGTGTGACGCAATCGGGCGAAACTGCCGATACTCTAGCAGCCTTAGAACTAGCCAAATCTAGAGGCGATCGCTGTCTTGGCATTACCAACCGCGTTGAAAGTTCAATTGGGCGCATTTCCGATGCGGTAATTGATACCCAAGCAGGAATTGAGATTGGTGTAGCAGCAACCAAAACCTTTGTGGCTCAATTACTCATGTTCTATTTACTTGCGTTAGAATTTGGCATCAAAAAGGGAAAACTTTCCGATGCGAGAAGTCAAGAAATCATCGAAGGATTGCGTCAACTTCCTGCCTATATGGAACGGATTCTCGAAGGTCAAGAGCGCTATATTGAAGAACTTTCGCGCCAGTTTACCCATACCAAAGACTTTATCTTCCTCGGCCGGGGGATTAACTTCCCGATCGCCCTCGAAGGTGCGCTCAAGCTCAAAGAAATCAGCTATATTCACGCTGAGGGCTATCCCGCAGGCGAGATGAAGCATGGACCGATCGCCTTGCTCGATCAAGATGTACCTGTCGTGGCGATCGCCACTCCAGGGGCGGTATATGAGAAGGTGCTTTCTAATTCCCAAGAAGCTAAGGCGAGGGATGCCAAATTGATCGGTGTCGCGCCCCTAGATGATCCTGCCGCCCATGAGGTATTCGATCACATTTTGCCGATTCCCGTTGTGGAGGAGATTTTCTCGCCGATTCTAACGGTGATTCCATTACAATTGCTGTCCTATCATGTGGCGGCACATCGCGGCTTAGATGTCGATCAGCCCCGCAATCTCGCCAAATCTGTGACCGTTGAATAATTACAGCGCTTTGCGCTTTCTTAAAACCCAGATAAATTTTCAAAAAGCTTGCGAAGCAAGCTTTTTGAATATATGAGATAATATCAACGAAATTATGGCAAACCATCTCGAAATTTATGGCAAAAAATTGGGCGATCGCTATAGCTGCACTGGTTTACTTTGGCATTAGTACAGCAGCCTATGGTGATACCAAAATGTCACGACGAGCTAATGATATCGAAATTGATCGTCAAGTAATCGACAGTAGCCCAGTATTGCGGCGTTGGTTAGAGAACCCCCCCGATCTGTTAGAGGAAATTTACAATGCACCGATTTTTGATCAAAAGCTGAGAATTGGGATTACCTCACGCGATAATTCCCTAGGAGTTGATGCAGGGTTTGAAGATTTATTTGTGGGGCGATCGCCGTTAACGGTAAATGGTAGCTATCAATCGGAATTTAGTGGTCGTGAAAGTGAAGTTCAGGCAAATCTACGATATTACCTACTGCCCTTAGGTTCCTATGGGAATATTGCGCCCATCGTAGGCTATCGTCAGTTCAATCAGATAGATCGTCCGCAAATTTCAGGCTTAGATGTGGGATTACAGGGGATTTTAATATTGTCTCCCCATAGCTCTGACCTGCGCCTGAGTCATACGTTTACTTCTCCCAATGGCAATTTGGAAATGAGTACGACCACGCTTTCCACTAGCTATGCCCTTACTAATAATTTACGTTTAGGCACAAAAGTAGAATGGCGGCGATCGCCTTTAATTTATGACAGTCGCGTTGGAATTTTATTAGAGTTAAAACTCTAACTGATGTTACGTGGAATGAAGATTGCCCTCACCCCCCAGCCCCCTCTCCCAGCAAGGCTGTTTCAAGAAATGGTAAGTGACCAACAAAAATAGAGGGTAGTCATAAGCCAAGTATTTAAGCGATAATTTTAGTCAATAGCGTCAAAAGAGGCAAAAAATGAGCAAAAGCATAATTGATTATCTCAAGGAAGTGCCAAACCCACGCGGAGCGCAAGGGAGCCGAGACGAGGGAATACACCGATTAATCTATCAATCATCAAGACTTGGGTACTTTCTGTATTTAGGCTTCATGGTTTTGACTCAATAAAAGGTGCAATTGACCGATTTTCTGACAATATACCTGCTATGTGGTCTTTGCTCATTTAGAACCTCTCTTACCCTTTCTTGAAACAGCCCTGCCTTTTTAAGAGGGGGGCTGGGGGGATCTAAACCCTGAAACGTAGATAGAGAGACTTGTGTGTACACGGCAGCTCCCGCAGGAGAGGGGAACAAGAAAAAACTAGAATTTTGCGCCCCTTCTCCTGCGGGAGAAGGGGTTGGGGGGCGGCATAATTACCTTAAAGCGCTCTTTTTCTGCGGTAGCTGGTTACTGCTATATAATCACTTTGTTAAGTATTGTCTCTGAAGTGATAGGGCAATGCACCCTAATAACGAAATTTTATGGCTAAGTATATCTTTGTGACTGGCGGAGTTGTCTCTAGTATTGGGAAGGGCATCGTTGCCGCGAGTTTGGGACGACTACTAAAATCAAGAGATTATTCGATCGCTATTCTCAAACTTGATCCCTACATCAACGTAGACCCCGGTACGATGAGTCCGTTTCAGCATGGGGAAGTTTTTGTTACTGAAGATGGCGCAGAAACCGACCTCGACTTGGGGCATTATGAGCGTTTTACCGATACTTCCATGTCTAAGTTGAGTAATGTCACCACAGGCGCGATCTATCAAGGCGTAATCAATAAAGAACGACGCGGCGATTATCAAGGCGGCACGGTACAGGTAATTCCCCATATCACTAACGAAATTAAGGAGCGTATTCATCGCGTTGCCAATAATGGCAATCCTGATCTAGTCATTGTGGAAATCGGTGGCACGGTGGGCGATATCGAATCCCTACCCTTTATCGAAGCGATTCGTCAATTTCGTAAGGATGTGGGACGACAAAATGTGGTCTATATGCACGTTACCCTCATGCCTTGGATCGCCTCCGCAGGGGAAATGAAAACCAAACCCACGCAGCACTCGGTCAAGGAGTTGCAATCGATCGGGATTCAACCTGATATTGTGGTTTGTCGCAGCGATCGCCCCGTTCCGCAGAATATCAAAGACAAGGTTTCGGAATTTTGTAACGTCCAGCCCGAATGCGTGATGACCTGTCAAGATGTGAAGAGCATCTATGAAGTGCCGTTAGCAATGGAGCGTGAGGGTTTGGCAGAGCAAGTATTGCGTCTACTTGGGATGCAGCAGCGTCAGCCCAATCTCCGCAGTTGGCAAACCCTTGTGGAGCGCTTATATCGTTCTGAATATCAGCTAGAAGTAGCGATCGTGGGGAAATATGTACGTTTGACCGATGCCTATCTCTCGGTGATCGAAGCCCTCAAACATGGCGCGATCGCCGTGAATAGCAATGTGAATTTGCGGTGGGTTAACTCCGAAGACATCGAAACCTATGGCGCGGAAAAATTCCTCCAAAATGTCCATGCGATCGTTGTCCCAGGAGGCTTTGGCAATCGTGGTGTCGATGGTAAGGTGGCGGCGGTAAAGTATGCGCGTGACCATCAAATTCCATTTTTAGGTCTATGTTTAGGAATGCAATGTGCAGTCATTGACTGGGCAAGAAATATTGGTAATCTTAGCGATGCCAATAGTGCGGAGTTTGCCCCAGAAACCCATAATCCTGTGATTCACCTACTGCCCGAACAACAAGATGTGGTTAATCTTGGCGGCACAATGCGTTTAGGTTTATACGCTTGTCGTCTCGCACCAAATAGCCTTGTGCATAGCCTTTATAACGAATCAGTGATTTATGAACGCCATCGCCATCGCTATGAGTTTAACAATGCCTATCGATCGCTGTTCCTTGAAGCAGGCTATGTAATTAGTGGTACTTCCCCCGATGGACGTTTGGTCGAAGCGATCGAGCTTCCTAAGCATCCCTACTTTATCGCCACCCAATTCCATCCAGAGTTTCAATCTCGCCCCAGCAGCCCCCATCCACTGTTCCAAGGACTAGTGAAAGCGGCTCTAGACTTACAAAAACAGCAAATTTCTAATGGTGCAGAATATGTGAATATTCCTATTTCAGAGCAACTTAATGCACCTCAACAAGAGTTTGTTTCAATAACTTCTGATTAGTGATCTAAAAAATCAGAGGCGGCGCTTTGCGCCGTATCTGATTTTTTTGGATAATTTTTTTTGGATAATTTTTTGGTGACTTTTAAGAATCTCAACGTTTTGCAGCGATCGCGCTGGAGTTGAGCTTTAATTGAGCTTTACTCAAAATAAAACTCAAAATAAATTTGACCACTATGTTTCAACAAATTTTATTAGCTGTTGATGGTTCGGGGCGATCGCGCGAAATGCTGAATATGTTGCTCGCCCTACCGAGTTTCCAAAGTTCACAAATTAATGTACTGCACGTTATTCCCAACTCCACTAACTCTGAAGGCATTACCGAATACCGTCGCGCAGGCGAAAACATTATCGAAAGAGAAATTAAAAGCTTGCGCTTGACTTCAGAAAATAGCACCGCATCACTACTCAAAGAGGGTGAACCCAAGGATGTCGTCTGCAAAGTTGCTGAAGAACTAAAGGCAAATTTGCTAATCATGGGATCTCGTGGTATGGGGCGTTTGCAAGCAATTTTGGCAAACTCCGTCAGTCAATATGTTTTCCAATTGTCTGATGTGCCAATGTTATTGATCAAGGATGATGTATACATCAAAACCATCCGCAACATCATGGTTTCCATTGATGGTTCCGCAGCTTCCAACTACAGCCTTGATCTGGCGATCAAACTAGCTAGTGGCGTTAAGGATGTGGAAATTTTCTTAGCAAGGGTGGTCAAACGTAAGGATGATAGTACTGCGAGTACTGACCCAGTGCTGGCTGAAGCTACTGCCAAACTCAAGCGTTTAAATATTCCATCACGCTCCTTTGTTGGCTCTGGTGATGTGGGCAAAGAACTAGTTAGACTTGCTGACGAAGCTAATACCAGCATTTTATTGGTTGGTTCTCCCGATCGCCGCCCCTCGATCGCCCGCAGTTTGCCTGACCTTGATCGCTTACTGGGTAGCTCAGTATCCGACTATGTGCGTGTCAATGCCACTGTCCCTGTATTGCTAACCCGCACCATCGAATAAAAATCAACAAAAGGCAGCGCGATGCGCTGCTTTTTGTTGATAAACGCAAATAAACGCAAATAAGTTTCCAAAAAGCTTTAGGAATTATGCAAGACTAACGAATTTACTGAGTTTTAGGTAGATGTGGCGATGGCTTCGCCATCGCCACATCTACCCAATGGGTTTTAAGAAAGCGCAAAGTGTTGCAAAGCTATAATTTTTTCATTCATGGCAATTAACCTATGCAACGAATTTTAATTATTGAAGATGAAGACGAAATTAGATATGACATCATCGATATTTTAAAATTTAAGGGATTTATCACAGAGGGAGCTAGTAATGGTCGCATCGGCTTAGAGGCAGCAAAAAAGTTTCATCCTGATTTAACTAATGTGAGTGGGAA
>DCSN01000170.1 GCA_002325645.1 Pseudanabaena sp. UBA1465
CGATTCTGGTTTTATATTTGGTAATTTATTAAGTCGCAAGTCCCTTATGCCTAACCACGCCGCCTCTCGCTTTTCTATACACCAGTATTGGGGCGGATTAAAACTATTGGGGTTTGTTCAGCAGCATTACCCGCAGGATTCATGATCAGAGCTTGATTGAGTAACGCCTCAGAAGCTCCAGAGGTAGCAGCTAAAACCTTCACCCGCCTTAAATCATTAACATCGACGATCGCGGCTTCGAGTCCTGTCCCTGCCTTAATTTCATCTACAACTGCCTGAGGATTTTTGGGACCCAATACGATGAACTGATCGTAGGGTGGCAAAGTGCCAGTGACATCATCAATCAGCCTTGCCTGTTCGCCAGCGAGCATATAAAAAACGCCTGGAACTCTAAACAGAGCTTTAGCGAAGGAACCGATAATAAAGGCAAAGGCGACCCGCCATGCGCCTGACTCGTTAATTAACGATTGCAGCCCGCAAGCTGTGGCAAGACTGGAAGTACTTTTGAAATAATAGCAGAGGCGTTTGGCTAACCATTTAGGGTGAATATCACTGGGATGATAAAAATTGCCCTGCATAATCGCGATCGGGGTTTCGGCGATCGTGACGATATCTCCCGCTTGGGCATGGCTCATCACATAGCGCTGTAACACATCGACGGGAGTATCGCCTGCGGAAAGAATATGGGTACGAATTGGCAATACATCAGCATCGGGCGTAGGTCGCCAACGTTCCCTTTGATCAGCATCAGGAAACTGCAAAGGAATGATGCAATGCTTGACTTTTTCTTCGCGACCTGCGGGACCATAGATCGTGTAATGAACACGCACCCATGACGTTTTCAGTTCTTCGAGATTTTTGCCACTAATATCAATTTGGATTTCTAGCCCTGTGCTGTGATTGGGGGCAACGATATAGGATTCCCAGTAGTTATCATTACGACTCGCCACATCAGGATGGCGCGATCGCAACTGAATTTGGCTATGAATGCCATCCAGACTATCGTTAGACAGCAGTGAGAGTTCAGGATTTACTTCAACTAAGAAAACATCAAGGTTGCGAGTTTTATTGGTTGCGGTGAGGATTAATTCCAAACGATAGTGGTCTGGCTCATAGGTGAGAAACTGCCAAGCCCCATTATCAAATTCTAGTAAATTGCCCTGTCGCGTTTTGTATTGCCACTCAAACAGCAGCCACAAAAGTAAAACTAGACCACCCAAAATCGCGATCGCAATACCTAAACCAATCAAAATATTCATGAGCCTTAGTGATTAAATCCTAAACTTTAATGTCAATTCATAAAAGTGTGACAACACTTTTATGAATTAAAAATCAAACCCAGCAAAGATTTTAAAAACACAAAATGGCATAGCCATTTTGTGTTTTTAAAATTCTAATTTCTAGTCCCTACGAATAGCTTGTTTGAGGGTTTTGCAAAACTCAGCGATCGCATATACACCACCGTCTGGCTCAGCTAATTTCTTGACCATCGCACTACCCACGATCGCGCCATCTGCGTTCCAGTCGATCACTTGTTTGGCATGTTCGGGTTGCGAGATGCCAAAACCAACGGCGATCGGTTTATCGGTGATCACCCTCAATTGGTCAATCATGGTTTTGACACCCTTAGCAACTTCAGTACGCACACCCGTCACACCCGTAGCACTAACCACATAGATAAAGCCCTGTGATTTCTCAGCGATCGCCTTAAATCTCTTAGGGGGAGTGGTGGGCGCAATCAGCAAAATCACTTCGATTCCCGCTTTTGTCGCAGGTTCTAGCAATACATGGGATTCTTCGAGGGGCAAATCTGGCACGACTAAGCCGCGTACCCCTGCGTCATAAATTCTTTGGAGAAAAGTTTCTACGCCAATATTTAAAATTGGGTTGTAGTAGGTGAAGAGGATAATTGGCGATCGCAGTTCGGGCGCAACCTCACGGACAACATCTAATACTTTGTCCAGCGTGGTTCCATTTTGCAAAGCCCTTGTTGCCGCCGCCTGAATCACAGGACCATCCGCCAATGGGTCAGAATAAGGCACACCTAACTCAATTAGATCCGCACCGTTTTGATCTAAGACCCGCAAAGCTTTTGCTGTTGTCTCCAAGTTTGGATCACCAGCCGTAATGAAAGGAATTAGAGCAGCTTGCCCTCTAGCTCGCAGTTCTTCAAATCGAGCGGAAACGGATATCATGGCTTAAAATTTCCCACAAAAAGTAGTCCCGTATTATAGTAGCGCTTTATGGATAGGTTGGGTGGATAGGTTGCGTACTGTCCCCAAACATAGTAAAAGGAATCATAGATTTGTAATAGGTTCATGCACTTTTGTAAATCTCTGACCAATTCAACTAACAATCAACATAAAAAACGGCGTTAATATGGCGCAAATTTTTGGAGAATTTACAGAAGATTTTTCAAATAGAAGTGAATTTCTAGTTTTAGGATTTTCACCTTCTTCTTTACCAATTAAATTACGTTGGAAAACAAATGGACTTTCCGCAGATTTTCTTGGAGACTATGTTAGAAATTTCTTTCCTGGTGATACAAGTGCCAATATTAACAAACAGGCTGAAATAGCGGCTGCGGTAAGTTTCATTGCCAATGAATTATTGGAAAATGCGATGAAATATAGTGATGAAAGTGCAGAGCAACCCATTAACTTAGAAATGCATTTGTTTAGCGATCACCTCATATTTTTATCTAAAAATAGTGTGCATCAAGATGCGATCGCCTCCTTTCAATCCTATATTCAAGAAATTACTACGGGTGATATTGGCGAAATGTATATTAATCAATTAGAAAGAAGTGTCACTAATGAGGAAGAAGCAAATTCTGGGCTGGGCTATTTCACAATGATCATGGATTATGAGGCTACTCTAGGATGGAAGTTTGAGCAAGCACAAACTAATGGTCATGCCACAATAGTAACCACAATGGTGCAGTTGCCACTTTCCTAAACAAATGCTATGGACAAATACCATTAATGAATAGTTTAGAAAATAGTTAAAAACAGATTGTAATTTTATTAGGAGAATTTAAAGGATGGAAATTAAAGGGGAAGATTATAAGGTTTGGTATAACTCAGCAGAAAGCATTATTTATTGTCAGGGATCTTTGCGGTTAGCAGGAACAGAAGAATATGCGCCAATCGTACAGCTTTTAGAAAATGTAATTAATCAGTCATCTCAAAATATCATTTTGAATCTTTGCGAGCTAGAGTTTTTAAATAGTTCAGGTATTAATGTTTTGTCTAAATTTGTAATTAAAGTTCGACAAAAAGAAAGTATTAGTATTATGGTTCAAGGTTCTGAGAATATACCTTGGCAAGGAAAATCTCTAAAGAATTTGCAGCGTTTAATGCCTGCTTTAAAATTAGCATGGGTTTAGCTTGAGGCTTTGAGTAGTGCAGAAATATTTTGAAAGCGGCGCGAAGCGCCGCTTTCAAAATATTTCTGGGTTTCAAGTAAGCGCAAGGCGCTGCATCTTAATTTTGTGAGATACCAAATCTCGAATATTGCCTAAAAAACGATGGATCTCTGCGGGTGAGATATGTCCGCTTTCTACTTCACGTCCAGCCGCTTTTGACAAAAAATTCAAAATTTGCTTTGGTAACATCAAGGTTAAACCGTTTTTCAGATGAAGTTCTAACTTACGAACTCCGATAGTTAAGGGATACGCTCTATATTGATCTAATCCATTAATTATTTGTCCACCATTATCAAAATAATTTAGTTGGACAATGCGATCGCTAGGTAATTCATCTTGATACCCATCTAATTCTTGTTTAACTAGTTTCTCTAGATCGATCAAATTATGGGCTTGAGCAAACAACAAACACTTTTCTAAAGCTTGAGTGACTGGCAATTGGGCGATCGCCTCTTCTATATCGAGACGCACTTCTAAAGCCGCTAAAATATCGTCAATACTGGAATCGATACAAGGTTCAGGAACTGACATGAGGATCTACAGAGCAGGGATCGTGGCTGTTAAGATGAAGTCTAAAGTTATTCTTGCATAAAGACCATGCTCACTTCCGATCGCAATGTTACAGAAGCCCTGACACAAGACATTATCGATATAGACGCACCCAAGCGAGGGATGCCTGTAACGATCATCACAGGTTTTTTAGGTAGTGGTAAGACCACCTTGCTTAATCATATTTTACAAAATCAGCAGGATCTGAAAGTTGCGGTTTTAGTAAATGAATTTGGCGATATCAATATTGATAGTCAGCTATTGGTTTCCGTCGATGAAAACATGATGGAACTGAGCAACGGTTGCATCTGCTGCACGATCAATGATGGCTTGGTTGATGCTGTTTACAATGTTCTTGAGCGAGGCGATCGCATTGATTACATGATCGTCGAGACTACAGGTGTTGCCGATCCTTTGCCAATTGCGCTTACCTTTTTAGGCACAGAACTACAGCATTTAACCAGACTTGACTCGATTTTGACCGTCGTTGATTCCGAAGCCTTTACCTCAGAGCATTTCAAGAGCGAGGCAGCCTATGCCCAAATCATGTATGGCGATATTATCATTCTCAATAAAACCGATCTTGTGACCGAAGAAAAGCTTCAAGAGCTAGAGGCTTTCATTAATGACACTAAGACTAAAGCAAGAATTTTGCGATCGCATTTGGGCATTGTGCCATTGCCGCTAATTCTTGATGTGAAAATTGATCAATCAGCGATCGCGCCTAGCCATAAAGCTGAAGCGCATGATCACCACAAACACGAGCATCACGATCATGGCAGCCCACACACCCATGAAGATTGCCACGACACCGAATGTAACCATGAGCATCACGATCATGAACATCATCATCATTCCGATCACCTAGAAAACGACGGTTTTATATCTATATCATTCCAAAGCGATCGCGCCTTTGATCTCGATAAGTTTCAAAACTTTTTAGACAAGAAATTACCCATCGATGTGTTTCGCGCTAAAGGTATTTTGCAATTTGCAAATATCGACAATCGCTACGTTTTCCAGCTTAGCGGCAAACGCTATGAACTCAAAACCGATGATCGTGGTAAGCCCTTAAATAATCAGTTAGTGATCATCGGGCGCAATTTACAGCGTGAGGAATTATTAGCCCAGCTTAACGATTGCCTTGTCTAAATTATTTGAGAGAGTGCACCCCTTCAGGGCGTACTCTCTCAGACCTTCTTACCATCAAAGGAGCAACCTATGGTCATTCAGATTGCCACTAAGCCCCAAATCACTTGGGAGCTATTACCCACCAACTATGTTTTACCTGACGATCCTGTGGAAAATGAACAGCAACCATTGTTAGCCGCCGCCCTCAGCGATGCTCTGCTTGCGGCGAATCTGATTCCCGACGATGCACTGATGGTTTCCAACTTTGGACTAGTGGCTACGGTCAATAAGCAGATCGTGGTCAAGGCTCCCGACTGGCTCTATGCACCCCATGTATATCCTGCCGATCAAGGCGTGATTCGTCGCAGCTATACTCCTTATCGTGAAGGCGGCGCAGTAAGTATCGTGATGGAATTTTTGTCCGATACCGATGGTGGCGAATTTTCACTGCGATCGACCCCTCCCTATGGCAAGCTCTATTTCTATGAGCAGATTTTACAAGTTCCTGTATATGTCACCTACGATCCCTACGAACAAAACCTAGAAGTTAGAGTTTTGCAGGATGGTCGCTATGTAGTCCAGCCCAAAGACGAGCATGGTCGAGTCTGGATTGTCGGGTTGGATTTGTTTTTAGGAATATGGTCAGGAACTAGAGCCTTAACTACCACAAGTTGGCTGCGGTGGTGGGACAAGAGTGGCAACCTGCTGCTATGGAGTTCTGAGAAAGCTGACCTAGAGAGCCAACGCGCCGACCTAGAGAGCCAACGCGCCGACCTAGAGAGCCAACGTGCCGAGCGAGAGTACCAACGCGCCGAAGCCTTAGCTGCTAAATTGCGAGGGTTAGGAATTAATCCTAATTTATAGATTTTCATCAAAAAGCACCCGTTAGGGTGCTTTTTGATGTTTAAGCATGAACCGCAAGGCGATCGCACAAGGGATCAGCTTGGATTACGCCCTCAATGCGATCGACAGGTTCGCCATCTTTAAATAAAACTAAAGTTGGCAAAGCATAAACCTTATATTGAGAAGCAAGATCGGGATAGTTATCAGTATTAATCTTCACGATCTGAACCTTATCCTTCATCACTTCACTTACCTTGTCGAGAATCCCTGTCATAAGCTGACAAGGACCACACCAAGGGGCATAAAAATCTACGAGAACAGGTAATTCTGAACTTTCCAATAACTCGTCAAAACTACCAAACTGTTTTTTTACTGACATGGGGCGATCGCTCCTTTAAAAACTCAATTCTATAGCAATTACCCAAAAAGTAGAAAGGGGCGCTTTCTAACAATGACCACAAATAAGAAAAAGACCAATTGCAAAGCAATCGATCTTTTTCTTAAAAGGCGGCACCCAGATTTGAACTGGGGGTGAGAGTTTTGCAGACTCCTGCCTTACCACTTGGCCATGCCGCCGAACGGATATTTACTATAACAAATTAGGTACATAGTTGTAAACAAACCCAAATATTCATGTTTAGCGTGAATATTTGGGTGACAAGCAGTTCTCCATATAAAACCCAAAATGAATGAACGCCGCCTTCATTCATTTTGGGTTTTACTCCCTTCCCAGTATCAAAATAGACATTAAAAACCAAGAATTAG
>DCSN01000212.1:0-8841 GCA_002325645.1 Pseudanabaena sp. UBA1465
TTTTGGAGCGAATATAACATTCGTTTAGAGCCTTGGAGCATTGGCTATGATGCACCCGTAAGCATCAATCCTGAAGAGGTTCCCACTAGTGACAAGGTAAATACGGAAGTTGAATTTACAAATGGTGCTTGGCAGCCAATTCGCGCCGCGATCGCCCCCGAACTTCCCGATCAAATTTTATTCATCGATGGCAGATTGCGAATTGATGCTAACTTTTTGGGTCGGCGGGATGATGAGATTTTGTATGGAGCTTTTGCCACAATCTCCGTGGGAGCAGTCCTAGTCGATCGCACCATTAGTAGGGCTAAATGTGTTGCCACAGAAGTCACCAGAATTATTGCCCTCGGCGGAAATTTAACCCCTCCCGTGACTTCCATTCCTTGCCCGATGAGTGGTCGAGGAAATTTAAAGTACGATCGCTGTCTGACTAGCAGTAATAATCAACCCGACACGCCTTCGCAATTGGTGCAGGGAGAAATGCTGGATGAGGAACTACGAATTGCTAATGCTCTTTCTTTGAATAAGGAACTAATTAAAGAGAACACATTAATTGTCCGTGATGGTCCTTTACTATATCGGGTTTATCAAACCCCTTACGACACGATTGGCTATGTCAAAACGATGGGTAAGGCATATCTGAAGGGGGAAACCGCGCAAGTCATGCGATCGCTGAAGGTCGGAGAGCGCACACCGATTTTTAGGATTTCTAATGCTAATGGCTCTAATTTAAGTTGGTACTTGCGATCGGGTAGCAAAGACTTGAATTATAAAAAATTGGGCTATCACGATTTACATGGCATCATTCGCATCGATCTGGATGGTGGGCTTGATGTCAACCGTGCTAAGGCGATCGCCGATCAAAGCACCTATTTAATTCCGCAATATGCCTCCCACCCGACCCGCGATCCGCGTGCGCCACAAAATCTAACACCTGTGGGCGCATTAGAAAAAGAATTAGGAAGAAGAATGGGGAGCCGTGAATTAATTTCTCGACGTTTACGGAGTTTTTTAGCAACATCCGCCAATATACAGATTTAGGATTGGCAAACAGAAATTTTGCTGTCCGCATAGCGGGCAGCAAAACTTCTGTTTTTAGACTGTGCTTTGTAGCGATTCTATACTAGGCTTAATTAAAAGGGTTAATTATCGGTTTACTATATCTATAATGCTAAAAAAACGAAAAAAAGTTGATGCCAAAAATCTAATTGCCATTAATCTCTTCAGTCTATTAATTGGGGGCGCAGGGTTAACTTTTGGATTTCATACCATCCAAAATGTTCTTGCTCAGGGGGGATTCAGGTACGCACAAATCAATGGCTAAGAGTTGACCAGTTATCGGGAAAAGTCACCTATCGCAATTTGTATAACTATGCTAATCGTCCTGCAAAGGTGGGCGATCGCCTACAGGTAGTAAGTGACGAAATCTCCACAGGAGCCAACAGTTCGGCAGTTTTGACCGTTGATACGGCGGTAGGCTCGATCTATGTCTCCGAAAATACGACAGTTAAAATTAATTCTTTTCGGCTTGCCTCAGATAACGGTCGAATTACTAATTTATTTGTGCCGCGTGGCAAAGCCAGACTACAGATTCGGAAATTTACTAATCGAGGATCGCAATTGAATATTCAAACTCCTGCGGGTATTAGTGGGGTCAGGGGAACTAGTTATATCGTAACTGCCAAATCGAATGGGAGTATGGTGGTGACGACACTAAATGGTAGTGTTGCAACCACTGCTCAAAATCAGACAAAGCTGGTGAATGGTGGGTTTGAAAACTTGACATTTGTGGGTGAGCCGCCATCCACTCCTGTACCAATTAATAATAATCCAAGTTTGCGTTATGTAATTATAAAGGAATCCCAATCCTCTGGGCGTTTTGTTGTTTTTAGAGGTTACGCTAACCCTTCCAATACCGTTGAAGTAGACGGAAAAGAACAATCTTTAGATCGCAATGGTAATTTTTCGATACAATTTCCAGCGACTTCAAGCCTTAAGGTGAACGTAAAAGTAGAAACTCCTCAGGGAAGCGTACAGAGCTATGAGATTCCCATTCTCTAAATTGATTACCAGACGATTCTCTAAGTTGTTTGCGAAGCATCGCGTCCGATTCTGGCGATCGCGTTTAGTAGCTCTAATCTGGCGATCGCTACCTACCATATTTGCCCTAATTATTGTGTTTCCCATAGCTTACTTCGGAGCGTTGAAACCCATTGATTTTTTGGCTTACAACAGTTTTACAACTTGGCGGGGCGATCAACCTTGGGATGATCGGATAGTTATTGTTGCCATTGACGATACAAGTATTGATAAAATTGGCAGGTTTCCTTGGACACGCGATCGCTATGTCCAGCTTTTACAAAAACTAAATGCTGCTGAAGCGGGCGTAATTGGCTTTGATATTCTATGGTCTGAATCAAGCCCCGCCGATCCGCAATTAGCCGAAGCGATCGTGCAGTATCAACGGGTGGTATTACCTATGGCTTGGGATAAATCAGGATATGCACTCTTGCCCACAGGATCGCTGAATAATGCTGGTGTCGCGATCGGGCATATTCTCAAGCGCGAAGATACGGATGGCATAGTGCGCTCCATTGATTTAGCGATTCAAGATATTCCAGTCTTAGGCGTAGCAATTTTGCAAACCTATGCCTTGATTGATTCCAATATATCGCCATTACCTAACTTGAGTCAGTCCCTCACAATTAATTGGACAAGAGCCAGCAAAAACATACCACAGCTATCATTTAGTGATGTCCTTGATGGCAAAATTCCTGACGCGACCTTTCGCAATAAAATTGTTTTAGTCGGTGTAACTGCATCAGGACTAGATAGCTTAATAACCCCCTTTGATCGTAATCCTCCAGCCAGTGGAGTGCATCTTCAGGCTATGATCTTGCAAAATATTTTACAAACAAATGCGCTGATAATTGTTAAAGATCAAGATGTTTGGAGCATAGCTTTATTAATAAGCTTATTTATGAGTTTGTTTTTATCAAGACGCAATCTGTGGCTAGGAAATATTAGTGCCTTTGTTTTATCTGGATTATGGTTTGCGATCGCCTGTATAGCCTTTAGCTTTAACTATTGGATCGTAATCGTCGTGCCATTATTACTATTTTTTCTAACGGGTATGGCGATCACCTTACAAGAGCGTTGGCAAATACATCGCTCGTTGCGATCGGCAAACGAAAATATCATTTATGCCTCTAATCATGATCGTTTAACGGGACTATTTAATCGTCCTTTCATCGAGGAAAGGTTGCAAAATTTAATTACACAAATTCCTCCTAAGTCATCTAGCAATCTTCCATGGCTTGAGAAAATTTACCTGAAATTTCTTAAGCCAAATCAACTAGGAGCGCCACCTCCTCCCCAATTGATCGCTATCCTATGGATTAATATAGACCGATTTAAAAATATTAATGATATTTTTGGTCATCCAATTGGTAACTTATTACTGGTTAAGGTCGCACAATCTTTACGAAATTGCGTTTCAGATACAGCTTCAATTGCTCGCTTTGGTGGTGCTGAGTTTGTAATCCTATTGGAAAATTTAGTGGATCAGCAATCTGCTATTAATGTTGCTGATCTAATTCAAAATAGGCTACGAGAAGCATTGCTCATCCAAGGAAATGAAATTGCGATCGCCGCCAATATTGGGATTAAGTTCCATCAAATCGAGAATATTAACGAGCAATCTCTTACTGAGCTAGTTTCTCCTGAAACTCTATTAAGGGATGCTGATACAGCCATGTTTTATGCTCAAAAGCTAGGTAATTCTTACAGTAAAGTATTTGAACCCTCCATGCGAGAGCGTGTTCTCGAACGGCTGCAATTAGAAAAAGATTTACGCCAAGCCGTTGCCATTACTCAAGACCCTCATAATCAAAATAATCAAGAATTTCTAGTTTACTATCAGCCCATTGTCTCTCTTAGTAATATGCAAATCGTGGGATTAGAGGCTCTAATTCGCTGGCGACATCCCCAACGCGGTTTAATTTCCCCCACCCATTTCATTCCCCTAGCCGAAGAAACAGGATTAATCATTCCCATCGGTGATTGGATTATGCGCCATGCCTGTCAACAGCTTAAGACTTGGCATCAAAGCTTTGACAGCGCGAAAGATATTACGATCAGTGTCAATCTTTCACCCAAGCAACTGGCTCAAGATGACGTAATTGATAAATGTCTCAATATTTTGCGGCAAAATGACCTTGACCCAAAGTATCTCAAGATCGAGCTAACGGAAAGTTCAATTATGGAAAATCCTAATTTTGCGGTGCTTGTACTGCGGAAAATGCAAGAAGCAGGACTCAAAATCTATATTGATGATTTTGGTACTGGTTACTCTTCCCTTGCTTATTTGCACAAGTTTCCCTTTGACGGATTAAAGATAGATCGCTCCTTTGTCAATAATATTAATTCCGATCGCAGTGGCACAGAAATCCTTCAGGCAATAATTGCACTGGCGCAAAGTGTGAATGCTCATATTGTCGCTGAGGGAATCGAGAGCCTCGCTCAATTAAATTATTTAAAAGATTTATTGAGCAAAGAAGGGGATGGACAGGGATTCTTCTTGTTTCGTCCTTTAGATGTCAATGCGATCGAATCTCTTCTAAAAGCATCTGAGTCCCTTTGATTTTCAGTTAGAGCTTGTGTTGTCCGCGTAGCGGACAACACAAGCTCTGGTTTAATTATTCGTTATCCCATTTATCTTGGGTATAACCAAGGTCAGTAGCGGCAGCTTGTTCCTCGCTATTGAGATCTTCCCAATTTTTTTCCGCCGATTCAGGAATGTCATCTTCTCCTTCCCAACTAGACTGGCTCCAGCCTAGTACTGCCCAGAGCTTTTGATCTTCGCTAGACAAGTCATCCCATTCAGGAAAATCTAGATCTTCTTCCCAATTTTCTTCATTCCAGCCCAGTTGTGTCCATAGTTCTTGCTCGGCACTAGATAGATCAGACCAACTTAGCTCACTCCAGAATTCGTTAGGATCGCCAATTACTTCACGGATAGTAGTCATAGAAATTTTCTCTTAAATTAGAGTTCACTTAGATTGCATCATAGTTTTAGTCGTTCTTGGCAAGCAACAGTTAAAATTTAACCTAAAAAATGTCAGTTCGGGTTAAGTTTTTCGCCCAACAGCTAAGCTAACTTGATGCTTTGAGTAGTACAAAAATATTTTTGGGTTTTAAGTAAGCGCAAAGCGCTGGAGGCGAATTTCACTAAGTTGAAATCCTCAAGCTATGGTGATTAATTCCTGCTTTGATCGCCGTAAGTATCCCGATCGCTTCCCAATAATTTTCAACTTGAATTCCCTGTAAACCAAGCATTTCGGGGGTAACATTTAGCGCCGTTTGATTCTCTTTAACAAAAATAGTTTGGACATGGGGCAAAGGATTTAATGCTAATAAACCCGCACCACCACAGGCGCTATAGGGCGTAATGATCGCATTGATATCATCAGCCGTAATATCATCGGGTTTCAGTAAATTGCGATCGGTAATAATTTTGGGGGCGCGGCTTAACCCGACCAACACACAGGGTAAAAAGGTATAGCCCAATTCTTCGGCAGCAGCGCGGGGCGAAACAGTGGGATCAAGGGGCAAAGGCTGCAAAGCAGGGGCATGGGCGCAGGGTATGGCAAATTCGCGCACGATCGCATGACTGATGACGGCTTCGGCTCCTGCGAGGGCATCAACGCCTTTACCTTGGCGATAGTTTTGTAAAGCTTCGCTATCTGAGTCATCAGGAAATCTGGCGACTACGGCGATCGCCTCGACCTTAGCAACTTTAATTAATTTTTCGGCGGCTCTGAGCAAACTATCGAGATTAGCGATCGTTCCCCATGTTGCCCCCGAATCGCCTGCTCGTAATTCCACACCAAGATCGCTGTCAGTAACTAAAACATCGGTAATATTTAAACCCAATGTCGTCTGTGCCGCCGATATTGCCTGACGGTGGCGCAATTCTAGATCTGGTTCCATACCGCGATCGAGAATTACACCAATGCGATTAGCTCTCACAGGACGCAATCCCCAATCGCCCCTTGCCATGCGATCGATCGCATAACCCTCGGTATATAAAACATTGGGCATCGACCAATATAAACTCGCGCCGTTTAAGACATTGGGATGCGTAATTACGTTATCCGCAACTGCGGCGATCGCCCTCGCCAATGGCAAAGCATCCCCCGCGTAACCACCAATGGCCGCATTAATCCCTGTCGGCACTAGTAATAAGACATTAAAAGTATTCAAAGTCATGATCCTAAATATGCCTCTAAAACCTTGGGATCGCTTTGAACTTCAGCAGGTGAGCCATCGGCGAGGTTGTGACCTTCGGCTAAAACCCAGACGCGATCGCATAGGGACATAATCACATCCATATTGTGTTCAATAATCAAAAAACTTAAGCCCTCTCGATTTAACTTGTGGATCAGGCTACAAATTTCTTCAATCAAAGCAGGATTTACTCCCGCCGCAGGTTCATCGAGCAAAATCAGTTTGGGGTCAGTCATTAAGGCGCGAGCAATTTCTAATAATTTGCGCTGCCCACCCGATAGAGAACCTGCATAATCAGTTTCCATTCTGATTAAACCCACCGACTCTAGAATATGTCTCGCCCTCTCGCGATTTTCTCTTTCTTGAACCGCAATTTTATGCCCCTGAAACCAAGTATTCCAAAATTTTTCGCCGACTTGATCCTGAGCCGCTAACAACATATTTTCTAGCACTGACAAGCGCGACAAGACGCGAGGGACTTGGAAAGTGCGAATCATACCTAGTTTGGCGATCGCGTGGGGTGGCTTTCCTTGAATTGGCATTCCGTCAAATTGCACCGTACCGCGATCGGGCTTCAGGAAATTGGAGAGCAATCCAAAAAATGTCGTTTTCCCTGCGCCATTAGGACCAATTAACCCTGTGATACTTCCCGCAGATACTTCAATCTGGGCGTTACTGACGGCATGAATACCGCCAAAGGATTTCGAGATATTTTCAGCTTTAAGGATTGGGGCGATCGACATAGATTTCGGTAGTTAGCAGTTGACATTGACACTCCCCGCACTGAAGTGACGGGGATTCCTGATTCAACGAGACAACTTATCAAGCAGACTTACATCAACTTGGCAGAGGTCGAACTCGACCCAGGCGTTAATTTGGGTATGCCCTACCCTATTTAGACCCTTAGCTAAGATATTCAAAGCCGCATTGTGGTCACGGTCTAATACAGTGCCACAATGCAAACAGTGATGAGTACATTGGCTCAATGTTTTAACAACACTTGATTGTCTTGCTTGGGAGTTTAATTTAGTTACGACAAAACAGAGCAGTACGGATAGCCTAGTCAATGAGGTTGTACTGCTCTGTTTTACCTTTTAGTTTTGCTTCGAGAACTAACATGGATTTATCTAATCTTATATACTATATTCTGATATAAGATTAGCGTATCGATACAATTAATATAAAGCCGTGCTAGAAGCACGGGGTTTTAAACCCATTTTTCCGACAAAAAAAGCTCACTATGTGAGCTTTTTTATGGCACAACCCAATCAAGCATTAATAGTTTTACTACTATCTACCTGATTTAATTGCTTAAATTTGCGACGAACAAAACGTAAAAACAGTAACCATTTTTCAGCAGGATACTCATAGAATGAGAAGATATCTCCGAAAGCGGCAAAGGCATTTTGATGATGTAACCAATGTCTTTCTGGAGTAGTGATAAAAAAGAAGTCGCAAAGATTCTTGACTAGTTCAGGCGTTTTCCATTCCAAAATGGAAACATGTCGCCAAACCACATGAAACTCGCCAAATAAAAGTCCAACAACTGTACCCACTGCCGATAATTGCCAGAGCCAAGGGGTGAATATGAAATAGGGGACTGCACCTAAAATACCATCTAGAAGTACAAGGGGATTTCTAGTTAGAACTGCATAATGAAGAAAGCTGCGGTTTTTACCATGATGCACGATGGAATGAAACTTCCCAAATACATGTTCGGGAACGTGATAAAAAAACGTCGAAAAGAAGTCGCCCATCAGAAGCAATAGCGCTGTTGCTGTAATTGCTTTAATCAATTCTAAAGTCACTTCTAAAATAACTTCCAAAGTAAACCCTCACAACTTAACTTAAGCCTAAGAGATCAAGTTAAAGTTGGGTTTATATTAAGGTTAAGAATCGGTTTTTGATAAGTAAATTTACTTGGATTGTACTTAACTCGTTAAATTAGATTGAAATTAGTTTGCCTTATGCTTAGCAAAACTTAATGTTTGAGTGTGAATAGATGAACAACCCAAATAAGGTTTCATCATTTTGTAAGCTAACCCCGATCTGAAGTGACGGGGCTTTCGCCTACCGCGCACAACAACACAGAATCTTGTAGTAGCCCTGAGACATTCTCGCTCAAAGAGCAAGACAACCCCGAACTTCTAGGCTTGCTTGCAAAAGCCCCAATAATTGCAATATTCAGCGCACCATTAAGATCGGCATCACCCATCCATCCACAATTCTTCTTGTACCTTTCGATGCTTTTTTCTGGAGCGAGGCCCTTACTCTGGAAAACTTGTCTCTAACTTGATGAATATCTTGACCACTCCATGAATAACCATCACTGGTAACAGCAATGTCTCTTCTGCCTAGGTCAACACCAATTACACTTTCAGAGTCACTAGGCTCTGGCACATCATCCTTGACTTGGATATGGATATAGTAATTACCATCTTTGTGCTTGCAAAGCGTGGCTGAAGTTGGTTTCTTGTCTTTGAGTTTACCTCTCTGATAATTACCAGCACCCATCTTGATCATTGCCGCCTTTACCTACAGCAATTGTCGATCAAA
>DCSN01000212.1:8936-15580 GCA_002325645.1 Pseudanabaena sp. UBA1465
TTTGAGCGCAAAGCGCTGTAAGTTATAAATATTAGCGATAGATATTAGATTTTATTTTTTAGATCCTGAAAAAAGCAATGTTAAATCCAAGCGCACTATTTCAGATATATAGAGATCCCATATTGGTAATCTCACCAATTGCGATATTCTGGATAGTGAAATGCGATTGTGAGCGATCGGGAGGTTGGCAATGACGTTTGGGCTAAAAACCTCAACGATCGAATTACTGAAACGCTTTAACACTAGTTTTCCTCAGTTTTACGAACAATTTGTTAGTAGTGATATTCAACTACAAAATCTGCGTTTGGCTTATCAGCTTTATCAAACTAAAGAAGCAGTAATTGAGTTAAAGCCTGAAAGTAGCCGTACTGTTTTATATTTTGCCTATCGTAATCAGTCTTTTTTGTTAAATGATATTTTTGGCGTACTGGCCGCCTATGGTTTAACGATCCATAGCCTCAGCCTGTATGGGCAAATCCATGCACCGATGTTGGTATTTATCAAGTTAGTGGTTTCTCGTGGTGGTAAATCTTTGCCCCAAAAGACTGCCGAAAATGTCCGTAAGGCGATCAAGGAGACTCTATTAGGTCGCTTTGAGGTAGAAGAGATGCTGGCGCTGGAGTTTAACCTCGATAGTGGGCTTAAAAAAGTAGAAACAAATTTCTATGTCGATCGCGTGTTTCATTTACCCGCTTTACTCGTCGAGGCCGACAGTCAACCAGGTTTGTTTTATAAGGTGATGAATGCGATTTGGCAAGAGGATTTGTTGGTGGTCAATGCCAATCTGTTGGTTTGGCGTGGACGCACAAGGCTAATTTTGTATTTATTAGGTCCTAACGAAAATTTGATTCCTGAATATTTAGGCGTAAAAATAGCGGAAAGTTTGAAACATCGTTTGTCAGATTGAAAATAGAAATGGCGCAAAGCGCCATTTCTAGCTAATCCTTGAGTTGCGCGATCGCATCATAAAAAGGTTGCCAATTATCGTCAATGGTAATCTGTTGCCAGATTTCCTCAATTTTTGAGCGCAAAAAAATTATTTTGGGGTTAGCTTGCTGAAGTTGCTGAGCAATATTTGCTAATTCCGCGATCGGTTGGCGGATCAGTAATTGATGATAAACTTCGCGCCATTTCTCTAGTAGGGGTAATTGCTCCTCAGTGATTTCCCAATCATGGTTAGCAAAAATATTACTGGTAGATTCGCGCCAATTTGGTTGAAAAGACTGACGGAGATCGGCAAAGAATTGGTTATAGCCGATCGCCTGTACTCCTGCCAATAATTCCAAAGTTGCGCCAATTAAGTCCTCAGTTTCAGGTTCGGAAAGTACCGCAAATCCCAATCGCTTCAGCATCATTTCACAATAGGCAACACGATAGAAGTCTTTAAATTTTTGCAATGAGAATTGCATATTGTCTTTATCCATGATCATACTCAGAGGATCTTGGAGCTTTTCTAAGTTCCAATAACAAGCGGCTGGTTGATTGGCATAGCTATAGCGTCCTGCATAGTCGAAATAGGCGGCTGTGAATCGCGGATCGTAGGTGGGAATAAAGGCAAAGGGACCATAATCAAAACTTTCGCCTGTAATCGACATATTATCGGTATTGAGAACGGCGTGACAAAATCCCACTGCCATCCATTGAGCGCAAAGTTTGGCGACTCGTTCCACTAGCTCTAAATAGAAAATTCCATCTTGATTCTCTTTTCCCCAAATATGAGGATAGTAAATTTGCAGCACATGATCGAGTAATTTACGAGCAAGGTCATCGCGCCCAATCCAGCGCAGTCGCTCGAATGTGCCGAACCGAATATGCGATCGCGAAAAGCGCACCATGACCGAGGATCTAGTCGGCGATGGTTCATCACCACGATAGAGTGGTTCGCCTGTCTCGACCAGACTCAGGCATCGCGAAGTTTTCACGCCCATACGGTGTAATGCTTCAGAGGCAATGATTTCGCGCACGCCACCTTTGAGGGTAAGCCGACCGTCCGCAGTGCGGGAATAGGGAGTTCGACCTGAGCCTTTAGTTCCAAAGTCATAGAGTTCGCCATCAACGCCGCGCACTTGTCCATAGATAAAGCCGCGTCCATCACCGAGTTGAGGGTTATATTCACCAAATTGATAACCGTGATAGCGTAAAGCTAAAAATGGGCGCACAGCTTGAAAATGTCCAAAGGCTTCAATAAAGTCATCATCGCTGACCTGTGCAGGGTTAAGCCCTAAAGTCATCAAAATATCATCATTACGCCAGCGCAATTTATGAAGCGGATATTCGGCGGCGGTTACGACATCGTGATAGTCTGCTAAGGATTCGATCGCGGGTTCGTAGTGAAGATTTAGTAAGGGGTTGCTAGGGTGACTCATGCTAAAGAAATCAAGAAAATATTAGATACTTCTGTCATGATACTTGCTTCAGATGGCAATCAAAGAGTGAGTTATTGGTATGAGGGAATCTGTCCCTATAGTGGGCAATTGTTGCGGTTGCCGCGCACTTTGGATGCGGAGGCGATCGCGCAAAATCTCATGCAAGAAATTTCTCTAACGCAGCCTGATGGATTAGAAGGAAAAATGTATGGGGTACTACTAGCAGAATCAGCTACGGGAGAAAGAGTTATTCTCAAAGCCTTTTCAGGTTTACTGAAGGGTAAAAGCCAGATTGAAGGATGGGTTCCACCGATCGCAGGTCGAGAAAAAGTCGCGATTGAGGAATCAATTACTTTAAATAAATTAGCGCTAATTAAGCAGGAATTAATCGAATTAAGCGAGATTTCTGAACGTCTGGAATATGAACAAAAATCGTTAGAATATGCATCACAGTTAAATATTTTGCGCGATCGCCATCAAGTTTTTAAACAATTACGACAAGCTAAGCGATCGCAGTTATTAGCATCCTTAACCGAATTAGAAACAGAATTAGAATTAGAATTAGAAATTGCTCTCAAAAATTTAGACATAGAAAGTCAACGAGAAAAAATGGTAAGGCGTGATTTTAAACGCGATCGCGATCAAGTTCTCTTACCTTTGCAAGCAGCGATCGCGGCGGCGGATGCCAAAATGCAAGTTCTCAAAAAACAACGCCGAGAGTTATCACGGACTTTGCAAACCCAGATGCACAATGCCTATGTGTTGACTAATTTTGCAGGAGAAACGCGATCGCTGCGGGAATTAATTACCGAAGGAGCAATGCCCACAGGCATGGGAGATTGTTGCGCCCCAAAACTATTGCATTATGCCGCGACTCAAGACCTCATCCCCTTAGCAATGGCTGAGTTTTGGTGGGGAAATCCTTCGCCCGATGGTTACAAAATTCAAGGTGAGTTTTATGGTGCTTGTGTAGAAAGATGTCAGCCATTAATGGGCTTTTTATTGTCGGGTAGGCGATCGACCTCAAGCCCCCCTCCTATTGAAAATTTTGCGAAGCAAAATTTTCAACTTATTTATGAAGATGAATATCTAATTGCGATCGCTAAACCGCCAGAACTTTTATCTGTCCCTGGACGATATTTAGATACTCAAGACAGTGTGCTAAGTCGATTACGCCAATATTTTGGTAATCAAAGAGAACTTTATCCAGTCCATCGCCTCGATCGCCAAACTTCAGGAATTTTGTTGTTTGCCCGTGATCAAGATTCTCTTCGCAATGTGAGCGATCAATTTCAAAAAAGAGAAATCCACAAAATCTATGAGGCGTTGCTATCAGGCAAGCTTGAATGCCAAGAGGGTCTAATTGATCTACCACTATGGGGAAATCCTGAAAATCGTCCCCGTCAACAGGTGGATTTACAAAGAGGTAAGCCAAGTGTGACTAAGTTTCGATTATTAGGACAGGAGGATAATTATTCACGCATCGAGTTTATTCCCTTAACAGGACGCACCCATCAATTGCGAGTTCACTCTGCTGATCCGCGAGGTTTAGGAATACCGATTTTAGGCGATCGACTCTATGGTTGCCAAGCATCGACAAGTCGCTTACATCTCCATGCGCGTGAGTTAACTTTCAGACATCCGCGATCGCTAAAACTAATCCACTTACAAATCCCAGTTCCTTTTTAGAGACTTGAAGCGATTTTTTGTGGTGCGGCTTCGCCGCACCACAAAAAATCGCTTCTTTATTTCAATTAACAAATCAGGACAAAGCACTGTAAGATAACAACTACACATTGGGGCATCTCAAACTATGCCTGATTTCTTGCCACGACAATCGCCATGACACGCAATGACGAATTAATTATTTTAGATAGTGAAGCATCAACGCTTAGTCCCTTGGATTTGCCCGTTGAAGAGGAAATGCCTCTTCCTGATCCTGATGAGATGTTAGCACTACTTCACTCAGATGTAATTCTCGAAAGAATGCAGGCTGCTAGAGCTTTTTGTGAATTAGAGGATGAGCGAGCCATCCCTCGCCTAATCGAATTACTACAAGATGAATGTCCGCTTGTGCGCGTGAGCGTCGCCTATGCCCTTGGACGAAACAAAAGCGAACACGCGATCATCCCCTTAATTAGTCAACTTAGCCAAGACTGGAATGGCTATGTCCGCAAAGGTATTGTCTGGGCTTTGGGAACCTGTCACGCACCCTTGGGGTTAAGACCATTAATTTCGGCGCTCAAATACGATATTACTGCCGTGCGGCTGTGGGCGGCGAGTGCGCTAGGACAATTAGGCGATCTCGAAGCGATCGAGACTTTGACCGAAGCCTTGACCCAAGATCCAGTATCGGCAGTGCGTGGCAACTGTGCATGGGCTATTGGCAAGCTGATTGTCCAGAGGCGGCGCGATTTTGATACTCAAGATGAAATTTACCATGAGGCAGTGGATGCGCTGATCTATGCCCTTGAAGACGATGACCTAAGTGTCCAGACCGATGCGCGGAATGCCTTGCGAAAGCTCGGCGATCCACGCGGTTTAAAGGTACTAGATCGCATCGAAATGGATCAAGGCTATTGTGAATTCTAAAACCCAAATAATGCGATGGCGCGGCAGAGCCACGCCATCGCATTATTTGGGTTTGTTGAGCGTACTTAAAAGCTATTGAGGTTTTGTGTATTCCAAATAAATTTTAAAAAAAGCTGGCTTCGCCAGCTTTTTTTAAAATTTATTTGGGTTTTAAGAAAGCGCAAAGCACTGTAAGCAAAGCTTAGTTAACAAATTTGCCAAAAAATATTTTGACAATATCGCGATCGCTGCTATAGTTAGTAACTGCAAACAGATATTTGCTCATGCAAATTTAGCCTACGCGAATGTAGTTTAGTGGTAAAACCTCTGCCTTCCAAGCAGATGTTGCGGGTTCGATTCCCGCCATTCGCTTAACACTCTCATCAAATAAAAAAGAGGCTTGCGAAGCAAGTCTCTTTTTTATTTGATGAGATCGCGAATTACGATACTTGCCATATTGATCCCAAACAGCGCGGGAATATAGGAAATTGTGCCGTAATACGATCGCTTGAAATTACTACCATCAGTTAACTGCAACGAGTCACGATTAACCAACTCCTCAGAATAGACCGCCATAATATTTGCCTTGTCAAAACCTTTACGCCGCAAACCTTTACGCACCTTATAGGCAAAGCGACAGCAATCAGTCTCAAAAATTGGCGCAATGCGGATCTTCTGCGGATCGACCCGACCACCCGCACCCATACTACTTGCCACCTTCACGCCATTAGTCGCCGCCGCACCAAGGAAATATAGCTTTGGTTGCAAACTATCAATGCAATCTAGCACCCAGTCAAACCTAGTCGTGACTAGCTCCATCATCAGATCAGGGGTGAGAAATTCTTTGATCGCCGTTAGTTGCAACTCACGATTAATATCCTGCATTCGCGTTGCCATCACATCAGCTTTATGAATATCAACGGTGCTATCGAGCGCCACAATCTGACGATTTTTATTAGAAGGATCAACGCGATCGCCATCCACAATCGTCATCTTGCCAATACCCGCACGGCATAAAAATTCCGCCGCAAAGCTCCCAACCCCCCCCATACCAACAACCAAAACATTGGCACTCTTGAGCTTATTTAGTCCATCGGAACCAATCAATAATTCTGTGCGTTGCAACCAATCCGACATGATAAAAATGACTATATACAACTTAGAGATAAATATTTAAGTAGTCAGGCATAATTAAAAACCAAGATCTAAAACCTGTGGCGATCGCGCAGCGTGCGACACAGGTTTTAGGGTTTTATATTTAATTGCGCCCAGCTACTTAATGTTGGCAAAATATAAATTATGACATTACATTCCCATGCCGCACTAACTAAAGCAGAACTGCTTGATCGCTATGCCAAAGGCGATCGCAACTTTGAGCAAACTCAACTCCATGACATCGATATGCAAGGAGTGTCTCTCCACGGCATTGACCTCAGCGAATCAATCTTGACCCACGTTAACCTCAGTGGAGCCGATCTGCGTGGAGCCGACCTTGGATGGGCCGATCTTAGTCGCGCTAATCTAGAAAAAGCTGATTTACGCGGCGCAATTTTGACAAGAGCAGATCTCAGTCGCGCCAACTTGCAAGGCGCAAATCTTTTAAAAGCAGATCTTAGTTTGACTAAATTTGAGCATACAAAGTTTGGCGGCACAATTATGCCCGACGGTTCTATTCATGACTAAACAAATAAATTCCCAAAAAGCTTG
>DCSN01000212.1:15635-18269 GCA_002325645.1 Pseudanabaena sp. UBA1465
CAAGCTTTTTGGGAATTTATTTGGGTTTTAAGATACAAATCGGTTAATTACTTTAATTTTTTCTTGATAAAGTCCACTAATTGCTGGAACTGCTTCTGCTGTGTGCCTACCTGCTGTTCCAAGAGTTTTTGTTTTGCTTCTAGATCCTGAATCCGTTTTACCAAGTTATCATCTATTTTTTCATGAGTAGCAACGTCCAATGGCGCATTACCAGAGATGACAGAAGTGGGCGGACGCTTTTGCGCCAAAACCATCGCCCTCTTGATCGCGGTGATCAATTCTTTCTGCTCAAAGGGCTTTTCGATAAATACTAGATATTTGTCTTCAAAGGGTTCAGAAATCTTACTGGTTACTTCTTCCTTGCGACCAGACATCAAAACTAGAGGAATGCGACTGAGTTCGGGACTTTGCTGTAAAGCCTCATACACCTCAAATCCACTCATGCGAGGCAGTAAAAAATCTAGCATGATCATCCAAGGATTGTGCTGATGGACCATCTCCAACCCTTTGATACCGTCAGCCGCTTCTACTACCTCAAAATTTGCTGGCGGGAGCATATCACGCACCATGTTACGGATTACGCGACTATCATCAATCACTAGTATTTTATGAGCTGCCACTGCTAATAACCCCTCAGTTGGTTTGGTGAATAGACATATAGATTATTTAGCTAGTTCCTGTAGTTATCAACATCACTGTGTCTGAAAGGATAGCTCAATTCTATAAAGATAGTAAGTATAGCGATCGCGAGCCTTTGTTTTTAAGGTAAAAGCACCAGATCAATAAAAGCTTACTAGGTTTTTGATAAATTTCGCTAATGATATCCTATGGGCAGAAGAATCTAACTATAGAATTGCCAAAGGATTAACAAAAATCGCAAATTGTTAATGGGTTTTTAAAGCCCGCAATAATTTAGCATAAAGCGCTTTGGACTAAAAGTATTATTATGCAAAGAATAGAGGTAGCACTTCGTACCACCTCTATTCTTTGCATAATGCTAATGTTGATTCCTTGACTAGATCTGATAAAAGCGATCGCCCATGCTAAAACTGCCAACTAAGATAAATCCCCCATCAACTGACGTTAATCCAAATCTTCATCCCGACCAAGCTAACCCTAACCAAAAGTCGGTGATCGTTAAATTAGAAAATGTTCGTAAAACCTACGCAAATGGTGCTGTGGGCTTGCGCGATGTCAATATCGAACTATATCAGGGTGATTTTAAATTTATTACAGGTCATTCGGGGTCGGGTAAATCTACTTTATTAAAATTGTTGTATGGCGCGGAGCAAGCTACGGACGGTGAAGTATTTGTCAATGGCTTTAACCTGAAGGGCTTAAAAGGTAATAAGCTGGCGATGTTGCGCCGCAAGATCGGCATTGTTTTTCAAGATTATAAACTCGTCCCTAAGCGCACTGTCTCCGAAAATATTGCCTTTGTGCTGATGGCTCAGGGCTATACCTATAAGGAAATCCAACGCCGCGTCCAACCTGCTCTCAAGATGGTGGGATTAATGCATAAATCCCATTGTTTCCCCGAAGAACTGTCAGGTGGTGAGCAGCAAAGGACAAGTATTGCTAGGGCGATCGTGAATACGCCGCCCCTTGTGCTTGCCGATGAGCCAACGGGAAACCTTGATCCCGACAATGCGTGGCAAGTAATTAAAATCTTAAAAAAGCTCAATTCCTTTGGGGTAACAGTGTTATTAACGACCCATGATGAGCAGTTGGTCAGAGCCGCCAATCATCCTGTCTTGCATTTGCAAAATGGTTACATCGTCTAGTAGTCTGTCAATCACAATTTGATTTTTGTTTTACTGTGTGGGCTTCGCCCACACAGTAAAAGTTTTAAAAGTTATGGTACAAAACATCGTTCGCTTCTTTACTAAAATTGATTATCTGCTGCGCGAGACTTTTTTAGGATTGCGGCGCGGCGGCTGGATGAATTGGGCTGCCGTTAGCACTGTGGCAGTGCTGTTGTTTTTATTTGGGGCAAGCTTGCAAGTTTCTTGGCAGTTAGAAAATGTCTTGGGACAGTTAGGCAGTCAGTTGGAAATTTCGGTTTATCTCGATGAAAATACAGTCGGTGAGTCGATGCAGTCCCGATTGCTATTGGTGGATGGTGTGGCTTCAGCGCGACTGATCCCCAAGGAAGATGCGTGGCAAAATTTGATGAAGGATCTGGGCAAAACTGATCTCGGTCAAGCAACCCAGCAACTGGGTGGTAATCCCCTTGTTGATGAGTTTAAGGTGCGGGCGGTATCGAGCGATCGCGTGCCTGATATTGCGAAGCGCATTTCAGGTTTAAAGGGGATCAATGAGGTGTGGTACACCAATGAGGTCGTAGAGAGAATTGGGCAGTTGCGCCGCGCCTTAAGCAATAGTAGTGTGGCGATCGTGGCAATTTTTACGGTAATTGCGATCGCAGTGATTACGACGACAATTCGGCTGATCGTCTTAGCAAGAAGACGGGAAATTGAGGTGATGCAACTTGTGGGCGCGACGGCAACATGGATTTATTTTCCCTTTGTGTTGCAGGGTGTGGTGTTTGGGGTCGCAGGGGCGGCGACAGCCTATGTAATGCTGATGCTCAGTATTAATCTGTTAGGTGAGGCGATCGTCAATCAACCAGAG
>DCSN01000008.1 GCA_002325645.1 Pseudanabaena sp. UBA1465
GTCAGTTAAGACTTAGGCTGGTCGGCACGGCTCCAAGCTTTAGGCTCGAAGCCCCGTCACTTCAGTGCGGGGTTGCTGACAGATTGATTAGTGAGCCAACTTTATTTACTAATTCTGAGGTTGAAAAGCCCTTAGTGAGATAGTCAGTCGCGCCGAGACGACTAGTTTCCCTTGACCACTCCTCCGCAAGTCGCGATGAAATCACCAAAATCGGCATTGTAAAACCTGCTTGACGGCAGCGATCGATTAAGGTGAAACCATCCATACGTGGCATCTCAATATCTGTAATCAATAAAGCTGGTTGAGGATGACGTTGTAACCATTGCCAAGCCTCCATACCATCATCACAGGTTTCAACTTCATAGCCCTGTGGTGATAGGCTGCTTTCAATGCGACGGCGCATTAGAGCCGCATCATCAACTACTAAGATTTGCCGATCGCTAGATACTTCTAAGAAGGATGAACTTGATAGTGAACTCGTAGTAATTGAGTCAATGGATGATGAGAAGAACGCTTCCACAAAGGAAAGGGCATCGATAACAGGAATCATTTTGCCATCGGGCATTAAACTCATGCCAATTAAGCCGATGGGAGCAACTAGGGGCGATGGAATGGGATTAACCAATAAATCGCTCTGTCCGATTAGGGTATCGGCAATTAGCCAAATGTAATGATCGCCTGATGCTTGCCCCTCTAATATTTTTGTCCTCACCGCGATCGCCGTTGGCAAAATTGGTCTAGTTTCCGATGAGCCTTGCCAATATTGATAGAGATCGATCGCGGGTACATTACCCTTTTCTTCTTTTATCTCAATGGCATAATCCGAGCGTTCTGTCTTTTGCCAGAGTAAACCCTCAACTAAGGTGGTCGTATAAATCTCTGAAGTAGGAATTGCAAAGAGTCGGTCAACTGCTTGCAACAGCATACAACGTACAAATAAATGCGGTACAGGTAATAGAATTGTAAAGGTAGAACCTTTATTGATTTGAGTGTTAAGGCTAATCTTCCCATTCATCAGGGCGACTTGACTCGCCACCACATCCATGCCCACTCCCCGACCTGAAATGTCACTAACAGATTTTGCGGAAGTGAAACCCGATTGGCAGAGGACGCTGAGTAATCGCTCAGGCGTACTGGTATCGGTGAGTGGCAATCCTTTAGATTGGGCAATTTGACTAATGTGATCGCTGTCTATCCCTTTACCATCATCATGAATGCTGAGTTCAAACATACTGCCCCGTCGTTGCAGAACCAGTTCGATTCTCCCTTGGCTGGGTTTCCCTAGCTTTTGACGTTGCTCGGTATCTTCCAGACCATGATCATAGGAATTACGCAATAAATGAAGTAGAACAGGTTCTAAATTCCGTAATGTCCCTGCATCTAGCTCTAGCTGTTCACCAGTGATGGCTAGGTCAACGATTTTTCCCACGCGAGCCATGAGATCCCGTAGAATCCCTCTTGCTCTAAAAGCTAGACTTTCAAAGGAAACAAGGCGGCTCTCCTCAATGGTTTGTTGGAGGTTGCGTAAACTGCGATCAAGGGTTTGGATACTCTCCGCAGTTTTTCGCGCTGATTCACCTGTTTCTGAGCCTAGCTCAATTAAACGCAAACTAATTTCTAATAAACGGTTAATCGCTGTGTAGCCTTGACGATAGCGCTCCACTTTCAGCCCATCATGTTGTCCCGAAGCATCTAAGAGCGCATAATCATCTTGAACTTCGCGCAATTGGGTAATGTACTGCACACTGTCTTGAGCAAGGGAAACTAGGGGTAAGAGATTTGAGTATACCGATTGATAAAAACCTTGGGTAGCACGGGTTGCCATCAGGGTTTCGACGAGATATTGTGATGATTTTTCTAAGCGATCGAGTGGTACTGGGATTTGAATATCCGCAGATGGGGAAATGGGAACATTAGTATTAACTGATGCTGAGGGTTCATTTTCCCTAGATAAAGAATCCTTACTTAAAGAATCAATTGGCTCTTCATCGGGTATTACAATTCCGCCTTGACGGGCGCTGTGCTTGACTTTTTGCAGGAAGGGCATCCACTCAGCACGCCAGATTTCACAATCAGGGCGATCGCATAGTTCTAATCCTTTTTTCAAGAAATCTTGCCAAGCTGTCGTTAAATTTATTTCTGCACCAATTTCCTGTAATTGAGCAATGGTTTGCTGGGCAATTTCACAGGCTTCTAGAGGCACTTCCCCCGATTCTGGCAGATCTTCGATCGCCATTTCGAGATCTAAGATCACTAAGTCAAAACCCTGATCGGCAAATTCCTGCTGCACTTGGCGCATTTCATCCCATTCAGGCAAGTACTTTGACTGAATGCGATCGCGGAGGTTCTGAATGTATTGCACCGCAAAATCAGATTCCCCTAGTTCTTCGGTCTTTTGACCGCCCATCTGGACAGTACCGATCAGCAATTCCCCTGCTTCAATTAAAAATTTGGATAATTCTCCATCTGCTAAAGGTGGAGCAATATCGAGGTAGCGGAGATCTGATAGTAAGTCTTCTAAGATTGCGGAAACTTGGAGAACAGATTGAAACCCCACCGTCACAGACCCACCTTTAATCGTATGCACACAGCGATATAGCTGCTGAATATCTTTACGCCAATTAGGAGCATTTAATTGGTTTACCGTCTGGACATATAGCTGCAAATCTTTCTGTGTATCTAATTCAAATAGATTACGCAGTTCTTCTTGGAGTTGTAAATCATCAAATTCAGAATGTGCCATTATTTTGCTATGGAGATACTCTCAACTTCGATGGAATCCAAATCTTCATTTTCGATATCGTCAGATTGAATCATGGGGGGTAAACGGAAAAACTGGACTCTTTCTAGCAATTGCCGCGCTAATTTGCCCATTTTCCCCGATTGATTGCGAGTAAATTGAGCCTGAGAAGCAGAACGCTCGGCGATCGCTTCAATATCTTGAATTGAGGCTAAGCTAAATTTTACGGCCTCGGCGATCGAGCTAGATGAATCGGTGACGGCGACACCAATGTCAGACAATTCTTCGGTAACTGTGGCAATATTGGTGAAGGACTGCTCGGAACTGTCAACGCTTTTTGTAAAGTCTGACACAAGGCTATTCACATCGCGCACATCCTGTTCGATACCTGAAACGACCACATCCACAAAGCCCGTGCGTTGTTGTAACACCACTAGCCCCTGATTGGTTTGTGTTGCTAGAGTATTGACCTGAGAGGCGATCGTCTCAAACTCCTTTGCGACAGATACAAATTGCTGAGGATCTCTTTGTTCTAATGCTCGTACTGCCACCATCGAAGCATTGGTTGCCAATACCTGAGTTAGGGATGCTAACCTTTTTTGATCTAACACAAACTGTTTAGCAAGCGCCACGAATTCCCCTAGATTTTTAATCCTCTGTACCATCTGTACTGTTGCGGATTGCAGTGACTCAATCGAAGCGGTCAGATAAATAATTTGTTCTTCCCCTTGTCTGACAGCCGATCGCACCCTTTGGACGGCTCGGTTGGCGGCGATCGCCTGTTGTGACGCATTCTGAGCTAGTTGGTTCACATCCTCAATGCCCAGACGGGCTTGCACAACTAGCGCTTCCTGCTGTTCTGCATTTTGAGATACGGCGATCGCTAACTGCTCAAGGCGATCGGTACGGAGGGTTACTTGCTGGGCGGTCTGTAGCACGGCGGCAATGACTTCCGCCAACTGTTCCGACAGACGATTAAGGGTATCGGCGATTAAACCCGTCGCATGGGGACTCACCTCCGCCTTTGCGGTCAAATCCCCCAGCTCCAGATCTGACACGACATCTAACAAGTGGGAAATTTCATCTTGAAAAATATTGTTTTGAACTTCCGCATCCATTTGGACGGCTGATTGAGCTTGCCGATTTTGATTGAGGTTAATGATCATTAAATTCAGCACATCAGCCAATTTGCCTATTTCATCGGCGGCTCCTAGTTCTATGAGCTTACTAAAAGTCCCCACCTCAAAATTATTTGCGGCATAGCCTCTGGCGATCACCGCCAAATTCCGAATCCGTTTGCTAAGCGTTCCCGCGATGACTAGCCCTGATAGCACACTAACTATTAGGAGGATAAAACCGAATCCCAATACGAAGAAGGTGACATTGGCTAGTTGTTGTTGGGCTTCGTTGCTTAAAGTCGGGACAAGGCTAACGTTTAAATACAAAGCCGCGATCGCCATGCAAACTAAGGGCAAAGAACTCGCTAGGGCGATCGCGCCCAGAATTTTAGTCTTAATCGGTAGGTTGTTTAACCAATTACTTTGACTAGAAGCTTGTCTGGATATCGGGGCAGCAGCAACGGCAGCGTTCCTCTTTTTTTTTGCATGCAACTTTTTGCGTGAAAAGGGAGGTTTGTTTGCCATATCTTTCCATATTTAACTAAGGCGACGGGGAAATCCTTACTCTATCCGTTGACAAGATGAGTATTGGGTATCTTAACAACATACAGCTTACTGTGAATTAGCTTGAGTGTGCTTCGCCACAATGGCGCAACAAATCCCCAAAAAAGGAGATGTAGCCCCAAGTACAGCATCTCCTTTCTGCGATTTATGTAGAATTTTGATGGCGCGGCAAAGCCGCGCCATCAAAATTCGGTTCTGTATTTACCTTGGATTTATGAAAATTATCGCGATCGCCCTTGCTGGTGGTAAAAGCTCACGCATGGGCCGGGACAAAGCTTTATTAAAAATCAAGGGTGAAACCCTCTTGTCTCAAACTAGTCGGATCGCCTTAGCGATCGCCGACTCTTTGTATATAGTGGCGCGGAGTCCAGAGCAATTGCCGAATCTGGGCAATGACGCTGTAAATAAAATGAATTTTATGCTTGATCAAAAATTTGATGGAGCCTTGGTTGGCTTTTGGCAAGGGATCAACGCGATCGCCGATCCTGTTGATTGGATTTTATTGCTTGCCTGTGATTTACCAAATCTGCGAGGGGATATTTTAAAAAAATGGGCTAGTCAATTAATCGATTTACCTGAACAGGCGATCGCCTATTTGCCAAGCTATCAGCAAAATACTCCCCAATCAAATTCCCACTTAAAAAAATGCTGGGAACCTCTTTGTGGTTTTTATCGATGGCAATGCCGAGATTCACTAAGCGAATTTATCACACAGGGGGGGCGATCGTTTCAAAAATGGCTAGACGATCAAGAAGTGGTAGAAATCCCCAATGTGCCGACATCGATGCTGTTTAACTGTAATACCCCAGAAGATTTACGCTCCATTAACTAGCTTAGCGCTGCCCATTTGTAAACATTAGGACTTACGCAAAATCCAAATTGCCCTCATTCCCCAACCGCTTCTTCCAGAACGGGAGAAGGGGAGTAAGAAAATTTCTTATTCCCCTCTCCTGTTTTGGGAGCTACGGTGTACACACAAGTATCTCTGTCTACGTTTGAGGGTTTAGATCCCCCCCAGCCCACCTTAAAAAGGGGGGAGAATAAATTAAATTTTCTTCTTCCCCCTTTTTAAGGGGGATTGAGGGGGATCATTGGTAACTCACGACATAGCGGCTCCTGAAGGTGTGAATCCCAATCTTTTGCAAACTGCGGAAGTTCTTAAAAAGCTTGGC
>DCSN01000209.1:0-1432 GCA_002325645.1 Pseudanabaena sp. UBA1465
GGAAAAGATTTCATCTTAGTTCACGAAAGCATAAAGGGCGATCGCCATAACCAGCCAAATCAAGAAACAGATGGAGGTTAATGTAAGTGCTTGATAAATTTTGGGGGCAGCGATCGCATCGATGGCATCTCCTAACAAAGGCTTGTGTTTGATCACGCCTCGATAGCAATTTTCTCCACCCAATTGCACTTGTAAAATCGCCGCGTAAACACATTCGCTCCAGCCTGAATTGGGGCTAGGATCTTGATTTGCATCACGTTGACAAATTTCCCAGACATAAATCGGCTTGCCTGAGACTATTGCTAAGGTGACTACTGTGAGGCGACAGGGCAACCAAGTTAGAACATCATCGGTTTTGGCGCTAAACCAGCCTAAATCATTATAGGGAGATTCTCGATATCCCACCATCGAGTCAAGGGTACTCGATGCTTTATAGGCGATCGCCATCGCAACACCACCATAGGGAAACAAGAATGAGCCAATCAACGCATAAAACAAAGGCGATGTCACTGCATCGATCGCATTTTCGGTGACAGTTTCCAGTACAGCGCGTAAAATCTCGACTGCTGACAGAGTATCTGTATCACGTCCCACATAACGGCTGAGTTCCTGCCTTGCTTGTTCGATATTTCCTGTTTGTAAAACTGCTAAGACTGATTTGGCGGCCTCTTCTAAACTGCGACCAGCAAAACAGGCGGCTAATAAAATGCTAGAAATTGCGATCGCAAATAGAGGATGAATTTTTGCTGATGCGATGACGATTAGCCAACCGATTGCCCCACTTCCTAAAATAATGCTACTGCCTAAAACTACTCCTAATATTTTCATTGTTAACGATGAAAATCGAGGAAGTCGTTGATTGGTATCAGGATCTCTAATAATTACCAAGTTAGTAAATTGAGTAATCATCCAGCCGATGATCTGGACAGGGTGGAGCCAATTAACAGGATCACCAATTAAGCGATCGAGAATCGCAGCAAAAATTAGAATTATAAAATTTAATTGTAAAAAATTTAGAGATATTTCTAGCACTTAGTAAGAGAATTGTCTTCTTTTGATACTCCTCAGCCTAAAGGCATGAGGATTCTTGGACTCAAAGAATGCCTGTAGGACTTGTCCTAGCATGGTCTTACTCAGTGATACCTAGTCTTGCAACTAGCTTCTCAAGCGTGAATTACCGTATGCCCTACGGTACTTAATGTATTCTAATATAAAGCCGTCCTAGAAGGACGGGGTTTTAAACCCATTTTCCCGATAACGAAGTAAGCCTGATTACTTTTTTCTACATCTAGTGTCTGCTATGATGCTTGGTGGAAATTAAAACACTAGATTTGTTTATGGTGGCTCAAATTAAGACGGCTCAGATTAAGACGAATCAGCCCAAGACTAACCCCACAGTTGTAAATTCTCAGATAAATTCGCAGATAAATTC
>DCSN01000209.1:1488-13970 GCA_002325645.1 Pseudanabaena sp. UBA1465
CAGATAAATTCGCAGATAAATTCTCCGACAAATTCGCAGATAAATTCGCAGCACCCCACATCTCTTGTGAACCCAATCAAAGGCAACATTCAGGTTTTTATCGCGCCCCATCGGAACCTTTATACCGATATTATCGCGCAAGGATTGCGTGTTGCAGGGCAAGGGACAGAAGTATTACTTGTCCAACTTTTTCAGGCAGGGATAAATCAAGGCTTAAGCAATCCCCGTCGGTTGGTGGAAAACCTCGTATGGTTGCGTTGTGACGCTCAGCGTGATTTATCTAATCGTGACATCGAACTCACTGATGAGGAAAAATCGACAGTTTTAGAATTATGGAGCTATGCCAAGAATGCGATTAAGTCTGGTGGTAAGGGTTTGGTAGTCCTCGATGAGGTAAATTTGCTAATCGAGCGATCGCTGGTTACTGAAGAAGAATTGCTAAAAGTACTCGAAGCGCGATCGCCAAAAGTCAATATCATTTTGACTGGCGATTCTATGCCCATCAGCATTTCTGATTATGCTGATCAAGTTACCCATCGCCGCAATTAAACCAAAATTAAACCAAAATTAAACTTAAGAAAGCTCGCTCGACGAGCTTTCTAGGTCAAGATCCCAATTTAAATGCTTCTAGAAATAGCCCGTAAGTAATGCCCAATTTTAGAGAATTCAACATTTCTGTAGTTAAAAGCCTTGGCGTAAAGCTCCCATCAGCCAGCGTTAGGCGTTTGAAACTATAGACAAAACGGTTAATAATCTCTACTACAGCCAAAGTAACCGCCGCCGCAATAATATCTAGTTCAGATTTTGCTCCTGTTGATGTAGATATTACAGAAGCTAAAAAAAATCCTAGCAATAAACTAATTAAGATTAAAGAAATTCGTCGCCAAGGTTGACTCGACCATCGAGATAAGCGTCCAATGCTAATATTCACAATAGTGCTGAGACGAGTGTTTTGCATGATTATATATTTGACAGAACAGAAATATTTAGCGCTAATTCTATTACATCAATTTTTTAAATGAGTAACAAATTATATAAGTTGCTTTTAATCGATGACGATCACATTTTTCGGATCGGGATGCGATCTTGGCTAGAGCAGTTTCCTGATCTAGAAGTTGTGGCGGATATGGATATGGCGACAGCAGGTTTAGAGATTCTAAGTGGCGACACTGAAAATGAATCTTTAGTGAATTTAGATATTGATTTAATATTGCTTGACCCCAACTTAGGACGAATTAATTCTGATGTTGTTGGTGAGTCAGGTTTAGAACTTTGTCAAACATTAAAGTCAAGATATCCAAATTCGTCCATTTTATTATTAAGTTCATCTCAATCTCCAGAATTAGCCGCGATCGCTTCAAAATATGGGGTCAAAGGATATTGTATTAAGGGAACTAAGCCTGAAGAGCTAATTATTGCGATTCGTCAAGTTGCATTAGGAGTTATGTATTTAAGCGATCGCAATTTTGGCGATCGCGGTACTCAAAACCGTAATCGAAAGGGCGATCAAACTAGGCAACTAGTTACAAATCTACCCGATGAGCCTGTAAGCATAGTCGCAATTATTAAGCATAACTTCTATTTGTCCAGTTTACGGCAGATTGATGATGTCTTAAATGAAGTGAAAGTAAATCTAGGGGCAACAAATTCACAGAAATTTAGCGATCGCTTAGCTAAGATAGTTTTGGCTGGGCAAGCGAGAGAATTAGAAGCGGCACGTTGGCTAGTGCATCGTTTATGGAAAGTATCAAAAAGACCACGCATTTCTTCGCAAGTAAATGATCAGATTGCTTTTGCTGATAACTTGACAAGGGAGCCAGCAGTAGAAGTTGTTAATCAAACAATCAGCGATCGCTTAATGAATAAGAATAATATTCTGACAATTCAAGAGAGTCTATGGGATAGGATTGTCGAAAAGCTACAATTAAATTTATCGAATTCAAGCAAAATTCCACTAGAAATAGATATTTTAAAAGATGAAAAGAAACGCGAATTACTATATATAGCTTTGCGACAAGTGGAACAAAGCTTAACAGAATTACGGCTTTCTCAAATTCAGCCAACACAATTAAACGAGAGAATATCTACGATTTTAAAAGATATTTGGCAGGGAACTGTTGTTGATTTTTTTGGTAAATACTATAGTCTAAGTGATCCTTTAAATAGTATTGATAGTATTTCCGAAGTCAATGTTGTTGATGTTTTACTTGGTGATCTATCCATTGTTCAGGTTGAATTCCTTGATCAAATTCCTCAGATTGAGAATTTGCTGTCCCATTTGCTATTCGAGACAAAATTATTAGTTGACAACTCTAATTTAGCGATCGGTACTCCCGAAGCAATGCAGCGAATAGAATTAATTCTCGACAATTTATTAATCCAAATTGCTAATGGAGTAATGCAACCGCTTTTAAATCATTTTGCGGATGTGGAAGAAGTCAAGCAAAATTTCTATCGCTATAATTTATTGGCTACGCGTGAAATTGAGAGATTCCGCAATGATTTATCTTGGAAATATCGCCTAGATAAATATATTACCAATCCACAGTTGATTTTTGAAAGCCGCCAAGTTTTATTTGGTTTTACCGATTCAGGAATTAAGAGAATAAGTATCTATGCGCCGCGCAGTCAGGAATTACAGCAATTAGAAGGAATTCAACTTGCCGTAACTTTGGTGCTAGAGGTTCAAGATGCGATCGCCCCCAGATTAAAATCAGCGATCGCCTTTCTCGGCAGTGGATTTGTATATGTATTAACGAATGTAATTGGGCGTGGTATTGGTTTGATTGGAAGAGGAGTTCTGCAAGGAATTGGCAATGCTTGGCAAGAAAGCCGTCCTAAAGTTAAAAGGTGATGCAAAGCATCACCTTTTACAGCAATTTTCTAAGCATACAAAGAATGCCTAGCGTTCCTTTATCAATTAAATCCCTGCGTGTCCCATGGCAATACCCGCAACTAGCATCCCAATAACTAGAAATGGTTGAGCGCTGGCTTGATATTTGACATCATTTTTAAGGGGATCGCGCAAGAAGTACATATCTTGAAATGTAATTTGCGGAATCACTAACAGCACGATTAAACTCGCTAGTAATTGTTCGCCCACAGTAACCAAATAAACAGCAATGCCAATTTGGAAGACATCGATCGCCGTTGCTGAAAGTAAAGCTGCCTTCTGGACTCCAAACATGACGGGTAAAGACTTCAATCCTAATTCGCGATCGCCTTCCACGCTCTTGAAGTCATTGACAACAGCAATTCCTAAACCAGCAAGACTATAGAACAAAGTCACCGCTACTACTGTCCAATTTAGGGTTCCGTAGAGCGCATGACCTGCCCACCAAGGGAGCGCGATATAACTAGCTCCAAGGGCATAGTTACCGAGCCAACCATTTTGCTTTAGTTTTAAAGGTGGTGCAGAATAGATATAGGCAACTAATGAGCCACCAAGGGCTAATTTAGTCATGATAAAGTCGGCATGACCAGCCGTGATGTCCAGAATTACCGCGACCCCAATTCCACCGAGCAGTAAAATCCAAATCTGAGCAATGACTTGATTGAGGGGAATTGCGCCTGATGGAATCGGACGGTACGGCTCGTTAATTGCGTCAATTTCGCGATCGTAATAATCGTTAATGGTCTGGGTATAGCCTGTCAGTAATGGTCCTGACATGAGCATACAGAGCAGCGATCGAAATACGTTTTCAATTGACCATGTAAAATCACCAGAGGAGGCTGCGCCACAGAGTACGCCCCACATTAGGGGTATCCATGTAATCGGTTTCATCAGTTGCAGGCGGATCTTCCAGATCGAAGCTTCTTTAATGTCCGCACCTTTCATTCCGAGCATTTGGCGGGTGCGTGCCTCGCGAGACTCGTTCGCTGGTACGTCAGGGGTTGGAGACGACATATTTACCGAAATACATTTACAAAAGTTTATAGACTTGCGGTTGATTATAGCCCGTAGTAATACCTAAGCAATACTTAGGCGATACTTAGGCGATCGCTATGCCACGCCAAAGCAATCAAATAAGCTATGACATAATGATTAGAGTAGGTTTGCTATTGTTTTCGCTCATATAGGGATTTGGGTAAAAGCCCTACTTCATCAAAAAGTCACACTTTGTAGCCACAAGGGTTTAAATCAGATCGTTTAATTGGCTTCACCTGCTTACCCATATGAGCGAACATCTTAACCATAGCAACCTAGGATCATTCCCAATACTTCCAATCATGAAAAAAGTTCTCATTTTAGGCGGCACTGGTGACGCTGTAAAACTTGCTGCTAAACTTGCTAATATTCCAGAAATAGAAGTAATTAGCTCCCTTGCTGGACGCACCAAAAAACCATCGGCTCTAGTCGGACAAGTTCGCATTGGTGGCTTTGGTGGTGCTGAGGGATTAGCTAATTATTTGAAAGAGAATGGGATTGATTTCTTAATTGATGCGACCCATCCTTGTGCGGGACAGATTACGATGAATGGCGCGATCGCTGCTCAAAAAGCTAATATCCCTCATTTAATGTTAGTCCGTCCACAATGGGAAAAGATGTCTGGCGATAATTGGATCGAAGTAGAAACTGTAGAAGCTGCTGCTCAAGCAATTCCTGAATCGGTAAAGCTTGTATTTATTACGTCAGGTCGTCAACAATTAGAACCATTTTTGCAGCGATCGCAAACCTATCCAGATACTTGGTATTTAATGCGTTCCATCGATCCACCTGATATCGAACTTCCCAATAGTAAGGTATTGCTAGATCGAGGACCTTTTAGTTTAGAGCAGGAACGGAAATTACTGCGCGAATACCAGATTGAGGCGATCGTTAGCAAGAATAGCGGTGGTGAAGCCACCTATGCCAAGATTATCGCCGCAAGGGAATTAGGAATTCCGATTGTGATGGTGCAACGTCCTGCGATGCCTGAAGGGGAAAAGGTGACAAGCATTGAAGAGGCGATCGCTTGGTTAAACTCTCGGCAAGAATCATTTTAAAAGTGTTGCGAAGCAACACTTTTAAAATGGCTTTATTACCTGCCATTGCGTGACAGGACGCATTGGTTTCCAGCCTAAAAAAGAACCGATCGCTTCAGCACGACTGATCGAGATTTGCGTAAGCGTACCGCCATATTTTTGTTGCCATTGAAATAGTTTCTGTTCACCCTCAAGGGTGACAACGTTAGCTACTAAACGCCCCTGCGATCGCAAATTCTCCCAGCAAGTCTCGAATAAATCTGGGACAGTCGCACCGCCGCCAATAAAAATCGCGTCAGGTGTGGGCAAACCTTGCAAAACTTCAGGAGCTTTGCCTTCGATAATTTTGAGATTGGGCGTACCAAGGGCGATCGCATTTTCAGCGATGAAATGGGTGCGCGATTTTTCGATGGCGATCGCTTGGCAACGGGGATGACTTCGTATCCATTCAATGCCAATGGAACCACAACCAGCCCCCACATCCCAAAGTAATTCGCCAGCGTTGGGCGCAAGGGCTGACAGGGTAATCGCTCTAACTTCGCGCTTAGTTAATTGTCCATCATGACAAAATGCATCATCAAGAAGCCCTGCCATCCGCGATAGAATCTTTGCTTCAGGATTGGGAATACATTCCACAGCGATCGCATTGAGATCAGCAAAGAGATCGGCGAATTCAGAAAAATCCAATAATTGACTAGCAACATTAGAAATAATGCGTTCTTTAGTTCCATTAAGATGTTCCAAGACCGTAATTTTGCTATTGCTAAAATGGCGATCGCATAAAATCTTTGCTACAGTTTGAGGGGTTTCTTTCCCTGCACTCAGAATCAAAAGTTTAGCGTTTGGATAAATATAAGTTTGTAAAATTGAAACTGGACGACCGCATAGACTCAGGGTTTCTACTTCATTTAATGACCAGCCTAATCGCGCACAAATCAAGCTAAAAGTAGAAGGTGAAGGTATAATTGTGATCTCTTGAATGGGAATTCTTTTTAATAAAGTTGTGCCAATCCCAAACCAAAGCGGATCACCACTAGCTAAGACACATACCGATTTACCGCGTAAATTTATAATTTGCTGAATGGTTGACTCAATGGGCGATGCCCAAACAATGCGCGATCGCTGATCCTCTGGCAATTCAGGCAACATCGCTAAATGGCGATCGCCGCCTACTAATATTTTGGCAGTATCAACTAGCGATCGGGCGGTAGCACTCAGCCCCGCTAAACCATCTTCATTAATACCAATTACTGAAAGCCAATTTCTATAATTCATTCGTTCGGGTTTTATATTCAATTGTGTTCAGCTAGTTAAACAATTGTTTAGTTATTTTTAATATATGTAAACTATAATTTAATTTATGATAAATTAATGACATGATTGACACCAATGAATTAGATGTAAATCCCTCATTTTATCATTATCTTACCTATGCTATTTATCACAAATAGAGTATTCAATGAAGGTCAAACTCCTATTGTTAATGACCAATTAGTATTGCCTAGGTCGGTGAGCTTTAATCTACAAAATAATCAGCCAGAGCAGTCAATTTATTTTTGTCATCAAGATGATCAAAATAGATATACGGAGATTGGCGGCGATCGTTTTCTGTCTGAGCTTAAAAATTCAAAAGCAGATGAAATCCTACTCTATATTCATGGATTTTCCAATTTGCCAGAGGGTGTTTTTCAAAAAGCAGCAGAATTACAGAGGCTATTTGATCAAAAGCAATCTGGTCACATTTGTGTTGTTCCAATGATTTGGCCCTGTGACAATGATTTTGGAATCATAAAAGATTACTTCGACGATCAGATGGCAGCCGATCTGAGTGGAGTTGCTTTTGCGAGAGCCTTTCAAAAGTTTCTCAAATGGCGCGAAACCCCTGATGATAAAATTCCTTGTACTAAACGGATTAATATTTTGGCGCATTCTATGGGAAATCGCGTTTTGCGATCGACCTTTGCCGCCATTGTCCAGTATTTCCTACCTCAAGGACTGCCCCTTGTATTTCGCAACATTTTTATGGTAGCAGCAGATATTGTGAATGAGGCTCTAGAATCTGGACAAGAAGGTCAATATATCCCTGTTGCAGCTAGAAATGTAGTTGTTTATTACGCTGCGGATGATTTTGCCATGAGAGCAAGTAAGGTCGCTAATGTCGGTACAATTGCTTCACGACGTTTGGGACATACTGGTCCTGAACACATGGATCGAGTTAGCAAGAATGTGTATGCTGTGGATTGCGATAACTTCAATAATAGGTACGATTCTCCTACTGGACATGGCTACTTTACGACAGATGAAAATGGCAATGCTGGTCTGGTATTTAATCATCTCTGGCAATGTCTAAAAACAGGTAGAGTTCCGATGCGATCGCCTAATTCTCAAAGTTCTATCTTAGATAGAACTCTTCTATCCTTATGACTTCATTGAAAGTTTACTCGCAAACTACATTGAAAAATAGAGTCAAAAACCGTAGCGTACGCCGTGCATACACTACAGTTTAAGAGCCATATTTTTAAGAGCCATATTATTGAGCCGCCCGCTATGAGGGCGGCTCAATAATATGGGTTTAATTTTATGAATAAATCAATAAATGTTTTTACATTTGTTCCTAACGCATACAAATTATTGTAGAGTCAGAAGTCGTTCTAGTTTTAACGGGGATCAGCCGTTAAAAGCGAGATTAAGCTAAATATTTTTATTTGCCCTAATCTCAAATGGGGAAAGTTTGGTGAAAGTCCAACGCTGTACCGCAACTGTAAAGGTGCTTAAGGGATTAAGTAATCAAAGTCAGGATGCCCGCTAGAACTAGTTTCATTGTCCATATCTGCGAGTTACAGAGCATGAATTTATCTAAGATTTTCGCTTCGGTTCAATCTAAAGCATTAGCGATCGCTTTTGGTTTCAGCTTTTTGCTATTTGCCAGCCCCGCATCGGTACACCACGCGATCGGTGGCGGAATGCCTAGTAACTTTTTTGAAGGATTTATGTCAGGTTTAGCCCACCCTACAATTGGGTTTGATTACTTAGCTTTTATGGTTGCTGTCGGCTTATTTGCTACCGTCAAGCCTCAGGGTATTTTCATTCCTCTATCCTTTGTTTTGCCAGCAATGCTTGGTACAGGCATACATTTGCTAGGTATATCTCTGCCAGTGGTAGAACTCATTGTTTCGGCATTGATTTTGCTGTTTGGGATTTTGTTGGTAATTAAGAGTAGCCCCAACGTATTAGTCATGAGTGCCTAAGGGATAGAGTGTTTTCAAAGTAGGGGCAATTCATGAATTGCCCCTACTTTGGGATTTCTACAATGTAGTCTTTTGAAATTTTTAAAAAGAGCTTTTAGAGAGAATTATGGCAGCGAAAATACCTGTAACTGTGATTACTGGCTTTTTAGGTAGCGGTAAAACTACCCTAATTCGAGAGCAGTTACAAAACAATCAAGGTCGGCGGATTGCTGTACTTGTGAATGAATTCGGTGAGATTGGTATTGATGGCGACTTGCTGCGTTCCTGTCGTGTTTGTGATGAAGATGGCACAGAGGTTATACCTAATATTGTGGAATTGACCAATGGCTGTCTTTGCTGCACCGTGCAAGAAGAATTTCTGCCAACGATGCAAGAACTTCTAAAAAGGCGCGATCGCATTGATTGCATTCTCATTGAAACCTCTGGCTTAGCATTACCCAAACCCTTAATCCAAGCCTTCCGTTGGCAAGAAATTCGCAATGGTGCGACGGTTGACGGTGTAATCGCCGTTGTTGATTGCGAGGCAGTTGCTAGTGGCAAATTGGTAGGTGATTTGGATGCGCTCAATGCTCAGCGTCAGGAAGATCCCAATCTTGATCATGAAACTCCGATTGAAGAATTATTTGAAGATCAGTTAGCCTGTGCCGATTTGGTTTTATTAACTAAAACAGACTTGGTCGATGCTGAAGCTCAAAACAAAGTGCATTTATGGCTCAAACAAGAATTGCGTGAGGGCGTTAAGGTGATTGCCTGCGATGAAGGCAAAATTAGCTCTGATATTTTGTTGGGCTTCAATGCTGCGGTTGAGGATAATCTAGATGCGCGTCCTAGCCATCATGATTCTGAAGAAGAGCATGAACATGACGATAATATTAATTCGATTAATATCGTTACCGATCGCGCCTTTGAGCCAACTCAGTTACTTACATCGCTGAAACAAGCGATCGCCGATCAGGAAATCTATCGGATTAAGGGCTTTGTGAATGTCCCCAATAAGCCGATGCGAATGGTGTTACAGGGCGTAGGCGATCGCCTCGAAACATCTTACGATCGCCTGTGGGCTAGTGATGAAACTCGCCAAACCCGTTTGGTATTTATCGGTCAATCTTTAGAGCGATCGCAAATTGAAGCGGCGCTAAGTTTATAAGCCCCTCACCCCTAGCCCCTCTCCCATTGGGAGAGGGGGCTAGGGGGTGAGGGCGACATCTATATTTTTTTTGGAATATTCTCAATTGCAATCTACTACAGCCATTTGTCCCAGTCTCTTTAATGCCGCCACTGCCCAAGACGGCATTCTTTCGCGTATCCGTTTACCTGCGGGATTAATTACTTCTAAGCAATGCGAAGTTCTCCTAGGGGTTGTCAATCGGTTTGGTAATGGTGAAATCCAAATTACCAATCGAGCGAATCTACAAATCCGCACCAGCCAAGCTTTAATTGAAGAAGTATTGCTAGACTTTCAGGATTATGGACTTGCCTCAAGCACCGAAAGCACCGACGGTTTGAGGAATATGATGGCTAGTCCCAGCGCTGGGATTGATGCCCAAGCAAAAATCAATACAATTCCATTGGTTAAAGCATGGAATTTCTATCTATTGCAGCATCCTGAATTAACGATTCTTTCTAATAAATTTAGTATTTGTTTTGATGGCGGCGAAGCAATTAGGGTTAGCGATCGCCCTAATGATATTTGTTTAGTAGCTGTTGAAATTAATGATCAAATTTATTTTGATTTGCATTTAGGATTAGGCGATCGCGGTGATTCGCCAGCATCAGTAAATGTGTTAATTTCTCAAAACCAAGTCTTGGAAGTTCTTGCGGCTCTAACGGAATTTTATCGAGAATATACACAGCAAAAGCTAGAGCAGAAAACCCATTCGCGATCGCGTCCGCCCAGATTAAGGGAATTACTGCATGATTGGGGTGTGGATCGTTATCTACAAGTAATTGAAAAGTATAAATTTAGGGGTGAGATTCCCCCCAGCCACCCTTGTAAAGGGGGGAGAATTAATCAACATTTAGGGATTCATCCTCAAAAACAATCAGGACTTTTCTATATTGGTGTAGTAATTCCTTTAGGAAGATTAACTTCGCAGCAACTTGCAGGATTAGCAAATCTCGCGAAACATTATGGAGGTGGGGCTTTACGGTTAACACCTTGGCAAAATCTGCTGATCACAGATATTGCGGAAGCTGATCTTGAGCAGGTAACGCAGGAAATCTTGAATTTGGGATTGTATATTTTGGATCATCATCCCTATGCGGCGATCGCAGCTTGTTCTGGTTATAAAGGATGTAAATCAGCCTTTACGGATACTCAAGCCGATGCTAAGGCGATCGCCTCTCACTTAGAGAAATGTATGCAACTGGATTATCCGATTAATTTGCATTTTTCAGGTTGTGATAAATCCTGCGCTCAGCACCATGCCAGCGACATTGCTCTGGTAGGAAAAGATTCCGAAAGTTATCGAATTTACGTTGGTGATTATGTCGGTGATGGCGAAATTAGTTTTGGAAGAGAACTCTATGCAGAATATGCGGCTCATGAGTTGCCGCAATTAATGGAACGCTTGCTCAATATCTATCAAAGCCAGCGCCAAAATCCTGAGCAGAGTTTTCGGGAATTTGTGAATCAATGCAATCTGCAAGAATTAAGGGAAGTGATCAGCCATGCTTGATTACATTCGTGATGGTAATGAAATCTATCGTAAATCCTTTGCGACGATTCGCGACGAGGCAAATTTAGCGATCTTGCCACAGGATTTAGAAGTGGTTGCGGTGCGGCTGATTCACTCCTGTGGGATGACCGATATTGTCAACGATCTTGCCTATTCTGAAGATTTGGTTAGAATTGGTAGAGAAGCGCTCAAAAATGGTGCAAATATCCTCTGTGACGCGCAGATGGTGGCGAATGGGGTGACTCGTAAGCGCTTACCCGCCAATAACGCCGTAATTTGCACTCTCAATGAGCCTGAAGTTCCCGACCTTGCCAAACAAATCGGCAATACGCGATCGGCGGCGGCAATGGAACTATGGCGATCGCATATTGCGGGATCGATTGTGGCGATCGGCAATGCACCTACAGCCCTATTTCGGCTCTTAGAATTGCTTGATGATGGTTTTCCGAAGCCAGCCGTTATACTAGGATTTCCTGTTGGTTTTGTCGGTGCGATCGAGTCAAAAGCAGCTTTAGCGGAAAATAGTCGTGGTATCCCCTTTTTGACCATTCACGGTCGGCGTGGGGGAAGTGCGATGTGCGCCGCCGCCTTGAATGCCTTAGCGATGGAGAATGAGATATAACGTAGGCGGCGCATCGCGCCGCCTACCTTGGTTGCTATATTACTAAAAAAAATATAATGGAAAACATAATCGAAACAAAAGCAAAAGGAAATCTCTATGGTCTAGGGCTTGGACCAGGTGATCCAGAACTATTAACCATTAAAGCGCATCGCATCTTAACCTCAGTACCTGTAATCGCCTATCCAACCATGGAAAACGGTAAGGTTTTTGCAAGGGCGATCGTTGCTGATTTTATCCGTCCTGACCAGATTGAAGTGCCGATGCCGCTTCCTTTTAGCGTAGAAAGATCTTCACAGCCCTACTACGATATTGGCGCGGAAAAAATTGCTGAACATTTAGAAGCAGGGCGCGATGTTGCCGTACTTTGCGAAGGCGAGCCGATGCTTTACGGCTCATTTATGTATATTTTCAAGCGTCTGTCCGATCGCTTTCATACCGAAGTAATCCCTGGTATATCTTCCACCTTTGCCAGTGCCGCGATGCTGGGTGCGCCGTTAACTTTCCGCAATGATGTTTTGAGCATTATGCCTGCAACTTTGGAAGCGGATATTTTGCGCGATCGCCTAGCGGTTGCCGATGCTGCCGTAATCATTAAATTAGGTAGACATTTCGCCAAACTGAAGGCTGTTTTGGAAGAATTAAATCTCTTTGAACGCGCTCTATATATTGAACGAGCAACTTTACCGAATCAAGTAATTAAGCCGATCGCTGAAGTTGATCCCGATAACGTTCCCTATTGGGCGATCGTGATGATTCCCAGCCAAACCGATCCTCAATAAAAAAGGGAGCGCAACGCGCTCCCTTTTTTATTGAGGACTGTTAAAGCTTCAAGTAGTCCAAAGAAAATTTTGAAAGCGCAAAGCGCTGTAATACGGCCTATTGCGGCTTTGAGTAGTACAAAAATATTTTTGGGTTTTAAGTAAGCGCAAAGCGCTGTAACTACTCGCGAGTGACATACCCGACACTCAT